>JBARGS010000309.1:0-47978 GCA_049798495.1 Candidatus Korobacteraceae bacterium | reverse complement strand
CGGCGTAAGCGGCTGGTGCGATCCATGCCGGCAGAACCGCGGCTGCAGCAGGCCAACCAGGAATGGGCGATGGACTTCATCCTCGATGGGCTGGCCAGCGGGCGGATGGTGCGCATCCTCAGCGTGGAAAGCTTCCACGGACGAGCGCGGGATGAGTGAGCCGCAGGCACGCGCCGCTGCTCTACTCGTGTTTGGGGGCTTTTCGCAGATCCGCGAGACCTACCGCCTGCAGCGTGGCCTGCCGTGGCTCGAACCGGCCGCTCGCGACATCCGCTATGCTGTTCGCCAACTACGCAAGTCGCCCGGCTTCGCGCTCACCGCCATCCTTACCCTAGCGCTGGGCATCGCCGCAGCCACATCGGTCTTCAGCGTGGTCAATGTAGTTTTGCTAAAGCCGTTCGCCTTTCGCGACCCGGAACGCCTCG
The DNA here is from genome assembly GCA_049798495.1 of Candidatus Korobacteraceae bacterium. GTDB lineage: Bacteria > Acidobacteriota > Terriglobia > Terriglobales > Acidobacteriaceae > Bog-257. Next base: position 47,553 of record JBARGS010000309.1, on the reverse strand, counting down.
TCGTGATGCGCGAGGCTGTCGAAGATGCGGCGCGCAGCGAGCGGCTTTCAAGTCCCGACAATTACCGGCATTTCCTTCGCCTGAAGAAAAACACGGCGACACTCGAAGACGCGGCGATCTTTGGTCAACGGGGAGTGAGCGTCTCTGCCAACGGAGATAACCATCACATCGTCGGAGCAGCGATCGCTTCGCCGAACCTCTTTCGGCCGCTCGGCGTTCAACCCGTCCTTGGCCGGGACTTCATCGAGGACGATGCCCGGCAAGACGCCGACAGAGTCGTGATATTGAGCAACGAAAGCTGGCAGACATTCTTTGCCGGCGACCCCCGCGGAACTCTCTGAACCACGTAGTACGTAGCACCGAGGTTCTTCATCGCCCTGGCATTCCCCGGCGTCGGCTGCCTTTTCATACCAGCGATTGCCGTGATCCTCCGACTCGGACCATGATCTCCGGCACTGGCCGAAAGCTCGCCACCACCGGACGGCGCCACGCTGAGCGCCAAATCACTCACCTTCGCCCGAGGCGCCCCGAGCTAAGTCGCAAGCGATGCCGTGTTCTCAATGCGGACGGCCGCCAGGTATGTTGCGGCTCACTGTCGATTGTTCACCAATCCTTGACACATCACTTACCAAACCATGACAAATCATCAACAATGACTTCCATACACTCGCTCTTGTTGGGGACACGCACAGGTCGCATTTTCTCGTTGCCTGGATGGAAGGAAAAGGCAGCGCCGCCACACACTTTAGCGGCACATCGTATCGGGCTTGCTATGTACCATGGGAATAATTCTGACCTCATTGGCGGACAAACGACGGTCTTACGCTGAGTTAGTAGAGGGAAAACGGCGATGCAGGGTCGACTGTACGGGCAATCTAATAGATTGATCTCTTTTCTTGCGGCGATGTTCGTCGCGCTAGCTCCCACCGCCAGCCATGCCATTCCGGCGTTCGCGCGAATGTATGGCACCAGTTGCAGCACCTGTCACTTGGATTTTCCTAAGTTGAACGATTTTGGCAAGGCGTTCAAAGATGCAGGCTTCAAGTTCCCCAAAGAGGATGAGTCGATGTTAAAGATCCCGCCTGTCATGCTTGGGGCGCCAGCCAATAAGGAGTTGTGGCCGAAAGCTATTTGGCCCGGCACGATTCCGGGCATACCTCCGATCGGATTTCGGGTGACGAGCTATTTCCAATATACCGGCAGCAGCAGCAGTAACTTTGACGCCTTGGTCTCTCCGGGTAACCTGCCGCCGCTTGTCCCCCGGACAGATTTTGAGACGGGCCTTCTTAGCCTGTTTACCGCCGGTAACTTCGGCAGCGACATAGCATTTTGGGTAGATGACGACATCAGTGTCTCGGGAGCTAACTCAAACGGGGGTCTGGGCGATAGCTATCTGAAGTTCGTCGACATAGGAAGGTTCCTGAAACTTCCCAGCCATGCGCTTAATCTTCGCGCGGGCCAATTTGAACTTGAGCTGCCTTTTACCCAGGCTCGCAGCATTTGGACAAGCGCTTATGACATTTATCTCCAGTCAAATGTTGGCGCGATCAATGCACTATTTCCCCAACAGTTTGTGAACAACAATTATGTGCTCGCCGAAACTGGTCGCGGAGTGGAGCTAAGCGGCGGCCTCCATACCGGGGGTTACAACTATTCTATTGCCTTCATAGACCAGGATACCGGGGGCGATGTAGGCTTCAGTCCATATGTTCCAACTGCATTGGGCAGCAACCAAGGCGGGCTGGGCGTGCAGTCCACTGCCAACTTCAAAGACATCTACGCAAGTTTTCAATACCGCTTTAATCTGGAAAGAGATAAGGAGAGCCGTAGCGCAATCCAAGCGGCAGGACCTAGCGGTCCACGCGACCATACTTACCTCAACCTTGGCACTTATTACTTTTACGGACGTTCAGTGCAACGCCTGGTTGGCGCCGTACCTGACGGAACTGCGGCCGTCATCACCGCACGAGAGCCATTTTATCGGGTAGGTGGAAACCTTACCTTTAACTATCGATGCTGCCTGCAATTCAACGCACTGTATATGCTTGGTCATGACCTAAATTTGCTCCCGGTGGATGCGAATGGAGCACTTATTCCCCTGCAAAGCCTGGGGCAAGTTGCGCCTGTCGGATTCATTCAGGGTACCCCGGCGACCTTCAGCGGGGGTTTCGCAGATGTCGAGTGGCTTGCTTATCCCTGGATGATGGTGATGATGCGGTATGATGGGGTGAATTCTACTTCTGACAAGATTAATAGTTTAGCCACCAATCCGTCCTTCACCGGCGCTCCGTTCAATGCGCCGTTCAGCGCGACACGTAATCGATTCACCCCGGCCGTAGAGTTCCTCATTCATGCCAACATAAAGGCAACCTTTGAGTATCAATTCCGGCCGTCACAATCGGTGATAGTTGCCAAGAATCCTGTGACTGGCCTACCCATGGCATTCAACCCGTTCCATACCAACACGGCTGTGGTCGGCCTCGACTTCGCCTACTAGCCATTGCCGAACGTCAACCTTTCATGAAGAGGAGATTCTCCATGCGCATTCCTGCATTGACGATACTCGCGATCACGGCGTTTGCAGCCACTGCTATCGCAGGTACGATTGAAGGCAAGATATCACCGGGCAACTCAGTAGTTTACGTTGATACTATTGCGGGGAAAAGCTTTCCGGCGCCGTCCCAGCCTGCGCTTATGGGGCAGAAGGGCTTGGCGTTCGTGCCCCATCTTCTGGTCATTCAAGAAGGAACGACGGTTGATTTTCAAAACGATGATGCTGTGCAACACAATGTTTTTTGGCCCTCGATCGGCGGCAACAAGAAGGAGTCGCACAATATGGGTACCTGGCCGAAAGGCGATAAGCGTTCCTTTAAGTTCGACCATCCCGGCGTAGTGTCTCTGCTTTGTAACGTTCACGCGGAAATGTCCGGATTTATCGTCGTCAGTCCCACGCCTTACTTCGCCCGCTCCGATTCTGCCGGTAACTACAAGATCGACAACGTCCCCGACGGCAAATATAACGTGGTCGCCTGGCATGAAGGATCTAAGCCAGTCACAAAGATGGTGGATGTGTCCGGGAGCAGCAAGGCGGACTTTAGCTTGGCGAAGTAGCGAGAGTGAGTGAGGAATCAGCCAGTACGTTATCTGCTGAATTTGTAGCCCGCTCCGTGGACGGTGCGGAAATGTACAGGGCTGGCCGGATCTTTTTCCAGCTTTTGCCGGAGCCGAAGAATATGGGTTGCAATGGTGCGCGTCGCCGGATAGATTCGATTGTTCCAGACTTCGTGTAATAACTCAGTATCCGGTATTACCCGATCTTGGTTGCTGACAAAAAACCGCAGCATTTTGAATTCCTGTGGGGTTAGCTGTACCGGAACACCGCAGCGGGACACCTGCATACTCAGAAAGTTTACGTCAACGTCGCCGAAATTGAAGGTGTTTGTGGTCGAGACATCCCGGTTCAATCTTCGTATGGCGGCTCGCACCCGGGCGACCAATTCCCGCGGGCTAAAGGGTTTCGTAACATAGTCGTCGGCTCCCAATTCCAGCAACAGAACTTTGTCGACCTCGTCCTTGGCCTTACTCAAAACCAGGATAGGCACGCTTGCAGATCGGCCTCTGATTTCACGGCACAGATCCGGCCCCGTCTTGCCTGGAATGCGTGGTTCCAGGATCACGACACTGGGCGTTTCAGCGTGAAAAGTTTGCAAAGCGGATGCTGCGTCGGTGGCTGCGGTAACGTCAAATCCTGAGGCGGCAAAAGTCTTTCGCAGCAGACGCTGTACCACTACGTCGTCATCAATGAGCAGTATCTTGTCCATTATGAACTCGCGTTGTGGTGCTTTATGCAGGCATTGGTACGAACGGTGCCAATAGCCCCTTGGTCTTTGTTATCCACAGGCTTCCGGGGAAACACCTTCAGCCAGGGCGTCGATCACCGCAAACTACGTGTGTAGTTGAAGATTGTTCGTCTTCGTATTCTTTGACTGGCAAGTCAGAGGGGCACCCGACGCACAGATAGCGAAGGCCAGCACTTTTCATCGCCCCAAAGGAATAGAGATTGCGGCCATCGATCACCAGTGGCGACCGAAGGAGCTTGCATACGCGCCTGAGATCCAGATGGGCGAACTCGGGCCATTCCGTCAGGATCAGCAGGGCGTCGGCCCCTGTCATCGCTTCGTAGGAGCCATCGGCAAAATGTAGTGTTCCCTCTGGAAACTGCTGTTTTGTCCGCGGCATTGCGGCAGGATCGAATGCCACTACTTCCATACCTTGGTGCAGCAAATAGCTCACAATCGCAATCGCCGGCGACTCACGAATGTCATCCGTCCCTGCCTTGAAGGATAGTCCGAGCACGGCCACACGACGGCCACGAAGCGGACCCAAAACTGTTTGAATCTTGTTCTGGAATCGGGTGCGCTGCTGGACATTGATCCGCATGACTTCGGAAAGCAGATCGAAGCTGTGACCTGCCCGCTCAGCAAGGGCGCGGAAAGCCCGCAGATCCTTGGGAAAGCACGATCCGCCAAAACCGATCCCGGCCGCAAGGAACTCTTGCCCGATGCGAGGATCGGCTCCCAAGCCCGCCCTGATCTCGTGTATGTCGGCGCCTGTCAGTTCGGCGATATTTGCGACCTCGTTGATGAAAGAGATCTTCGTAGCCAGAAATGCGTTCGACGCATGCTTGATCAGTTCGGCGTTCTTGCTGGTGGTCATAATGATCCGGACGGGGCCAGCCGAAACGCCTGGGACGCAATCGGCGCGCTGGTAGTATTTCCCACTGGTCAGTGGAAGATAAAGACGCTCCAGCTTCTGCAGGCTGCTCTCACCCTCAGCCCCGAGCACGATGCGGCTGGGATAGAGAAAATCCTGGACTGCGGTGCCCTCCCGCAGAAACTCGGGATTCGACGCGACGCTGAAGCTGTGCGGCGGAACTCCATTCTGCGCCATCGCTTCCCGTATAGCCTCGCAGGTACGCACCGGCACGGTGCTCTTCTGCACAACCAAGAGATGTGGACGCATGGAGCGCGAGATCTCGGCTACCACTTCGTCTATACCGGAAAGATCAGTTTCACCGTTCCTCGCGCAGGGAGTTGCCACGCATATGAAGGCGATGGTCACGTCTCGAATTGCCTCGGCCGCCGAGCCACAAAACTTCAGCTTGTGGCCACAATGTTTCCGGAGAAGCTCGGGAAGGTGCTGTTCATAGATTGGCGACAATCCTTGTTTCAGAAGCGACAGCCTGGCCCGGTCCCTTTCCGCCGCGTAAACTTCGTGTCCCAGCTCGGCAAAGCAGGCCGCCGTGACCAGACCGACATATCCGCAACCAATCACCGCCAGCTTCATGACGGTAGACCGTTTCGCACCGGGTGGTTCAGCGAACACACGCATCGTTGGCAGATGGGATCTTTCGCAACGTCCAGGTTGTGTCTGAAGGATCGCGCAGCCTCGCCATTGATAATCTCTTCCAGGCTCGACTTACGAATGTTCCCGATGGCGGGCTGAAAGAAGCAGGGACGTACAGCGCCATCGGCTTCGATCACAGCGGAAACCCAGGGAGCGTTACACCTTGGCGATTCGTGCTGTACCTGACCGAGATATGCTCGGAACTGCGCGGCGATCTTCCGCAGTTTGGCGGGGCACTCCGCAACGTAGCCGGAGCGAATTTCTTCCTCGTAGTGAACTATCACCTCTTCGATCTCCTGCTCCAGAACGCTGGTCTCTTCGGCCGACAAAGTCACGACATGTTGCTTCTCTTCCGGCCAAAGCAGTGGCCGATTGAAGGCCTCGGAGGTGACGTCCACCGCAAGAAAGGAAATGCCGTCGAGGCCAAGCGCCATGGCACTGCCAACTGTGTTCTGCAAGAGATGGTGGTTAGCTTTCTGCACGGTTGTCCGGCCCCTGATGCGCATGGCCGGTCGTAGCGCATGCAAAGCAGCTACCCCTGATTGAATCGACTGAAAGCTCCCTTTGACGCGCCGGATCGCGTCGTGAACCTCCGCAGGTCCATCGAGCGAAACGATGACGTCGTCGAACAGGCTGGCAACTTCCGCCGCCCGCCGCTCCAGCAACAGGCCGGTCGTGAGAAGTGTGAGATGAACATCGAGTTCGCGCAGAAAATTGCATAAGCCTGCCAAATCGCCGTGCATCAGAGGTTCGCCGCCGGAGATGACGACCCACTCCACCGACAGGCGGCGCAACGAACTGCGGTGCCGTTCGAGGTCGGCGACTGTAATCTCCGTACCGTCTTCGCGCTTCCAGATGTCGCACATGACGCAGCGGCAGTTACAACGACTGTGCGCATTGAGCACCAGTATCGGCAGCTCGGCGACCCGGCCATTTGCGCCGTCCGCCAACGTCGCTGTTCCGGATTCACATTGGGTAAACATGCCGCACCTGTTTGTTACCAATCCTGATGTCACACCCCAGCACCTTCTCCGCCTCGGCAAACAGTCGCGTGAGCGGCGCCCTGATCCATAGCAGCCGATCCTGCAACCCGAGAGGCTCCAGACCGGACCTGAGTTCCGGAGGCAGCTTTCTGAAGAGCGCTTCCGAAGCCAGCTGGATTCGTCCGCCGACGATCACCAGTTCCACATTTTCGTGTTGCATTTTGGCTACAGTCTCGGCAGGACTAGCGCCGTTGTCTCGTACCGCAATCATGTCGGCGACGGCGCGCGGCCGAATTGCGCCGTGTCCCTCATCGAGGCGGAACGCCGAAGCTGGGCTGATCAATAGCATCCGGTAGAGTTCCCTGGCGGGAACGCCAACCTCCCTGTGGGCAAAGCGCACCTCATCCAGCAGATCTCCCGCGGCGGTCAGTGGCGAGTCGCTGCCAATCAGGACGTGCTGAATGGATGAGAGCGTCTCTCGATTGTGAGTCCGTCCAAACAGAAAGCGATTCGAGGTCGGGCACCAGGCCAGCGCCGCGCCGCGGCAATTCAGCAACTCGATTCCCTTCGCGGTTAGAGCGAGCCCGTGGACCAGAACAGTGCGATCGTCAAGAACGCCCAGGCTGTCCAAGTCAAAGATCTCTTCCGCGCAGCTGGTGTCGATGCCTTCAGCGGCGTGCACGACGAACGGCAAATCTTGCGGCGGGGACCTGAACTTCGCCACCAGATCCTTGTCCATCGCGAGCGAGTGTGCCCAGCCAAAGTTCTTCAACACGCGCACTGGGAAATCTTCGCTCAGCAAATCGGGCTGCAACGGATTGTGGTGGCACACTGTTGTCACGCCGGACAGTAGATTCCGTATGCCGCCCCACCACAGGCGCACGGCTTTCGGCACGCGCTGGTGCAGTGCGATCGTCTCAGCCTCGTGCTGCTGAATGTCCACCGCCCATTCCTTGCAATTGGAGTAGCCGCCATAGCCAAGGTTGGGATACAGGCCGAATTCGAGGTGGTCATGCGCGTTGATCAGGCCGGGGAGAAGAAGATACCCGTCGAGATCGATCGACGGCCGGCTTTCGGAATTGCCGTTTGTTCGAGAATGATTCGAGCTTTTGATCGACGCGACCCTCCCGCCTTCGATTTCGAGGCTCGCGTAAATGCTTTCGTCGGTGCCAAGCGAGACACGCGCTCCCAGCAGAGAAATGTCCAGCGCCTTCCCGCGCGAGAGCGAAACGAAGCTCTTCCGATGTCCTGCGACTGCAAGCTGCAGAATGTAAATAGCGGGCAGACCAGCGGCCGCGTTCAGGGCTTCCAGCTTTCCTGCGGTGCGCAGTATCTGCTGCTCCTGCGGACCGAATGCTGGTTCCAGCAATGCGGTCACGGCGAATCCGGCGCTCTCGAAGCAACCCACAATCTGTTGCAGCGAGTAGTTGTAGACGGCCAACTCCACTCGCCGGTCGTCCGCATGAAAAGCGCGTCTCCAGCCACAAGCGGCAGCCGTCGCAGGATGCAGATCGGAGATGTATACCCGAGCGCTTGGCCGGGCGACACGGCGAATCTCGGCGGCGAAGCGGTCGAGGTCGCTCGCATAACTGGCGACGAAAGAGGCGAGCAGAACATCTGCCGATGCGTCCCCCACCGGAAGTGACGCAGCATCGCCAAGGAGCAGTTTCGCTCTCGATCCCAGCTTTCCGCCCGCGCGGGCCAGCATCTCGGGAGATGAGTCGAGGCCGGTCAGCTTGCAGGATCTGTCCGCAGTAAATCGCTCGAGCCAGCGCCCGGTTCCACAACCAATGTCGACGATGTTCAGTCCAGAAATCCCGGAAAGCAGCAGCGAGAGGAATCGTTCCTCCAGGGCAAGCATCGGATTGGGCGTCTCGTCATAGACCCTCGACCACCGTGCGAACTTGGCCCGGGGAGATTCCGTCTGCGGCAGCTCCGGGATGTTCGCGGTCGAAGTCATACGGCGTTTACAAACTCTCTTGTTTTGGCTTGCGAAGGTCGATGAAACGGTGCGCCCATCGCAGCTCTTTCGGATGTCCGTAGACTTGCGACGAATAGCGCCAGGCGCTCAGCGTCTTGAGCAGCGCGCGGCTCCACTTGGGGGCGCGAATGTCCTGCACCGTAGGCCAGCGTGAGCTAACTACAACCTCGAAGTCGTCGATCAGCCGCTTGGTCTTCCGCTTCAGCCACGGTGTATTAGGATCGATGCGCAGCGTGAAGTCCATCCAGCGCTTGGTGGCCCATTCTTCCGGCGTGGTCGGAAAGGTGATCTGGCCGTCGATCTCACCGTACATGGTCCCACGCTGTGGGACAGGCGTGTAGTGATAGATGATGATCTCAGCGTTACGGTCCAGTCGCTTGATCTGGCGTATGAATTGCAGCGTCTCTTGTGTATCGCGCTCGGGATCAGAGGGGTTGCCGACCACGAAGGAAAACTCCGGGATGATGCCGAAATTGCGCATTCGCCCTGCGACTTGCAGCGTCTGCTCGGTCGTAATGCCCTTCTTCATCTCCTGAAGCGCCCAGTTCGAGCCCGACTCCGCTCCGAAAAAGATCATGGTGCAGCCGGCGCGCCGCAGCGCGGTCAGAGTCGCGTCCGAATACTTCGACATCACGTCCACGCGCGCCTCGCACCACCAGCGGAGGCCCAGCGGTGCGAGTCGTTCGGCTAAATCGCGCGCGTGGTCTTCGCGCAGGAAGAAGTTCATGTCGTAGAACTGGACCGAGTCGGCGCCGTAGTTGGTGGCAAGATGACCCAGAATTGCCGCCGTGCGCTCCGGACTTTCGAACCGCTCGCGAGTGCCATAGGTGGCATGCACTCCGCAAAAACTGCAGCGAAAGGGGCAGCCGATGCTGGCGTGATGCACGGCGGTGCGTTTGCCGAAGAACGACGGCCGCAGATACTTCTCCACCGGCACACGATGGAAAGGCGACCAGGGAAACGCGTCCGGGCCTTTCATCGGGCGCTCGGAATTATGGCGATGGAGGCCAAATACACCCTTATAGGAAATTCCAAGTATGGATTCCACATCGCGCTTGCCTCGAAAGGCGTCGGTCAATTCCAACAACGTGTCTTCGCCCTGCCCGCGCACGACATAGTCAACATACTTGGCGTTCAATGCCGCATCGGGATAGGTAGAAGGGAAGTAGCCGCCCCACACAATGGGAACCTGCGGACGCTGACGGCGGATTTCGCGGCTGGCCTCCATGGCCGCGGCCATCTGCGGACCGGGCATGCAGGTCACGCCCATCATTTCCACTTTGTGCTGATCAATGAGGCGAAGAATGGCGGCGGCCGGATCGCTTTCGATGTTGCCATCCACGATGGCGTAGTCTTCGCGCCCCTCTAAAACCGCAGACAGTGCGAGGACCGACAGGGGCAGCCGGCAGTTGCGAGGCCGCGTGGCCCGGGGGTTGAACAGGACGATCACTTTGCTACCTCGGCAACATGAATCCGGAAGCGCGAGGGTTCGCGTTTGCCCTTCAACTTTGCAATCCACGGCCGCATGGCCCAGCGCAGTCCGTAGGAAGGCGAGTACACGTCCCAGCGGATTCCACAAGCGCTTGCAAGGCTCGCCAACCTCTGATCCGTCAGGTATTCCTGGCTCTTGATCGCATTGGAGGGCAACCCGTGCCGGTGCGTGAACGCATTCTGCCGCTCGGCGATCATCTGCTGCCCGCTTTCCTCCCGGCGATACCATGCGGTGTCGGCGATGACGATCGATCCTCCCGGCCGCACACAGCGAATCGCTTCGCCCAGCGTTTGCACATAGTCTTCGGAGTAATGAAACGAAGCATTGAACACGGCCAGATCGAACCGGCTGTCTTCAAACGGCAGGCAATCCAGCTCCGCTTGAAAGCGCGGGAACAAATCCGGCAACTGCTCTCGATAGTGATCCGCGGCTGCCAGGCCATCCGAATCGTTGGTGAGCAAATCGACGGCGCAAGGCCTGTGCCCGCGCAGAGCGAGGCGATAGCTCATCCACCCGTTGCCCGCTCCCAGATCGAGAATGGTCAACGGACATGCCTGGGAAGCCTCCAGCGGCGGCAGAATCCGGCGCTCGAAATACTCAAACGTTCGCGCCCGGATAGTCCACTGCGACTGGTTGTGACCGGACAGATCGCGATAGGGAAGCGCGAGGTAGTAGTCATCGCTATCGCTTCCTCGGCCCTCGGCAGTCCGCACCATCTGGTACTCCCGCATAAAGCGCTGAAAGTGAGCGGCTCTTTCAGCCAACAGAGCACACCAGATTCCCGCCTGCCGGCGAAGCTGGAACGAGCAGGTGCGGCATAACAGGAGCGGCTCCGGAACTGACGCCTGTTCCCGAACTCGTCCCATGGAAGTCTTACAACGTGGGCATACGATAGGCAGTTCCCAGCCGGCGGCTTCCCTCGCAGGCGACATCGGGATTCGGAGATTTGCGGCTGTGCTCATGCCTGCGTCCTTTCCAGAGACAGCAGGACGCGGTCAAGCCTCTGCAAGCGATGCAGACCCACTTCATGATCCTTCGCCACGTGTTCCAGGTAGGAAGGCGGAACGGCGACTCCGATGCCCTTCCAACCGCGCAACGCAAAGAAAGGAGAAAACAGATTCCGCAGGTCCCTCACTGTGGGATATCGCACTTCCACAGGTACATCTCCCAGAGCCGCTATAGTCTGGCCCTTCCAACGCTGGAATGCGCGCTTCGGATCTCGTTGCGCCAGGTACCACATTGTCTCCCATAGGCATACACGGCTGGAGAGACATAACAGGGCACGGCCACCGGGTTTGACCAGAAGCGATAATTGCCGCGCCGTGCTTCCCAGGTCAGCAACACAGTTGAGGCCGGAAAAATTGGAGAAGGCGCCGTCGAATGGGGCGAACGTCGTCAGCTCTGCGAGCTGCTCCGTAGACAGTACCTGGAATTGCACTGCCGACTGCGGCGCTTCTCGGGCCTGACGCCGGCACGCAAAGGAGATCATCTTCTCCGACGCATCGCACGCCAGCACCGACAATCCGAGTCCCGCCAGGAACAGCGCATCCTCACCAGTGCCGCAATTCAACTCGAGAATGCGATCGCCGCGCTGAAAGGTCTGACGTAGAACTTCCCAAACGGCATCCCGCTGGGCTCGCCCAACCAGCGATCGCGTGAAGATGTCGTCATATTGCTCGGCAATGCTGTCGAACGCCAGTCCTGCGTGATGTCCCACAATGGCGGAGTGCAACGTCATGCTTCCACCTCCGCCAGCGCAGAAGTCATGCCTGCGCGCGCGTTCTGGATCCGAAGCTGCAGCTCGCCCAACATCGCGGGCGCCGCAGCGTCTTTCTCTCGCAATCGCGACAGCGCCACTTCGTCCCGCAGCAGCCGATCGGCGTATTCGTAGAACTTACGCGAGTGCCGGCCTTGAATCATCAGCTCGCGCCTCGAGCATCCGCAGCGCCGTCGAAGTAGCTTGAACCATGCCTGTGGTATCCGCATCGACACAACGGGAGGCCGTGGCCGGCCCGGCGCAGGCTGTCCATCCTATCGGTGCAGGCCATCTGGTCATGGCGCTCGAATGGCTTGTTTTGCTGGCCGCAATCGCGTACTTTGGCGTGCGTACTCTGCCTCGCGCGTGGGAGCGATTAAATACCGATTTTCCAAACTACTACATCACCGCGCATCTGGTGCGGGAAGGGTATGACACCAGCCGTCTCTATGAGTGGATCTGGTTCCAGCGGCAGAAAGACCGGCTCGGAATTACCAGGAGTGACCAGCCAGTCGTCGGCTTTGTTCCCGACACTCCTTTTTCGGGCATCGTAGTTCTGCCTCTCACCTACTGGCCCCCCCTCGCCGCCAAGCGGATCTGGATTGTCACCAATCTTCTTTTGCTGGGATGGATCACGGTTACTTTACAGTCGCTCACCGGTCTGGGATGGCGCCGGATTGGCTTACTGGCAGTATTGAACTATCCTGCGCATCGAAATCTGGAGAATGGCCAGTTTTATATTTTGCTACTGCTAGTTGTGACGGTGGCACTCTGGCTATATGCGCGAGCAAAGCCTTTTCTGGCGGGCGTGATGATGGGAGCAGCTTGTGGGTTAAAGATCTTCCCCATTTGTTTTGTTTTCTACTTCATGCGAAAGAGAGATCTGCGCGCCGCGACAGGATTGGTCGCCGGAGCACTGGGGACGGTCATCGTGTCCATCGCGACGTTTGGCACGGCATTGCACCGCATATATCTCTCGCAGATACTAGGATGGGCTTTGCACGGCGAAGCTCTGGATCCTTATAGCCTAGTCTCGAACTCCCTCTCCTCGCTGCTGCACGGAATGTTGATTTTCGAGCCGGAGTGGAACCCGCACCCAATCATTCACGCGCCAGCTTTGGTCGCCGTTCTGCATCCACTTCTCCAGCTAGTGATCTTTGCGCCTGCCATTCTGCTGGCCAGGCCGGGCAATCGCGAGCCGCGTCAACTCCAACTAGAGTGGTCCAGTTTCGTGATTAGCCTCCTGGCGATCTCTACGCTGCCCGCTTCCTATCATTTCACGCTGCTCCTTCTACCGGTGACGGTCATGGCGGCAAAGTTTGTGGCCGAGCGGGATCGCCGGTCTCTTGCGCTGTTAACGATTCTGTATATGGCAATCTGCTTTCCGGCTTGGCCGCACGACTTTGCCGGGGGCTGGTGGATGCTTGCCGCCGTGCCACGACTCTTTTTCGTCATTCTGCTGTGTCTACTGTCGTATGTAACATTGAGCCGGCAGGAGCGAAGCAGCGTGGAAAAGCGATGGGAACCCTGGGCTTGGTCAATTGCGCTGGGTATCGCTTGCGTTGTGGAACCTGGAGCGACGATCCACCATCAGCAGGGAGTCTATGATAATTACGCTTCGCGGATCATGACGTCGCCAGCGATTCTTCTCGCCACCCAGCCAGTTGTCCATGACAACTCCGTGCAGTTCATTGGAATGCTGGTCGAGGGGTATCACGCCGGCAGTGTGAGCTCTCACGGAGTTGCGATGAACTCCGGCAGCGCGGACGAACTCAGCCATACTGCTGCTGACGGCAAGCGCTGGGTTGAGGAAGCCGGACCATGGTCTCGCATTGTGTTCAGCAAACGGAATGATCCTATGAACAAGGTGGAGGTGAGCGATGCGGAATTTCCAGTCGCGTCGTCGGACGGGGGGTGGCTGGCCTACCTGAGGTCGGAGAAGGGAAGAAGCCGGATTTGGTTGCGCAGTTTGGGGACAGCACACATGGCCGATCGTCCAATCACGCCTCCGGAGTTGGATGTAGAAGAGATGACATTTGTTCCGGGAGGGAGTCTCGTGCTTTCTGCCACAACCAAGAACAGGGAACCCGAGCTCTTCACGATCGATCAAACAGGCGACCTGCAGCGCCTTGGCCTCACGAATGCGCGCTATCCTTCGGCGTCGCCCGATGGGCGATGGCTGGCCTACAGTCAGCAGGATCGTGGGGTGTGGAACCTGTGGGTACGGAACATGGACACGGGAGCGACACGGCGCATCACGAATGCGGAGTGCAATGACATGACGCCCGCCTGGGAGAAGGATTCGAAGACACTGGTCTACGCCAGCGATTGTGGCCGTGCCCTTTGGTTCACCGCACTTTCCCGGCGGCGCGTATTTCCCTGAGCCATGACGCTGCGGGTGACAATGACTACCGCAGACGGCTTCCCATCGAGAAGGTATGGTAGAGGTCTGCAACTGGGGTTGGTTCTCGCGATCCTCTTCGCGTCGGTTCGTCTGGCAGGTTCGGTGACGTACGCAGGACCTAAGCGACCGGTAGACGCCGAATACTATGGAATGCACATACACCATGCAGCATCGGGCACCGCGTGGCCTCCAGTGCAGTTTGCCGGGTGGCGGCTGTGGGACTCGGGGGTAGCTTGGCCGCAGCTCGAACCGGAGAGGGGCAAATGGAACTTCGCGCTGCTGGATCGATATTGTCAACTTGCCGCCGAACATCATGTCGAAATTGTACTGACGCTAGGCCTGACTCCCACGTGGGCCTCCGCGCGTCCGGATGAGCCCTCTGCCTATGGCAAAGGTAACGCCGCAGAACCCCGCAACCTGGCGGATTGGCAAGAATACGTTCGCGCGGTTGCCACGCGTTACAGGGGTTGCATTCATACATACGAAGTATGGAATGAGCCGAACATGCGGACGGACTTTAGCGGCACCGTCGACACTATGCTGCAACTCTCGCGTGCGGCTTATGAAACTTTGAAGAGCGTTGATACAGCTAATGTGGTCCTATCGCCGTCGGCGACGACCGATACCGGCCTGAGATGGCTCGACAGCTTTCTGGCGCAAGGCGGCTGCCGATACTCGGATGTGATCGCGTACCATTTTTATGTAACTCCGAACCCGCCCGAGGCGATGATCCCAGTAATCCAGAAGGTGCAACGTTCCCTGCGAGCAAGAAAGTGCGACGGCAAGCCACTGTGGAATACCGAATCAGGGTGGGCGCAACCTAAGCAGTTTTCGTCAGAGGCTGAAGCTGCCGCATACCTTATGAGAACCTACGTGGTGAACTGGTTAATGGGAGTCCAGCATTGCTATTGGTATGCCTGGGATAATCACAACTGGAGCACACTCAATCTCACAAATTTTGCCGGGAGCCAGATAACCGCCGCAGGAGCATCCTTCGGAACCATACGGCAATGGATGCTCGGGGCTGGGTTACGCTCTTGCACACGTGAGAGCTCCGGGCTTTGGATCTGCCAGTTCGATAGGAAGGAAAGCACCAGCTGGATTTTGTGGTCCACTGGAAGCACGTCGATTTTCCGCATCCCATCCTCCTGGCAAGTTACGCAAGTACTCGATTGGACCGGAGCCGCTGCTCTATTGTCTGATCATCTCACTGTCACCTCCTCACCAATTCTGCTTACCAGTGCTGAGGCAAGAACAATTTCAAGCAATAGTACGACGGGTCGAAGTGAGGCCAGCCACAGCTGAGCACAATTCCTTTCTGCCAAGCTACTGTCTAAGTGCCGATTACACAATGATCATCAAGAATTCGGGTATCTTATGCCAGGCGTCGCGGTAACATACACTCGCCTCCTTCTAACATGGAAAGGCCTGCTCACGCGGTGCCTGCCGGAGGGAGCACTGGCACGCATCCCGGGCGCTATGCCCGCAAGCCGAAGTTTCCGCTGTTTTCTTGGTAGGCATCTGATTCCGCAGCGGATCGTATGGGTGCAGGTGCATGACGGATGGGCTAAAGGATTGTGGCTCCAAATTGATTTGTCAAACGAGCGTGGCTGGTGGTTGGGCAAGCATGAGCCGGCAATACAGGAAGCGCTTCAACAAGCTCTGGGACCGAACAAGGTAATGTACGACGTCGGGGCGCACATTGGTTTCCATGCTCTGCCTGCCGCTCGCTTGGGGGCACAGGTCGTCGCCTTTGAGCCTGATCCGGAGAGTGCCGCAAGGCTGCGCGCGCACGTCTATCGCAACGGTTTGGAACATAGTGTTCGAATCATCGAAGCTGCGGTGTGGTCTAGTGCAGGCGCATCGATACCGTTCCGTAGAGGCCTGCCTCGTTCACAAGGCGGTGTCTGCTGGAAAGATCGCCGGCCGGTGCTAGCAACCGGAGAAATTATGGAAGTGGCCGTTATCAGGTTGGACGATTTTGTTGCGGGCGGCGGACCCACACCACACATCATCAAAATCGATGTTGAGGGTGCTGAGTCCGAAGTGCTGAAAGGAGCGGCGGGAATCCTCCGAGTCCAGCGCCCAGCATTAATCGTAGAGGTGCACACTGCCAACGAGAATGCAGCCGTGAATAAGATCCTAGACGACGCCGGTTACTCTGCTTGCTGGAATATTCCTGCCGAAGGTTTTCCGCGACAATGTTTTGCCGCCCCTTGCGGCAGTCGTGGATCATGATCCAGGCAGACCGCTTGTTTGCAATGTTCTGTGGTTAAGACCTAATTGGGAAGTCTGGCACGTCCTCATGACATATGATCGGCAACATACTGAACATCAATACACTGTCTCTCCAGATTGATGCCCTCTGGGCACTTGCATTCGGTAACGGCAACGGCGGTGGCTCTACTAGTACTTTGTACTTTACCGCGGGATACTTGGGTGAAGCGCATGGTGTCTTCGGATCCATGATCCCTCATACAGGTCCATAACCTGAACCCATAGCAGCAAACGAAGGGGGGCGATTGCCTTCCTTTGTTTTGACTGTGCGGTCTCGGGGAGAGCCGTAGTGGAAGTCGCTGGCCATCTTGTACTCAATAATAATAGCGAGTTGAAAGCTGCCTTAGAGGACTCGATCAACAAAGGACTGCATCATTCATAAAGCTCCACAACACACGATTGCGTTTTAAGTCTCCCTCATGGCTGGTAAAGGCCCAAGAACGATCCATACGGAGACGGCGCCGTTCGATACTCCAAGAGAGATCTGGCGTCTCATACGGCCACGCCGTGCCGTCATCCTGGCGGGTTTGCTGTTAATGATGATCAACCGCGTCTCCGGACTGGTACTTCCAGCTTCAATTAAGTATCTGGTTGACGGGGTCATCATCCAGCGTCGTCTAACGCTACTGTATCCGATCATCGGCATCGTCTTATTAGCGACCATTGTTCAAGGAGTGACCGCTCTTGGTCTCACAGAAACCTTCTCTAAAACGGCGGAGAGACTGATAGCCGAGCTACGGCGCCGACTGCAGGAGCACATCGGCAGACTACCGGTATCGTACTACGATGCGAACAAAAGCGGCGCGCTGGTTACGCGAATCATGAGTGACGTGGAGGGCGTGCGCAACCTCATTGGAACAGGATTGGTAGATTTCGTTGGCGGTCTGCTGACTGCGGCGATTGCGTTGGTTATATTGTCTCGCATCAGCCCATTGATGACCGGCATAGCTCTCGGGGCCCTGGCGGTTTTCGGTTTGGGTCTGCGTAGCGCGTTTCGGGTTGTTCGACCTATATTCCGCGAGCGCGCCAAGATCACCGCCGAGGTTAGCGGCCGACTGACTGAGTCACTCGGGGGGATACGGGTGGTGAAGGGTTATCACGGCGAAGCCTTGGAGCACGAGATATTCAGCCTAGGGGTCGAGCGCCTGCTGCAGAATGTTTTTGGCTTATTGAGAGCGGCGTCCATAATCGGCCTATCTTCGTCCGCCTTGATGGGTTTAGTGGGAGCCACCGTCATCTTCGTAGGAACGCGTCAGATTCTCGCCGGCAAACTTACTCTTGGCGGGCTATTCACCTACGCTATCTTCATGGGCTACCTAGCTGCTCTGCTGATGCAGGTAGTAGCGGTGGGAACCCAGGTCACGGAAGCCATTGCCGGCTTAGAGCGCACGCGCGAAGTTTTGAATGAAACGCCGGAAGATGCGGACATCTGCCGTACCGTTGTCCTGGATGATTTCCGGGGGGATGTCATCTTTCATAACGTCCACTTTGCATACGAACAAACGAAGATAGTCCTGCATGACATCTCGTTCCACGTGCGGCCCGGAACCGTCACTGCCCTGGTCGGATCCTCAGGCGCGGGAAAGTCCACAATCACTGAATTAATAGCAGCCTTCCATACGCCAAACGAAGGTATGGTGCGGGTCGATGGTATCGATCTTTCCACTGTATGTCTGGAGTCATACCGCACTCGGTTGGGAATGGTATTGCAGGATTCGTTTCTTCTTGATGGCACAATTCGCCAGAACGTGTCGTTCTCCAAGCCATGTGCGACAGAAGCTGAGATTCTTTGCGCCTGCGCAATCGCGCGCGTGGACGAGTTCGCCGAGACGTATCCGTCGAAATACGATACCGTGATCGGCGAGCGCGGTGTAAAGCTTTCCGGCGGACAACGACAGCGCGTATCCATCGCGCGAGCGATCCTGGCTGATCCCCGCATTCTAATCCTCGACGAGGCGACCTCGAGCCTCGACTCTGAATCGGAGGCCATGATTCAGGAAGGGCTCTTGTATCTGATGCGCGGACGAACGACATTTGTTATCGCGCACCGTCTGTCGACGATTCGCCGCGCCGACCAGATTCTTGTGATCGAAGCGGGACGAATCGTGGAGCGGGGCACGCACCGGTCGCTACTTGATTTGGGCGGGCGATACTACGATCTCTATACGAGGCAGCATGGCATTGAGCAAGATCTTTTTCTCGCGCCAGGAGAGGCCGACAGGGCTTTCTGGCGGAGCGCATGAATTAACAAGTTATAAGCGGCGAATACCTGCCTGGGGGCTAAGGCGATTGATCGCCGCCTGCTGATGTTTTGATACACCACTCGATCTTAAGGTGCGTTCACGTAACCATCATCGAGATAGGATGCACTGGTTTGGCCGTACTGCGCTTTTACGCGCGGCGATTTTCTTGCTCAGCGCTACACTCTCCCTGATCGCTGCGGAGGGGATTGCGCGGATTGTGGCGCCGCGTTCGATGTCTTACCCCTGGGTCGACCATCTTAATAGTATGGTTGTTCCATTGCCGAATGTGCATGGCAGGCATTTCGTTCCTGGGAGCTATGACACTAGCTTCTCTTTCAGCGCACAGCGATTCCGGGGTCAACAACTATATACGCCTGAGCCGAGTCCGGGAACGATCAGAATCGCCATGCTGGGTTCCAGCTCTACCTTTGGAAGCGGGGCGAACGATGTCGAAACCTATCCCGTTCAGCTACAGTCCATTCTGCAGGAACAGGCGAAGCAGGATGGCTCGCACCTGACCTTTGAGGTTATCAATGCCGGTATTCCGGGAACGGTTGTCGCGGAGCAGGCGCTTTGGTATGACACCTGGGTGAAGCGCTTTCATCCTCAGATTGTCGTTCTGAACATAGCCTGTGCGGTGGACTTTGTCACCGGAGTATTCATAATGGATGACAAGGGAAGGTTAATGCCGCGCCCGCCTAATCAGCTACAAGCTGCGAGTAAGGCTTCTAAATCAGTTGGCCATCTGGTGAAGAGTATGCCAGGTTATATTTTTCTATCGGAGCATTCCGAACTATTCAATCTATTGGTATTAAAGCTAGGAGGAGTATTCCGACAACAACAAAATGTCGCCCTTGCTGATAATTTGGCGCTGGAAGCCGATGGCGGCCCCGCGGCGGAGCAGAAGCGCGCGCTTTCTCTGGAGTCGGCGGAAGTGATGTGGCTGAAGGAGCAGGCTGAACAATCTGGGGGACGCCTGGTGGTGATCGTGGTGCCGTGCCGGGAGAACATCTATACCTCCGAGTCGCCACAGGCTAACGAGATCCGGCGAGAGTTTGCGGACGTCGTGAATGTCCTGCACGATATAACAGCCAAGGCCAAGGTTCCCTTTGCTGACCTGGCTCCGAGACTTCGGCCCGCCGCCACACAGTCGCCCCAGCTTCTTTATTATGACGGCCGGTTTGAAACACATCCTACTCCGGCTGGCTATTGGGTAATTGCAGATGAGGTGGCGAGGTTTCTTCGGCAAGCAGGCATCGTCCCAACCTACGGAGACAGTTCTACTCCCTAACACCCACCGGCCGTTGTTCCCGCCGCCCTGTCGAAAGGCGGCGACAGTATCCGGGCAAGAATGGGCGCGTCGCCCGCGCGCCCGATAGCCTCGCTCGACTGGTATACAGTATTTGTCGGGAGTTTCGAAGAATGCGTGTGGCACATCTGTCTTATCGTCGAGGCGCTGCGGCGCTTTTCGCAACTTTTCTCGCAGCTCTGTCGGTTGCCCTTAGCCCCGCGGCGTTCGCTCAGAAGTCAGCGGGCCCACAGCCTTCACCGCTGCCTCCGCCGGTTGTTGCGCCGGCCGATACGCCTTATCCCGGCACAATCACTCTGGTCGTCGATCTCACCAACATCAACGATCGCGTGCTGAATGTGCATGAGACGATTCCGGTGAAGGGTGGCGACCTTACGTTGCTCTACCCCGAGTGGCTTCCGGGAACGCACTCGCCCTCGAACCCGGTTGAGAATATGGCGGGGCTGGTGCTCACGGCGAATGGCAAGCCCGTCGACTGGGTGCGCGATCGCGTGAACATGTATGCCTTCCGTATCAACGTGCCGCAGGGCACATCGTCGCTGGAAGTGAGCTTTCAGTACCTGGCCCCGATGTCGCCGAAGCAGGGCCGCATCTCGTCCAAGTTTGCCGACCTCACCTGGAACAGCGTGCTTGTTTACCCCGCGGGACACTTGTCGCGGCGCATCCAGTTTGCTCCGTCGGTGCGGTTGCCGGAGGGCTGGAAGTTCGCCTGCGCGCTGGAGCTGAAATCGCAGGAGGGGAACCTGGTTCAGTTCAAAGACACGACACTGAATACGCTGGTCGATTCGCCGCTCTACGCCGGCGTTAACTTCAAGCGCGTGGACCTATCGAGCGGCGCGGACAACAAAGTGTACCTCGATGTCTTTGCCGACAAGCCAGAGCAACTGGAGATCACGCCGGAAGAGCTGCAGTATCACAAGAACCTGGTGACGGAGGCACAGAAGCTTTTCAACTCTCATCACTACGATCACTACGATTTTCTGTTTTCGCTCAGCGACACGGTGAGCGGCAAGGGGCTGGAACATCATCAGTCCAGCGAAGACGGCACCCGCGCGAACTACTTTACGGATTGGGCGGCGGGGGTCGGCGGTCGAGCGCTGCTGCCGCACGAATACACGCACTCGTGGAACGGCAAGTTTCGCCGGCCTGCCGACCTGTGGACTCCCAATTTTAACCTGCCGATGCAGAACGATCTGCTGTGGGTTTACGAGGGCTTGACCGACTATTACGGCAACGTGCTGACAGCGCGTTCGGGATTGCGCACACCTGATCAGGCGCGCGATGAGATCGCACTGATCGCGGCAAACTTTGAGGTCAGCCCGGGACGCACGTGGCGGCCGCTGGTGGATACCACCAATCAGCCCATCATTTCGTCGCACGGCGCCTCGCCCGAGATCTGGCCAAGCTGGCAGCGTTCGTATGACTACTACCCGGAAGCGGATCTGATCTGGCTCGATGCCGACACCAAGATTCGCGAGATGAGTGGGGGGAAGAAGTCGCTCGACGACTTCGCGAAGCTCTTCTTCAGCATGGATAACGGGAGCTACGTGACCAAGACGTATACCTTCGACGACTTGGTTGCGGCATTGAACACGGTACAGTCGTACGACTGGAAAGGATTCCTGCGCGCCCGAGTCTATGATCTGGATCCGCAGGTTCCGGAGAACGGGATTACGCAGGGCGGCTATCGGCTGGTCTACACCGATGATCAACCGGAGTGGATGAAACACGCGGACCCATCTCGGGGAACGAGTTTTGCTACCTCACTGGGCTTCTCGGTGAACGGCGAAGGTAACGTTGGAGATGTGTGGTGGGAGAGTCTGGCCTTCAAGGCAGGCATCACTCCGGACATGCACCTCGAAGCCGTCAATGACCAGAAGTTCAGCGTCGCGAACCTGCGCGAAGCGATTCTGTCCGCAGAAAAGACGACGCAACCGATTAAGCTTTTGCTGAAGCGCGAGGACGAGTTTGTCACCGTCACTCTGGATTATCACGGCGGCATGCGCTACCCGCACCTGGAGAGAGTAGAGGGGACGGAGGATCGGCTGGATGCGATTCTCGCGCCGTCAAAGTAGGCACAGACGCGGTGTACTACGAGTGGCCGAGGTGTTCTCGGCCATTTTTATTTCGCAGACAAAGGAACAGCGCCAGCAGCAACGGGGATGGAAGCAGAATGCTGAGGCTCCAGGCATCGCAGTATGAGGAGATTCGCCGCCATGGCGAGGAGGCGTATCCCGACGAATGTTGTGGCATTCTGCTAGGCGTCTGCGATGGCGATGAGCGCAGCGTGAGAGTCGTCATTCGTTGCGAGAACGCCTGTACCGAGTCGCCGCAGAATCGTTATCACATCGACCCGCGCGAAGTGATTCGCGCGCAACGTTACGCCCGGGACGAAGGCCTCGAAATCATCGGCTTTTATCACTCCCATCCCGATCATCCCGCACGCTGGTCGCAGACCGACTTCGACGAAGCTCACTGGATTGGTTGCTCGTACGCGATTACTAGAGTCGCCGCAGGCAAGGCGTCCGAGACGAATTCCTTCGCGCTAACCGGCACTCGCGAGGAGGACAAGGCGCTGGTAGAGGAAGAAGTGGTTGTGGAATAGTCTCCCACCCTACGCCAAAAGCAGGCGTAGGATGGGGCACCCGCTTATTACTCGAAGTTCGTAGCTCACAGCTGATTGCTAACTCCCAACCGCTTCCTCTATCATCACCCTTCCTATGTTGCGCTTCTCGACAGCCGGTGAGTCTCATGGTGAGGCTCTGGTGGCGCTGGTTTCGGGCATGCCTGCTGGTCTTGCGGTGGAGCTCGAATTCGTGAACCGCGAATTGTGGCGCCGGCAGCAAGGCTACGGCCGCGGCGGACGCATGCGCATTGAGCGCGATACGGCGCACATCCTGAGCGGCGTGCGTCACGGTAAGACGATCGGCTCGCCCATCGCAATGCTGCTGGCCAACAAGGATTGGCAGAACTGGACGGAAGCTTTGCCGGTGGAGGAGGGCGATCCGGCAAAACACAAACGCGTCGCATCGCCACGACCGGGGCATGCGGACCTTGCGGGCGCAGTGAAGTACAACTTTCCCGAGGCGCGCTATGTTTTGGAGCGGGCGTCGGCACGTGAGTCGGCGGCGCGGGTAGCGGCGGGCGCGCTGGCCAAATTGCTGCTACGCGAACTCGGCATCGAAGTTCTGAGTCACGTGATCGCAGTGGGGAGCGCGAGACTGGAAGCCCCGTTTTCGTGGGAGGCCGTTGCGGCCCTCGCTACGAAAGACGAGGTGCTGCTCAATTGCGTCGCTGCGGAAGCCGAGGCACGCATGAAGGAGCAAGTCGACGTCGCTTTGCGGACGGGCGATTCGGTTGGAGGCATCTTCGAAGTGATCGCGCATAACGTTCCTCCAGGTCTCGGCACTTATGTAAATTGGGATGAGCGTTTGGATGCGCGGCTGGCGGCCGCCGTGATGTCGCTGCAAGCCGTCAAGGGCGTCGAGATTGGCGATGCGGTCTTGGCGGCGAGTTCCCTGGGATCGACCGTGCATGATGAAATAGGATACGAACGGGAAGGCGGGGGCGCGTTCACGGGCTTCACGCGGCGGTCGAATCATGCTGGAGGCCTCGAGGGCGGCGTCTCGAACGGCGAAGACATTCGCGTGCGAGGATATCTGAAGCCGATTTCGACATTGCGGCGTCCGTTGGCTTCTGTAGACTTCGCCAGCCGTGAGCCGGTGAAGGCGGCCTATGAGCGCTCCGATGTGTGCGTTGTGCCCGCTGCCGGAGTTGCGGCTGAAGCCATGGTGGCGCTGATTGTGGCGCAATGCGCGCTGGAAAAGTTTGGTGGCGATTCGATGTTGGAATTGCAGCGTAATTTTGAAGGCTACTGCCAACAGTTGCGAAACTTCTAAATGATCTATCC
The DNA here is from genome assembly GCA_049798495.1 of Candidatus Korobacteraceae bacterium. Lineage (GTDB taxonomy): Bacteria > Acidobacteriota > Terriglobia > Terriglobales > Acidobacteriaceae > Bog-257. The sequence continues at coordinate 23,792 of JBARGS010000309.1, read as the reverse complement.
CATCGTGAAATTTGGCGACCCGGTTTTGGAAAAGCCGGCCGCTCCCATCACAGTGTTCGACGACGAGCTGCGCAAGCTGGTGGACGATATGTTCGAAAGTATGTATGCGGCGCACGGCGTAGGCCTCGCGGCGCCGCAGATCGGCATTAGCAAACGCATTGCCGTCATCGACGTTACCTTTAAAGAGGATCCCGAAGCCAAGATCGTGCTGGTGAATCCCGAGATCGTCCACACTGAAGGCCGGGTGACTTCGAACGAAGGCTGCCTCAGCCTGCCGGACTTCCGTGAGAAGGTGTCGCGGCCGAGCAAGGTGACGGCGCGAGCGCAGAACCTGAAGGGCGAGACAATCGAAGTGACGGGGGATGATCTGCTGGCGCGGGCTCTGCTGCATGAAACCGATCACCTCAACGGGAAGCTCTACATTAGCTACCTCAGCGGGTTGAAGCGCGATCTGATGAAGCGCAAGATCCGTAAACTGATGAAGCAGGGGGCGTGGTAAGAAGTTCACCATAGAGGCACTGAGACACAGAGAATTCTTTTCTGACAAGAAGGCCGCAAAAGCGGATAAACGATTTCCAGAACTCTGTGCCTCGGTGTCTCTGTGGTGAAAGGCGTTTTTCATGATGGACCTGGTATTTTGCGGGACACCGCTGTTTGCCGTGCCGACGCTGGAGAAGCTGGTGGCTGCCGGCTTCAAAGTGAAGCTGGTCGCGACTCAGCCGGATCGTCCCAGTGGCCGCGGCATGGAACTGTCGGCTTCTCCGGTGAAGCGGACCGCGCTTGCGCTAGACCTTCCCGTCACGCAGCCGGAGAAAATCAAGAATAACGATGAGTTTCGCCGGCAATTGGAGAGCATCGCGCCGGAAGCCATCATCGTCGTGGGCTATGGGCGCATCATCCCGCAATGGATGATCGACCTACCGAAACTGGGGAACATCAATCTGCATGCTTCGCTGTTGCCCAAGTACCGCGGGGCGGCGCCGATTCAGTGGGCGATCGCGATGGGGGAGAGCGTCACCGGCGTGACCACGATGCGCATCGACGCCGGGCTCGATACGGGTGACATTCTTCAGCAATCGGAAGAGCGGATTCGGCCCGAGGATACCGCGCTGACCCTGGCGCCCCGGCTGGCGCAGAGTGGCGCGGAGAGCATGATTACGACGCTTGCAGGTCTGAAGAACGGAACGATCGTTCCGCAGCCGCAGGACAACGCGAAGGCGACGCTGGCGCCTATTCTGAAGCGCGAAGATGGGCTGATCGATTTCGCGCGGACGGCAACCGACACGTGGAATCGTTTGCGGGGATTTCAGCCGTGGCCAGGAGCGTTCACCATCTTTCGCGGGAAGATGCTGCACCTGTACGCCGCCATACCCGCGCCAGAAGTCGGAGTGGTTGCTGCCGCACATTTCGTCGTCGAGAACCATCGTCTGCTGCTGGGCTTTGCGCATGGGACGGCGCTTGAGATCCAGGAATTGCAGGTGGAAGGCAAGAAGCGGATGAGCGGCCAGGATTTCATCAATGGCTATCGGCCGCGGAATGAAGAGGCGCTGGGGAGCGGGTAGCAATTGGCATTTGGAAAAAACTTGCAACCTTTCTCAATGCCGTTTTCTGGCATCGCATGAGCGGTAGGCGGTGTCAAATCAGTCAGTGCTGCGGAGACTCGTCAAGCAAACCATTGCCGTGATTGTTGGCAATCTTCTGTACTTCTTTGTGCTGATGCCACATTTGCCGGCGGCGGGGCGGCATCGTCCGGACCAGCTCGATCTGGGATTGATTGTGGATTTCTGGTTGTGCGTGGTGTTGTATGGAGCGATCGAGTTGGTGGACCGCAAGTGGAAGAGAAGGTCACAGTATTGAGTATGAGTTTCTAAGCTTGTCGTCGCCACAAGATGGGCGACTAGAATTTGCCGCCGGCAACAGCCATCAAAAATGTGATTGAGATTTCCTAGAAGATCTGCCAAGCTATCCCCGAAATGCCTGTGGACGTAAGCAACTACAATCATCGAGGCGGTGGCAATTACGGCATCGTTTTACGCTGCCCAAACATCGTCGCAAATGACCACTTGGTGTATTTCGATTTTAATAAAAACCGCGGCTCTTGGGTGATCCGGGACTTTATCGCGGGGCTGCGACTGGATGACAACCATTCAAAGTTGAGTGTGGCCGAAATTGTTGCAGATGCGAATTACGACGAGTTCCCCGCTTGGTGCAGCGTAGAAGAAAATCCAGCCGACTGGAAAACCTACCTAACACTTCGGACAACCGCAGCGCTGAGGTTCAACGGTCCACTCCGCTCAGTAAGCACTCCAAATGTAATATCAGGCAATGTTTGGCAACCTCTTTAGTGCTCTCGAGGAAGTTTGTCGCCCCTCCGCAGCTCGGACTTGGTTTCTCCTAGCCGCTTTTTCTTGCTTAACCACCGCTGAAATGATGGGCTATCTTATACCGTCCCGCGGAGCGGGACTGGTGTGCGACAGTGCGAGGTCGGGTGGGAGCGCCAAGCCTCACCCAGGACTTCGTCCTGGGCTGAACTGAGTCGTCCCGCAGAGCGGGACGGGAGTATCGGAGTGCGGGCGGTGTCGGTGATCGATACATTGTCGCGAGACGGAGGACCGCAGATCCCTCCGCTCCGGGCGGGTGACAAATCAAAAAAGTTACTCATTGGCTTCAATGGGATGACGAGTCGTTGCGGCAAATCAGCAGATTGCATCCCTTCCGCTGCTTTCCCGTGAAGGAATTACTCGCTTAGAGCTGATGGCCGTTGTTGAACTCGTTCATCATCTGCTGCAGGTCGAGTTGGTGCTGCTCCATCTCTTTCTGGAGCTGCTGCATTTGCAGCTGCAACTCGGGGGTCCAGTTCTTCATGGAATCTTCGATCTGGCGGCGCATGTCGTCCATCTCTTTTTGGCTGGGAACAGAGGATTCCACCTGCCGTTTCATCTCTTCCATTTCCTTCGGGCTGGGAACGGAGGCTTCGATCTGATGCTTCATCTCGTCGAAGTCTTTCTGGCTGGGCATGGAGTCGCGCAATTGCTGCTGCATCTCTGCGAGCTCTTTCTGCCTGGGCAGTGACTTCTCGAGGTCACGATGCATCTTCGCCAGATCTTTCGCGGCGGGCTTGGTTGACTTGGCCATGTCGCGCGCCATCTTCTCCATGTCCTTCTTCTGCTGCTTCATTGCCTTTTCAATCTCGCGTTGCATCTGCTCCAGCTCTTTGTCGCTGGGTCCGAGCTGCGCGATCATCTGACCCTGGTTCGGCGCAAACTCCTGCTGGCTCTGATCGAGTTCCGGACGCATCCGCTCCAGCTGATCACGCAAGGTCTGGGCTTCGGTGTCGAAGTTCAGCCAATCCTGGTTCTCGAGTCTGGAACTGTCGTGTGGACCGGGCACGGCGAGGACGACGGTTTGTTCGTGCTTGTCGCGCAGGATGCTCAACGTGAGCTTGGTGGCCTGCGTCTGCATGGCGCGTTGCCAATCGGAGATGTCGTGCACTTCATCGTTATTGATCCTCAGGACTACATCGCCAGCCTTGAGACCGGCGGCGGCGGCGGCACTACCTCGCTCAACCGAGCGCACCAGTAAACCGCGCCCACGGGGAGCGCCGAAGAACTCGGCCAACTGCGGACTCAGGCTCTCCACCACCAGGCCGTGACGTATGGAAAGCATGGCTACGGAAGGGATCTCGGCGTCGGGAACATAGGCGCGGGGCGCGGCCATGGGAGGAAACATCGCCATTCCCGGCGGTTGCGAGCTACGCGCATGCGGCGAGACGGTCCAGGTTCCCAGCGTAACGTTGACGTTCTGTTGCTGGCCATTGCGCACGATGGTAAGGACCACCTGCTTGCTGGGAGGAGCGGAGTGAATGAAGCCGGTGAGCTGCTCAGCGCTTTCAACCTTGGCGCCGTTGAAGGCGATGACGACATCGTTCTCCAGCAGGCCGGCGCGACAGGCGGGACCGTCGTGATCGACCAGGATGATGACGGCACCGAAGGAATCCTTCAGCTTCAACTCTGCGGCACGATCGGCCGTAACGCTGGTGATCTGCACGCCCAAGTAAGCAGCGGAGTGATCGGGCCAGCCAGGCTGACCCGAGGTGGGCTCAGCAACGGCCGCGAGGACCATGGCAAGTGCGAAGAATGTACCGAGCGAAACTGCCTTACACTTCTGCATACGAACCAACCCTGTCTTCCACTCTATTTAGCGACATCTGCGAAACGCGATTTGTCCAATGGTAGTGCGAACCCGCAACGCCGGACCGCTACCGTTGAAAACACCTTCAGCGGACATCGACCTGATCAAGTCGCCGCCCTGGCGTTTAATGGTCAGGCCGGGAAAGTCTGAGAAGATGCCGGGGCCGTTTGCCATGTCGGTGTTGGCATGAACGGTCACCGGGAAATTGTTGGCGAAACATACGGTGACATCGCCGGACGCGGTGTGCAGGAAAGAATCGGTAAAGCCGTGATTGCCGAGAAACTCAACTGTAATGGGGCCGGCGCCGGTTTCCACTTCAGCGCCCCGGCCAAGGTTATAAAGTTCGACGCTGCCTCCGCCGGTCTTAACGTGTACGGGACCGAGCGCGCTCGCCAGACGCACGCTGCCGCCTTCGGTCTCGGCATCGACGGAGCCATCCACGTCGCCCAGCAACAGGCTGCCACCGCCGCTGATGGCGCGCAGATCGCCAAAGCACTTGCGCACCTGAATACTGCCCGCGCCGGTTTGGATGGTGGAGGCGTGAGTGGATCCGACATACACGCGGCCTCCGCCGAGGTTGACTTGCATCTCGCCGGCGACGTTGTTGACGTGCACATCAGCGGCGCCGCTAGTCATCGAGAAGCTGCCACCAAGGTTGCCGGCTTCGACATTGCCGCCGCCGCTGCTGATCTTCACCGGACCATTCAGATCGTCAAGCTTAATCAAGCCGCCGCCGGTGGTGGCGACGATGGTGGCCGCGATGGAGCTGAAAGCCAGCGAGCCGCCGCGCGTTTCAACTTTCACCAGAGTGAGATCGCGCGGCACCTGCACGATGAACTCCGCCCCGAAGTGCGCGAGATTCTTGTTTTTGACTTTGCCTTCGATGGAGGCGAACTCGCCGTTCTTGCCGGCGATGATACGCATCCCGGCAAACTGGTGGCGAGCAGCTTCCTGACTGCCGCCATAGGAGCGCTTGCGCACCATGTAGGTAAATTGCGGCGAGTTGCCCTGCACCTGCACCGAACCTAGATCAGTGTGGATGTGAATCTCGCGGGCGTAGGGCAGAATACCGGTGATTTCCTCGACCCAGGTGTAGCCGTCGCGATAGATGCGGGATTGCTGCTGCTGCGCGGTTAGGGGAAGGGCGAAAGAAAGCATCACCGCAGAGACACAGAGGCACAGAGAAGGCGTTAAGGAAAACGCTCTCCGCGGTGTCGTGTCTGTAGGGTGATGCTGAGCTTCTTCGCTGGTCGTGCAATCCGCCATTTCGTCTGGGTCTCTACCGTTAATCAAGATTGGGCATCGAGGCCAACTCGCGCTTGGACTCGGTACGAATGTAATCGCTAGGGTCTTCCTTGGCCAACTGCTGCAGCGCCATGCGCACGCTGCTGTCGGCCCGCACCGGTTCCAGGGCGTGCATAGCGCCATTGCGAACGCCGAGATTGCTATCGTCCAGCAACGCTTCGAGAACGGCGTTGCGCACGCGGATGTCCTGCTTCACGTAGGGGCCGATACCATCGAGCGCCTTCAAACGAACGCCCGCGTTGCTGTCATAACGGAGCGCATAGATCAGGGCTTCGCGGACGCTGGGGTCGGAGGTATTGCCGCTCAGGGCGTCCGCCGCGTTCAATCGTACACCGGAGTTGTAATCGCTCTTGGCGGCGTACTTCAACAGCTCCTGGATCTTGGGATCTTCGATGGAACCTTGCACGGAATCGGGTAGCAGGCGATCATAGCGGATTTGAACATTATCGGAGTTGGGCTGGCGATCAATGGAGGTAATGCCTGCGATGGAGGCATTCAGCCCCAGCTTGGGATCGACGTTGATCCTGCCATGACCTAGCGCACTGTACATGGTGCCCAGACCGCCGCCGAAGCCGACGATGAGCAGGATGGCCGCCAGCGCGGGCGAAAAGCGCATCTGACGCAACCACGCGGTGGGGTCGAAGACCAGGCGGTGATACCAGGCGCGGCGCTGCTCGGCGGTTTCCAGCGACTCCTGCAGCCGCATACGCGCGGCTGCCAGGAAGCTAGGCGATGGCTCTTCCACCTGCAAGACGTTCATCGCTGCCTGAAATTCCTGCTGTGCGGCGAGCTCAGTGGAGCAATTGTCGCAGCGGTGGAGGTGTGCCTCCAACTCGTGGCGCGCGTCGTCGGCCAGCTCGTTGTACAGGTACAGGGTGATGTTCTGTTGTACCCAATCGCAATTCATAAGAACCTCGAAGCTGTCAGCTCTCAGCTGTCAGCCATCAGCTTGGCACTTGGCAAATGCACTCAACCGGACTCGCCTTGGCCAAATGCCAAGTGCCAAATGCGACTTCATCGCATATCCTTCAATGCGGCACGCAACTTCTGAGTGCCGCGGAACAATGTGTTCTTCGCTGTTTCTTCCGTCGTGTTCAAAATTTCGCCGATGGTGCGCAGCTTCAGGCCCTGATAGTGCTTCATCTCGAAGACCATGCGTTCGCGCGGCGTCAGTTTTGTCAGCGCCTTGGCGATGCGCGCGCCCAGTTCCCGCCGCATCATGTCGCGTTCGGGACTCGCGCCGGAGCGCTGATCGGCCACCTGGTCGAGCATGTCGTAGGTGCCGCCTTCGGAGTCCGTGGCGATGCCCGAGTCCTCTTTGCGCACCTGCCGCTTGCGCAGCAGATCGAGGCAAAGGTTGGTCACGATGCGATAAATCCAGGTGTAGAACGAGCACTCGAAGCGGAAGTTACCGATGTTCCGGTAGGCCTTGAGGAACGCATCCTGGTAAATGTCCTGCGCGTCCTGCTCGGAGCGCGTGAGGTGATAGGCCAGACGAAGCACGGCGCCATCGTACTGGCGCACGAGGTCCTCGAACGCGGCGTGATTGCCACGTTGAGCTTCCCGGATCAGCTCCGTATCGTTCATGCGGCTCTGGGCCTGCCCCACTGCTATCCCTCGACCTGAGGGATTAGAAGACGCCGTCTCCCGCCACGCTTCAGGAGTACGGATCGCCGGGGTTCCCAAGCTTCGCACTTGGGGTGCAAGTCCCGGGCCAACCGTGAGAGGAACTGCTACCGCTTCGGCCGGCATGCTGGTTTCTACCTGTTGAGCAATTCGTAGGCCAATTCTTGTGCCTACAACTACATAGACGAGCGCGGGGAGAAACCGTGAGCGATTATAGACGGTCGGATGGGAATACGTTGGAGGAGGGGCAGAGGTTCGGAACGGCTGCGCTTGGCAATTAGCGCTTGGCAGTTGGCAAAGCATTCTATTCGAGCCAAATACCGGGCCAAGTGCCAAGGGCAGCCTTGCCCGGCCGTGGTTAGCTAACTATACTTAGCTAATGAGCTACACCGTCCACCAGGCGAAGACGAATCTCTCCCGGCTGATCAAGGAAGCCGAGAGCGGCAAGGAAGTCGTCATCACCCGGGGAAAGAAGCCCGTGGTGAAGCTGCTGGCCGTAAACCAATCCGAGAAAAAGAAGCGTGTTCCCGGCCGGCTCAAGGACTTGATTTCTTGGGAGCCGGACGCGTTTGCCCCGCTGACGGATGAGGAACTGCGCGACTGGGGCCTTTTGTGAGAATTCTCGCGGACACTCACGCTCTGCTGTGGTGGTGGAAGACGCCGCAACAGCTTTCCGCAGTAGCCAAGAGAGCGATGGAAAGCGACTCGAATATGATCCTCATTTCCGCCGCGGTTGCGTGGGAAATCGCCATCAAGACCAAGACTGGCCGAATCAACTTTGACGCTGTATTGGCAAGATGGGACGATTTGCTGGCGGAAGATAACTTCACGGAACTTCCGATTGTGTCCGAACACGGCATTCGTGCTGGACAGTTGCCGCTGCACCATCGTGATCCTTTCGACCGGCTGCTGGCCGCGCAGGCGCAATCGCAGGACTTGCCAATTCTCAGCGCGGATAGGATTTTCGACGCTTACGGCGTGCGCCGCATCTGGTAGCGAACCTATCCGGTTGCCAGCACCGACTCAGCATCAGCGGCGGCGTTCCTCAGTTGCGCCGCGTAGGCTGCGACCTCGCCTCCCCCGTTGTAGAAATGCGCGAAGCTGGCGAAATCCTGCTGGCGGAGATAAGTCAGCAGGCCGCCAATGTGAGGGGCAGGCTGGCGGGCGCAGAAATCGAAAAAGCCGAGGACGTGGGCGCTCTCGTTGCTCTGGAACGCGTCGTACATCGCCTTGGCGGTCGGGTAGCCGAGCAGATCGTAGTCGCAACCGAGCAGCTGGCATCCGCCGACGCTGATGCAGCGCACCGCCAGCTCTTCTCCAGCTAACTGCATGGCCAGTTGCAGCGCTGCGTACTCGGACGTCTGACCGTTGTGCACGGGAGCGAAGGCGCCATCCGTGCTGGCCCGGTAGGCGTGAGCTTGCCAGGGATGTCCGGCGGTTCCGGCGTGTCCGCCAAACTGGAAGTGCGCGTCGAAGAGGGCTGGGTTCTTGTAGCCCCAGGCCGACCAGAGGTGATGCACCTCGAAGCGAATCAGTGCGCGATTCGGTTCGAGCGCGCGGCCTGAACTTTCCACAAACCACACAGCCAGGGCTGCGGGAAGAGGAACGCCGGCGAGAGCCGCAAGGCGAGCAATCAGTCCACCGAGCCGGTTGTACGTGCGAGCCAGCGCCGACTGGCAGGCGTTCCAACCAGCTTGTGGCGATAAAACCGGAGCAGGGGCTGGATTGGCCTGCTGCAAGTCTGGCCGCTGGCTGAAAAATGGTGGGGCGACGGTATTGCTGGGCGCAGGGGCGTGCGCGACAGGCTGACTAAGGCAAGCTGCCATGAGAGTTCTCCAGATTGTGCAGGGTTGCAGGAAGTGGGCTCTGAGATGGGCGGATTCTGCGGCCTGGCGGCCGGGAGGGTTCGCTCCAAAAGCAAAAGGCGGGAGCATGGATGCTCTCGCCTTTCTCTATCCTACACTTTCAGTGTAGCACGTTTGGAGGGGGTCTGTTCAGTGTTTTGCCACATTTATATTTCACTCAGAATGTGCGATTTGCGAGGATTTGTATCACCTTTGTGGTCTTGACAAGGTTTTTCCTGAAGTGGGAATGTCAGCGTTTTGGCGAGAAGAAGGCGCGGAATTGCGCTCCGGCTTATGATGAGCCTTGCACCTGAGATCCGAACCCTTGAACACGAAAACGCAAAGCCGCTGGCTGATTCTGCTGCTGGTGCTGATCCCCACCCTCGCATCTGCCGGGAAGCCGACCTGGGCGAGGAAGGCAACAGGCTTTGCGGGCGACTGCAAGTCCGGTTGCCATCCGGTGCGGGTGGTGGCGCCGGACAAGAAGAGCGCGGTTGATGTGCTCTACTCGGACGACGGGACCCCGCACCTCCGCGTGACTGGAGCGGACAAGGAGGCGCGCGAGGTTCGCGATCTCGGCGTTGGGCCCTGGAATGATTTGCTGTGGGCGCCGGACTCGAAGGGGTTCTTTGTCGATGCCGGTGAGGGGATGACATCGCCCGCCTTTGTGCAGGTGTATCTGCTGGACGATCCACAGTTGCGGCCGGTAGAGGTGACGCGCGAAGCCGAGGCGGATATGGTAAAGAGCTTCCCGCCCTGTAAGGCGCTCTATCTGGACGCGGCGAGCTGCCGGAAGATGGAGAGGAATCCCGGATACAACATCACGGCGATCGACTGGAAGGATGATTCATCCGGGATCGTGCTGATGATCCAGGTGCCCTGCACGTCGGAGTACGGCGGCATCATGTGCCAGGTGATGGGCTATGAGGTAGACGTGCCGAGCGGGAATGTGGTGCAGCGGATGCAGGCGGCGGAGTTCAGGAAAGAGTGGCAGAAGAGCATGGCGCAGCGGATGCAGGTGCCGGAGGCGGCGCAGTATCAGTAGGGTGGATCCCACCCTTTCGCCAAAAGCAGGCGAAAGAGCCTGCCCCGAGCAACGCCGAGGGGATGGGGCACCCGCAGACCGGCGGGATCCATTCGACTGCGCTCCCGCACGAGCCGCAAAATCAGCGGCTCGTAAAATTCACGCGGGCGCTCCGCTCAAGATGACAGCACGATCCCCTTACGCTTCGGTCGCGGCTTCTTCCGCCGCGGCGGGCGCGGCTTCCGCAGTCGCTTCCTTCTGGATGGTGACCTTCACGGGCACACTCACGTCCTTGTGCAGGCGGATGGAGACGTTGAAGTCGCCGACGTGCTTCAGCGGCTCGTCGAGCTGGATCTTGCGGCGATCGATGTTGAGGCCCTTGTTTTCGAGCTCGCGCGCGATGTCGGCGGAGGTGACGGAGCCGAAGAGCTGATCGTGCTCGCCCGACTTGCGGGTAAAGCTGAGCTCAACGCCGACAAGCTGTTTCGCAACTGCTTCGGCATCGCCCTTTTCGCGAGCGAGGCGGCGCACGGCGGCGGACTTCATCTGCTCGATGACGGCGCGGTTGGCGGGTGTGGCTTCGATGGCCAGCTTCTTGGGGAGAAGAAAATTGCGGCCATAGCCCTCGGCAACTTTGACCACATCGCCGCGGGCGCCGAGTTTGGCTACGTCTTCCTTGAGAATGACTTCCATGTAGAACTCCGTTTGGGCTCGGGCTGAAGCCCTCGCCTCCAGTATCGTCCCTGAAGGGACTCAAAATCTTAATCCTGCCTTACCCAGGACTCCGCCTGCGGCTCCGTCCTGGGCTAAGATGTTTCGTCCCACAGAGTGGGACTCGGGTATTGACATCCCGCAGCGATGCCTGATTCAACGATACAGCCCTGCGCAGCGGTTTTGTGCCGTCCCTGAAGGGACTCGGGCTCTTAAGCTTTCCCGCTACCCAGCGCTTCCGCCCTGGGCTAATTACTTTCGTCCTACGGGCTCGACCCGACCTCAAGCCGGCCCCAGTTCGTGGCTTGCCCGTAAAGGTGCCAAGAGCAGGCCGAGCAGGTTCTGCTGTTGGCCGTTCGCGACAGGGTGCGATTCCATCGTCCTCGGTTCACGATCGCGCCGGCAACTAGCCACTGTCCCCCTAGCCCTGCCCTACCGCCCGCCAAACGGCAGCAGGGCGATGTTGCGGGCCTGCTTGATGGCGTCGGCCAGGCGGCGCTGGTGAGGGGTGCACACGCCGGTCAGGCGCCGGGGAACGATCTTGCCGCTTTCCGCCACGAAGCCGGAGAGCAGGCGCACGTCCTTGTAGTTGATGCCGTCGATTTTCTCGACGCAGAACTTGCAAACTTTCTTGCGGCGGAAGAATTTCCGTCCGCCTTCGCGAGGACCGCCAGGGCCGCCGCCGGGACGTCCGCCGGGGCGAGGTCCGCGAGGGCCGCCGCCTTCGCGGGGACCGCTGCTTCCACCTTCACGAGGGCCGCTGCTTCCACCTTCACGAGGGCCGCTTTCGGAACGCGGTGCGGGAGCGTCGCTGCTTGCTGACTTGATGGGTTCGTCTGCCATGATTCTCCTTCGGGCTCAGAGAGCCTGGATCCTGTCGCTCGCAATCGCAATCGATTAGAGCGATGTACCGGGGCTGAAGCCCCAAATTTTGGTTGCCGTGCGACGCGGACCTAAAGGCCCGCTCTTCCACCGCTGGGCGCCCATTATTACGCGCTGACGGGAGTCGACTCGGCGCCTTCGGCCGGAGCGGCCTCGGGAGCGGGCGCCTCCGGTGTAGCGGCAGCAGCAGCCTCGGCGGCGGCAGCGGCAGCTTCGGCAGCGGCGGCGGCGCGAGTGCCTTTGCCGCGAACCTTGGTGTCGCGAAGGGCCTTGACCTTAGCCAGACGCTTCTGCTCCTCGTCGACGCGCACGGTGATGAACTTGATCACCGGCTCGGTGACGCGCAGGCGACGCTCCACTTCCTTCACCATGCCGCCTTCGCCTTCCAGCGTCATCAGCATGTAAATGCCGTCCTGGAATTTGCGGACGACATAGGCCAGGCGGCGCTTGCCCATGCGCTCGACGCTCTTCACCGTGCCGCCCGCGGTGCCGACCTGGGTCTCGAGGTTCGAGATCAGTTTGTCCTGGTCCTCTTCCGGCATGTCGGGCCGAACGATGAACATTAATTCGTAAGTACGTTGCATTATTTCTCCTAAGCTCTCAGCTCTCAGCTCTCAGCTGTCAGCTTTCAGCTTTCAGCACTCAGCTAAAGCAATCTTTGTCATCCTGAGCGGAGGCGGCCGGTTTTGCCGCCGGAGTCGAGGGACCCCTATCGCTCCTCAAGGTCATGTGCCGTCCCTAAAGGGACCCGGTTGTTTATTAGCCCGCTCACCCAGGGCTCCCGCCCTGGGCTAATTAGATCCGTCCCACAAAGTGAAACTTTACTCTTCTGCCGCCGTGTCTTCCGGCTTGCGATTGAAGCGGTTCATCGCCGCCTGTACGCCGCCGGCGAGGATGACTCCCACAGCGTCAGATGCCTGGTCCAGCACCTGATCTACAACTTCGAGCTGCGCCTTCTTGAACTGGCCCAGCACATACTTCGCGCCGTCGCCCACCGGATAATCCGGGCCCACGCCCATGCGGATGCGCGTGAACTCCTGCGTGCCCAGCGCGCCGATTACCGACTCGACACCGTTGTGTCCTGCCGAGCGGCCCCGCGGCCTGACCCGCAGCGTGCCGAACGGCAGATCCAACTCGTCATACAGCAGCACCAGATCCTGCTCGGGCTGCACCTCGTACTCGCGTACCAGTTCGCTGACCGATGCGCCGCTCAGGTTCATATAGGTTTCCGGCTTGGCCAGCACCACATCGTGTCCGGCCAAGCGTGTACGCGCAGTTTGCGCGCGGCAGTGACGATTATTGACTCGCACCCCGCACTGCTCGGCGATGCGGTCCACCGCCAGGAAACCCATGTTGTGCGGTGTGAACTGGTATTCGATGCCCGGATTGCCGAGCCCGACGATCAGCTTCACGACCGTTACTTCTTCTTCTCGGACTTCTCCGGCTTGGCCGCCTTGTCGCCACCCTCGGCAGCTTCGCCTTCGGTTTCCTGCTTGCCCTTCTTGATGACCTCGGGTTCGGCGGGAGCGGCGGCGCCTTCGACCGCAGCTTCGGCGGGAGCCGCTTCCACGACTTCCTTCACCGCAACTACGTGCGCTACCGGCTGGCTCTCTTCCGTGATGAATTTGACTGTCCCACTATGTGGGAGGTCGGAGACGCGAATCACCTGGCCAAACATCAACTGGCTGACATCGGCGACGATGTGGCCGGGGATGTCGGCGGGCAAACATTCGATTTCGACTTCACGCAGGATCTGCTCGAGAATACCGCCCTGGGTCTTCACCCCGGGTGCTTCGCCCTTGAGCACGATAGGCACGCTGACCTGCAGTACCTTGTCCATGGCAATGCGCTTCAGGTCGACGTGCAGCAGCGCGCCCTTGATGGGCTCGTACTGCCAATCGACAATCATGACCTTGGCGGCATTGCCGTCGAGGGAAAGATCGAAGATGGAGTTGTGTCCCGCTTCCGAGCGCAGGATGCGGTTCATCTGCTTGGGATCGACGGCGATGGGCTGCGAGTCCTGCCCGGCGCCGTAGACCACGGCGGGAATGAGGCCGCTCTTGCGCAGGCGGCGCGCATCGTTCTTGCCGCCGCCCTGCCGCGGCTTAGCTTCTACGTTCTTCTCTGCGGTTGCTGTAGCCATAATTCCGTCCTTTACAAAAACAGTCTGCTGACCGAGGTCTCTTCGTGGATCGACTGAATGGCGCGTCCGACGAGCCCGGCGATGGAGCGCACAATAATTTTGGGCTCATTGCGTCCCGCTTCCGTCAGCGGGATGGTGTCGGTTACCACCACTTCGGCCAACCCCGATTGCGAAATCCGTTCAATCGCCGGTCCGGAGAGCACGGCATGCGTGGCACAGGCGTAGACCGCGCGCGCGCCCGCCTCGTGCAGCGCCTGGCTCGTCTTCACTAGCGTGCCGGCGGTATCGATGATGTCGTCGAGAATGAGACAGGTGCGGCTTTTCACATCGCCGATCACGTGCATCACCTCGGTTTCATCCATGGCCACGCGGCGCTTGTCCACGATAGCCAGAGCCGAATCCATTTTCTTGGCGAAGAAGCGCGCGCGCTCCACGCCACCGGCGTCCGGCGAAACGACGGTTAGGTCCGGAAACTGCTTCTTGCGAAAATAATCCACCAGCACCGGGGACGCGAACAGATGGTCCACTGGGATATTGAAGAAGCCCTGAATCTGCGGCGCGTGCAGATCGACAACTAATGCGCGATCGGCGCCCGCGGTGGTCAACAAGTCGGCCACCAGCTTGGACGAAATCGGGACGCGCGGCTTGTCTTTGCGATCCTGCCGGGCGTAGCCGAAGTACGGAATCACCACCGTGATGCGCCGCGCCGAAGCACGCTTCAACGCATCGATCAGTAAAAGCAGCTGCATCAGGTGCACATCTACCGGATCGCATGTCGGCTGCACCATGAAGACATCGGCGCCACGAACGTTCTCCTCGATCTGGACATAGGTCTCGCCGTCGGAGAACTTGTCGATGCGAGCCTGTCCAATCGGCAACCCGAGAAACTCGCAGATGTCCTTGGCCAGCGCATCGTTCGCCGTGCCGGAGAAGATCTTCCACTTATCGTCCTGACGCGCGCGCTGCGGCTTGCGTTCGGAGAGAGGCCGCTGCTGCGCGATTGGAGTTGTGCTATCGACCGGCGCTATCGCCGGAGGAATTGCGCTCGTCTTGGTTGCTGCATCCATCGTCAATACCCCGCCTAACCTGGTTTGGTTACCGCTGGGATCGAAAAACAGCTGTCAGCCATCAGTTCTCAGCTGTCAGTGGGTGCCCCATCCTTTCGCCTGCTTTTGGCGAAAGGGTGGGAGCTAGAACTATGTCGCTCCTGAAGGGGCTCAGACTCTTTAAAATCCCGCCCACCCAGCGCTGAAGCGCTGGGCTATCATCTTCCGTCCCGCGTTGCAGGACTGGTCTGGTGCACTTCCGACATCTTCGCGAACCAGGCTACGTCCTCGCGCAACCAAAGTCCGATCTCGCCCCAGGGGCTCCCAATTGCCGGCCATAATCCCGAGCACGACGAAGTCTGCTACCGCAACGCCTTGCGGACAACTGATAGCTGACAACCGACAACTGGTTCTTGGCTGGGCGGCTAGGATTCGAACCTAGACAAAGTGCTCCAAAGGCACTTGACCTACCATTAGTCGACCGCCCAGTGAAGCTGCAAGCAATTAGCTTCGAGCGACGAGCTTCAAGCAACTAGCTCAGGGCTCGCGGCTAGTCGCTCGCACCTAGTTGCTTCCAATACTCTGCCCGCGTCAGCGTTGTCGTGGCGACCGCAGTGTGGCCGGCTGCTCTCATACGCTCGGCGGCGCCTTGTGCTTCCTCGGCCGACGCGAACACCCCGTACAGGGTCGAGCCTGAGCCAGACAACGAGGCGTAGAGCGCGCCTTCGCGCTGCAACACACGTTTTACCTCACGTAACTCGGGATACTCTGGAAAGACGACGCGTTCGAAGTCATTCTCGATCCCGGCTCGGACGAGGTCGAGAAGCGGCGTCTCGGCCCGGTCCCCGCCAAATGCGGGAACACCGGATGCAGGCCCAGCCTCTACCCCATCAAGTCCAAAAACGGGACTTGTTGGGGGCCCAGCCTGCGGGTAGCCTTTGTTCAGCCAGGCAAACACACTCGCGCTGAACTCGTTTATTGTACCTGCGGCGCGGGAGGCGGTCAATTGCAAATCGTGCGCAGGCGCGGCAGCGTCGGGGCTGGCGACCAGCGCGTCCCATTGCGCGAAGGCTTTCGGCGTCGAGACGCCGACCGGTGGCGTGACGATCACGAGGTCCAGCGGCGGCAGTTCCGGCAGCGGATACACCTCTTCGCCGCGACCGACCCCCAGCACCGTCCCGCCGATTAGAAACAGCGGCAGGTCGCTGCCGACCTCGGCAGCAATCCGCAGCTTGTCTTGCGGGCTGAGCTTCGCGTCCAGCGCACGTTCCAAAGCCAGCATGGTAGCGACAGCGTTCGACGAGGCGGCGCCCAGACCGCCCTGGACCGGGAGGCGTTTGTCGATTTCGATGATGATTTTGCTTTGAAGGGGCGCGGCTTCAGCCGTGCCGTTAAGTTCTCCCTTCCTGGTGTCATCCCGACCGGAGCGAAGCGGAGTGGAGGGACCTGCTGTTCCAGCCGTGCGAAGACGTGCTTCCCTGCCAGTTATCCCCGCCAGCACCCTTTGCGCAATGGCATAGCAGGTATTCGTCTCATCCAGCGGAACGCGTGGATCGCTGCAATGAATCTCGATGCCCGAGCCGACCTCGACGTTCACGCTAACTACATCGTGCACCGCCAGCGTCTGGTAGATGGTGCGCAGCTCGTGGAAGCCGTCGGGACGCGCCGGACCGATCTTGAGTCCGAGATTGATCTTGGCGAACGAGCGCACCGTGATAGACATGGGAGCCAGGAATGAGTGTAGCAATCTCGCAACCCTGTCCGTTCTTTCTTTGACGCCTCCCCTGCGAAAGCCTAGAATCTGCCTAGAAGCCCGCACCAGTTGCCGAACCGCGGACGCACCGGGCTGGTTCGACCGGAGGAAGTTATGTTTGGTGGAAAGCTCGGTCTGCCCGAGCTGCTGGTCATCGTGTTCATCGCGCTGCTGATTTTCGGCCCCAAGAAGCTGGGCGAGCTGGGCAAGGGCTTGGGCGAAGGCATTCGCAACTTCAAGTCGTCGATGGGCGAACACAACGCGGCGAACAATCCCAACTCAACCACGACACCCGAAGATAAGAAATAGCATCTGCTCTTTGACCCGGTTCGGCCAGGATCCCACTGCATGAGGAGTGCCCATGAGCTCCACTAGCGGCATTCGCGGTTTCTGCCTGTCTTTCGTTCTGATTTTTGCAGCAACGGCCCACGCTCAGGGCTATCGGTTCACAACGATCTTCGTGCCCGGCTCTACGGGCACCAACATCGCCGGGATGAACAATGGCGGCGATGTCGTCGGCAACTATTTCCCCTTCGGTGGCGGAACCAGCCACGGGTATGTTTATCGCCTGGGTGCGTACTCCGACGTCTACGTCGCGGGAAGCCACTATACAAGTCCCGAAGGGATCAACTCCTCGGGAACGATTGCCGGATTTTACGAGGTGGGAACGATCTATCATGGCTTCCTTTACAGCCAGGGAACCTATTCGACGTTCGACTATCCCGGCGCTATTAATACTCAGCTGACTGCCATCAACAACCAGGGGGACGTATTGGGCAGCTCGGACGCGCCACATGGCGGCTCCTTCCTTTACTCGAATGGCGTCTTCACCAGTATCCATTACGCGGGAGCGCAAATTACCGAGAGCCTTGGGGTCAATGACGCAAAGCAGGTTGTGGGTGCCTACGGCAGCATTCACGACGGCCCCCACGGCTTTCTTGAATCCGGAGGCGTGTACACGACGATCGATTATCCCGGGGCTGCTGACGGTACTGTCCTAGTCGGCATCAACAATCGCGGTCAGATTTTTGGTTATTACACGGACTCCGCCTTCGTGAACCACGCCTTCCTCTACCAGAATGGAGTATTCCGCCTGCTGCCGCTACCCAGCTTGGCTTCCACAAACCTTACCGGCTTCAACGATTCGGACCAGTTCGTGGGATACTACTTTAATCCCCGACAAACAGGGTTTATCGGCACACCCAATTAGCTACGCGCGGAGAACCACCTGACCGGTCGCCAACTCCGCCGCCCGCAGCAGGCGATAGACTCGAGGCACCGGCAATCCCACTACATTGAAGTAGCAGCCGTCGATCCGCTCCACCCACCGTGATGCAATGCCCTGGATCGCATACGCCCCGGCTTTGTCCATTGGTTCGCCGGTGCCGACATATTGCACGATCTCATCCTCGGAGAGCGGGCTGAACCTAACTTTCGTGACCTCGGCTTCGGTCTGCTCGAAGCCGGCAGCCACGAGGCAAACGCCGGTGATCACCTGGTGGGTTCGTCCGGAAAGCAAACGCAACATGCGCACGGCATCGCGCTCGTCGAGCGGCTTTTCCAGCAGATGCTCGTCAACGACCACGACTGTGTCGGCGCCCAGCACCGCGTCGCTGGGATGACGCGCGAAGATGGCGCGCGCTTTGTCGCGAGCCAGGCGCTGTACGTACTGCAGCGGCTTCTCGTGCGGCAGAGGCTCTTCGCGAACGTGCGCCGGTTCGACGATGAAAGCAATCGCCGCGTTGCGCAGAAGCTCAGAGCGGCGCGGCGAGGCGGAAGCCAGGATCAGGGACATGTATCGACGATTTTAGCGTCTACGGCGTGCCCGCCGCCGACGAGGTCTGACCCGGCAACGACACGACATTCACCACGCCGTATCCCGCAGCCAGCGCTGCCGTGGCGTGTTTCAGATTCAACGGTGCATACGAGGCGTCGTGTTGCAAGCGCATCAGCACGCTGTTGCTGACCGACGCGTGATCGTCGATGTCCCTTAGCTTGGAGGGCGCCCAGCGCGGCGACCACGACTCGTGTTTCTGATCGAGGGCATGCTTGGCATCCAGGTTCGTATAGAACTGGTACACCGCCGGGTCGAAATCGACGCCATGCGCTTGGGCCTTGGTCATCATCCAGCCCAGCGTGATGTCGGAGAGCCCCGTCTCCGGATAGCCGCCGCCCACATCGCAATGCACTCCCGTGAAGTACACCTGCTCGATCACTTGATCCGGCGCCACGGGATTGTCCCACAGCGTGGCGGGAAACTCGCGCCGTTTCTCGTCGATGGACACGGCGTGGCAGGCATACTTCACATCAGGATGCAGCTTGGTGTCGAGGAAGGCGTAACGCATTACGTCGATGCCGCCGAAAATCGCGGGAAGCCCGAGTGACCCGACCGTATCCCACACGCCAATCATCGCGATCTGGGCATTGTCGGGAGCATACCTCTGTTTCAGGCTGGCGAGCTGCTGCTGGCGCTGAGCCGGGTCGCGCTGACGATAAGCCGCAAACGCCAGCTCGGTCTGCTGGTCGTCGACATTCTGCGTGGGCAGCCCGCAATTGGCAATCATGCCGCCCAGACTGCGCGCCGTGTAGGCGCCGCGGCTGAATCCGAAGAGGAACACCTGGTCGCCCTGCTCGTAGAGGTGCGAGATGCGGGTGTAGCCCTCCTTGATTTTCTGGTCGAGCCCTTCGCCGAAAGCTCCGCCGAGGAAGCGCGCCAGCGCGCCGCCGTCCGAGCCTACACCGTCGTCGTAGATGGGACATTGCGCGGCGGTGAAGTTCATCGCTTTGAAGATCTTGTAGACGTTGGTATTGGTGGCTTCGTTGTTCCAGGTTCCGTCGGCGCAGAAGACGATGCGCTTCGCCATGATGCCTCCCCTTGGCCTGCCTGCCCGGCGCGAGCGATTTTACTCCATGCACATAATGTGTGGAGCGTGTCGTCCCGGTGCCGACTGGCAGCCTACAATGGAACTCATTCGTCGTGGGATTCACAAATCGATTCGAAGTTCCTCCGTGCCTCAGTGTCTCTGTGGTGACGAGATTTCTAGATCTTCTCCTCGGCGAACTCCAGGTCCGCGCCCAGCGGATCGGTGAAGCGGTTGGTCAGGTTGGCTAGTCCAATCAGCAGATCCAGGTCGACAATTTCCGCCTCGGAGAAGTGCGGCCTCAGGCTATCGATATCGTGGTCGCCGACGGAGTGCGGATCGCGCGTCAGCTTCTCGGCGAACCTGAGTGCTGCCTGCTCCTTCGGGCTGAAGCCGGCGAGTTCGCCCTGCTTCAGCCCCTGCCAGTCCTGCGCGGTGAGGCCCACGCGCTTCGAACCTGCAAGGTGATGCTGCAAACAATAGTGGCAGCTGTTGATCATGGAGACGCGGATATACACCATCTCGTACAAACGCCGCTCCAGCGAGCGACCCACGCTGGCGTAAAAGGGCAGGAAGTTCTTCAGCACCTCCGGCCGGTGCGCTATCAGCTTCTGCACGCTGCCGGGATTGCCGCGCAACGTCTTCTCGTAGACTTCGCGAACCTCGGGCGACGCCTGATCCATTTCGACATACGACAGTCTGGCCATCGGAATCTCCTCTCACCGTCGCCCGTATAATAACTCCTGACCTTCGCCACGTCTTTCTCATGGACAAGCCTGTTCGCATCATTGGCGCCGGACTCGCCGGCTCGGAAGCGGCGTGGCAATGCGCCCGCCGGGGCATCGCGGTGCAGCTGTTCGAGATGCGGCCGGTGCGCGCGACGCCTGCGCACCAGACGGCAAACTTCGCCGAGCTCGTCTGCTCCAACTCGCTGAAGTCGGATACCGAAAACACTGCGCCCTGGCTGCTGAAAGAGGAGATGCGCCGGGCCGGGTCGTTGCTGATGGAGATCGCGCGCCAGACGGCGGTCCCGGCGGGACATGCGCTGGCGGTGGATCGCGAGAGATTCGCCGAAGCCGTGACGGCGGCCATTGAACGCGAGCCGCTGATTCAGATTGTGCGCGAAGAGGTCACCTCCTTCGACGAGAATGCCGCGATCACGATTGTCGCCACCGGGCCGCTGACCTCCGACGCGCTTACGCGTGAGATTCTCCGGCTCAGCGCCAGCGAGCAGCTTTACTTCTACGACTCCATCAGCCCGATCGTCGAAGCCGATTCCATTGACATGTCGCGTGTCTATATGGCGGCCCGCTACGACAAGGGCAGCGCCGACTACATCAACTGCCCCATGACAAAAGAGGAATACGACCGCTTTCTCGATGCGCTGCTGGAGGCGCAGTCCGTCGACGCCAAGGACTGGGAGGACCTGAATTACTTCGAAAGCTGCCTGCCGATTGAAGAGATCGCCCGCCGCGGCCGCGACACGCTGCGCTTCGGCCCGATGAAGCCGGTTGGCCTGCGCGATCCCCGTACCGGCTACATGCCCTACGCTGTGGTACAGCTGCGACAGGAGAACCTGCGAGCCGACTCCTACAATGTGGTAGGCTTCCAGAACCACCTGAAATTCGGCGAGCAGGCGCGCATTCTGCGGCTCATTCCCGGCCTGCAGAACGCGAAGTTTCTGCGTTACGGACAGATCCATCGCAACACCTACATCAACGGCCCGGCCCTGCTGGGCGAAACCCTACAGATGAAGCAGCACCCCAATGTGCTGTTTGCCGGACAGATCTCCGGCGTGGAAGGCTACGTCGAGTCGATTGCAACAGGACTGCTCGCCGGGATGAATGCCGCGGTTCTCGCGAGCAATTCCAACCCCGTCCCGCCTCCGCGAGCGACGGCATTTGGCGCACTGGTGAACTACATCTGCCAGGCCGACGCCAGGAACTTCCAGCCTGCGAACATTACTTTCGATCTCTTGCAACCGCTCGACGAAGAAACCCGCCGTCGCGTCCGCGACAAGAAGCAGCGGCATGCGATGGTTTGCCAGCGGGCGTTGACTGAACTACAGGATTGGCTGACAAATATCCGCAATCCACAAGACGTTCCCGACAGAACAGTCGTGTAGAAAAAGGCTGGACGAAGCTACGCCGGCAGAGTACCATTGATCTATACGCTACTGGCGTATATTGCGATGGAATTCATCGAAGCTCCGGCGTCACCCGCCTGCTCTCTGAATACTTCCGGGAAGACGATTACGCGGAGCTACAAATGCAACTGGAGCGTAATCCGGACGCCGGAGAAGTGATGGTCGGAACCGGCGGCTTTCGCAAACTTCGCTGGCGAGACCGGACGCGTGGCCAGGGGCACAGAGGGGGATTACGAATTATTTACTACAATTTTCCGTCCGACCATCAGATCTGGCTTGTCACCGTTTACGGAAAGAATGAAGCAGTCGATTTGACATCTCAGGAAAAGAAAGCGTTGCGGACGGCGATCGAAGCCGAATTACAAATGCGAGCCGCGAAGCGAACGCCGGCAGGCAAGTCCGGGAGGCAAAGATAGTGGCCAAAAGAAAGATTTTCGAGGAGTTGATGGAAGGCGTTGCAGCTATGAAGGCGCATCGTGAAGGGACGCTCACACTGCGCACGTACAAAACGGCGCCGTCGCCGCTACCCAAAGTTGATGGCAATCTGATTAAAGACACTCGAAAGAAACTGCGCTATTCGCGGGCCGTCTTCGCCAGAAAGCTTCGGGTGAATGAGCGCACGCTGGAAAAATGGGAGCAAGGCCGCGCGACACCAAACCATCAAGCGGCTGCACTAGTGTTGCTGGTCCGGCGCTATCCCGACACCCTGGAGCGGTTAGAAAAGTTGGGATGATTCCAAACGCCGGTAGCGCAGGATGCGTTTATTTCTTCCCCCGCGGCTTGTTCCGCGCGCGATTCTTGATCCAAATGGGAGTGCCGACGAAGCCGAAGGCCGCGCGAATCTGGTTCTCCAGAAATCGCTGGTAAGAGAAGTGCAGCTTCACCGCGCGGTCGGTGAACAGGATAAACGTTGGTGGCGACACCGCTGCCTGCGTCATGTAGTAGATCTTCACCCGTTTGGCCATGGGCACGGAGGCGCGCTCGAAATCGACGTGGCTGAGGAAGCGGTTCATCTCTCCTGTGCCGACGCGCTTGCGCCGCTCGCGCGCCACAAGTTCCAATGTGGCGAAAAGCTTGTTGATGTTTTTTCCGGTCGTTGCCGATACGAAGACGACGGGCGCGTAGGACAGAAACTTCAGGTGTCGCCGGACCTGCTCCTCGTAGATGCTGCGCTCGGCCGGCGGCTTGCCGTCGCTGCGATTCGTGGTTACTAGATCCCACTTGTTGATGACGACGATCACCGACCGTCCGCTTTCGTGCGCGTAGCCCGCAATGGTGGCGTCGCTGGCGGTCACCCCTTCGACCGCGTCGATCACCATCAGCGCCACGTCGGCGGCTTCCAGATGCTTGCGCGCCATCACCACGGAAAGCTTCTCCGCCATAAGTTCGGTCTTGCCTTTGCGCCGGATTCCGGCGGTGTCGATGAAGCGATAGCTTTGGCCGCCGTGCTCGACCAACTCATCTACCGCGTCGCGCGTGGTTCCCGCCACCGGCGAGACGATAGCGCGCGCGGTTCCGGTTAGCGCATTCAACAGCGTCGACTTGCCGACATTCGGCCGGCCGATGATGGCGACCTTGGTCTCGCGGGAAGCTTCGAGCTGCGAGCCCTGAGCCTCGAGCTCTGAGCTTTCAGGTTCGAGCTCCGAGCTTCGAGCCTCAAGCTCGTGGCTCGTGGCTGGTGGCTGGTGGCTTCCCTCGCGCGCCGGCATCACGCTCAGCGCGTGATCCAACAACTCTGCCAGTCCATTGCCGTTCTCGGCGGAGATAGGAAACAGCTGCTTGATCCCGAGGCGGCGAAACTCTTCCGCGTAAGGCTCCAGCGCAACCGTATCGACCTTGTTGACCGCCAGCAGCAGAGGCTTGCCAGTACGCAGCAATAATCGCGCCAGATCGATATCGGGCGCGGCCAACTCGGTTCGGCCGTCCACCACCAGCACGATCGCATCGGCTTCGTCCAGAGCGACTCGCGCCTGGCGAAAAATTTCCGCCGGGATGAGCGCCTGATCGTCGGGGACGATGCCGCCGGTATCGACCACGCGCAGGGTGCGTCCGGCCCACTCGGCTTCGCCGTAGATGCGGTCACGCGTGATGCCGGGCTCGTCGCCCACGATGGCGCGCCGCGATCCCACCAGCCGGTTGAACAGCGTCGACTTGCCAACGTTGGGGCGGCCAACAATGGCCAGCGTTCCGGCCACGGGCGGCTCGCCCTGGCGCTCAGCTTTACTGGATTCGAATTGCACTCGGCGGCTCAATCGACCTC
>JBARGS010000308.1:0-16380 GCA_049798495.1 Candidatus Korobacteraceae bacterium | reverse complement strand
CAGCTGAGAGCTGACGGCTTCTTAAAGGAATTTCGAAAGATGGGTACTACGACCGTGAATATTTCTGCTGCACAAGTTAAAGAGCTTCGCGATAAAACGAACGCGCCGATGATGGATTGCAAGAATGCGCTCACCGAATCCAAAGGTGATGTGGAAGCTGCCATCGTCATTCTGCGCAAGAAGGGCATCGCTACTGCTGCCAAGAAAGCCACTCGCGCCACCAGCGAAGGTTCGGTAGCCAGCTACATCCATGCGGGCGGCAAGATCGGCGTGCTGGTTGAGGTCAACTGCGAGAGCGATTTCGTGGCCCGCACCGATGACTTCAAGGGCTTGGTACACGACATCGCGATGCACATCGCCGCAACCGATCCGCGCTTCATCCGCAAGGAGGATGTCTCTCCGGAAGCGTTTGAGAAGGAGAAGGACATCTACCGCGCGCAGGCGGCACAGACCGGCAAGCCGGCTCCGGTGATCGAGAAGATCGTCGAAGGCAAGATGGCGAAGTTCTACGAGGAGGTCTGCCTGTACGAGCAGCCCTTCGTGAAGGACCAGACCGTGACGGTGCACCAGCTTATCGCCAGCGTCGTCGGCAAGCTGGGCGAGAATATCTCCGTCCGGCGCTTCGCGCGGTTTAAGGTGGGCGATGTGGGAGAGACCATCGCAATCAGCAAGGCTGCTGATCAGGCGAGCGAGTAAGGTCAATCCAAAGTTGAAACTAAGCAGGGGGGGCGGGACCAATCCCGCCCTGTTATGCTTATGAAGGGGCTACCATGTCCGTCGATGTCAAAAAGGCGGTCGAACTCGCTCGTGGATATTTAGTCGACCTGCTCGAGGTTCCGGCTTCCGACATCCTGCTGGAAGAAGTCGATCGAGTGGGGTCGTACTGGGATGTCACCTTTAGCTTTCCGGATCGAGCTCCCAATCTCGGCAGGCTCCTCGGGGGGCGAACTTACAAGGTGGTTCGGCTCGATGCCGAAGAAGGCGGGTTTGATTCCGTAAAGATCCGAAGCATTGCATATGACAGGTCCGCTTGAACTCCTTACCAAATATCAGAAGAACCGGCAGGGAGTCTTATTGGATAGCAATCTTCTGTTACTGCTGTTCTTAGGCGGATATGACCAGAGACAAATTGGTACAAATCGTCTTGCTGCCTTTGCTGGGGACGATTATGATCTGATTCAAGCGTTAGTGGATCGCTTCAGCCCCCTCATCACGACTCCCAACATCTTGACTGAGGTTAGTAACCTCTCCGGCTCGATCCCGGAGGGTCAGAGGAAATCGTATTTCGCTTCCTTTGCAGAGCGGGTTGCGTGGTTTGACGAACAACACGTTTCGTCTTCAACTGCTCTGCAGAGCCGCTGGGCGAGATTCGGTCTTACTGACGCCGTAATTGCCGAGATCGCAAAGCGACGCTGTCTTGTGATCACCGACGACTTCGCTTTGTCTCAGTCTTTGCAGAGCGCGGGAATTGAGGCACTAAACTTCAATCACATTCGTGAAGAATTTTGGAAGCTAGACTGATTACGGGCAAGATCATCTTCATCGCGAGGCCGTCGCTCAGCCGAGCGAGTAAGGACAACTCATTTTGAAAGAAGGCCTGTTTATTCCTGGGACCGCCGGCTCGGGATGACTGCTGGAGAGGTCGGCTCTGGCAGCCCAACGCTGACCGACTCCGCTCAGGATGACAGGTTGGACGTGGTAAGAGCTCCCACCCTTTCGCCAAAGGCGGGCGAAAGGATGGGGCACCCGTGTTTACTGCACCGACCCGGGTTACTTCACCGCAGCCGTCGCCGGCTCGCCCACGCGCTTGGCTACCTTGAACGTTAGTTTGTGTTGCTTCTTGTCGGCGTCGACTACCACGTGATCGCCGTGCAACACCTCGCCGTCGAGGATCTTCATCGCCAGCGGATCCTGCACCAGGCGCTGGATGGACCGCTTTAGCGGACGCGCGCCGTAGTTGGGGTCGTAGCCTTCGGTGAAGACCATCTCCTTGGCCGCCGGCGTCAGTTCCAGCGAGATCTTGCGATCGGCCAGCAGCTTCCGCAAATCTTCCAGCCGCAGATCCACAATCTTCGTCAACTGCTCTTTCCCGAGCGGATTGAAGATGATGATGTCATCCACGCGGTTCAGGAACTCGGGCTTGAAGTGCGCCCGCAAAGCTTCCATCACGTGCTGATGCGCCTCGGTTATCTGTTCGGCATTGTGATGCACGCCCAGATCCTGCAAATACGCCGAGCCGATGTTCGAGGTCATGATGAGGATCGTGTTCTTGAAATCGACAACGCGACCCTTGCCATCGGTCAGACGGCCGTCATCCATGATCTGCAGGAAGACGTTGAAGACGTCGGGATGCGCCTTCTCGATTTCGTCGAACAGCACCACGGCATAGGGGCGGCGGCGCACCGCTTCCGTTAACTGCCCGCCCTCGTCGTAGCCGATGTAGCCCGGAGGCGCGCCGATCAGCCGCGAGACAGAATGCTTCTCCATGTACTCGGACATGTCGATGCGGATCATGGCATGCTCGTCGTCGAAGAGAAACTCCGCCAAGGCGCGCGCCAGCTCGGTCTTGCCCACGCCGGTCGGTCCCAGAAAGATGAACGAGCCAATCGGCTTCTTCGGATCGCTCAACCCGGCCCGCGAACGGCGAATCGCGTTGGCCACGTGCGTGATCGCTTCATCCTGGCCGACGACGCGCTCGCGCAGACGGTCTTCCATCGTGACCAGCTTCTTTACTTCACCTTCCAGCATCTTCGACACCGGGATCCCGGTCCACTTGCTGACGATCTTGGCAACGTCTTCCTCGTCGACCTCTTCCTTCAGCATGCGCGACTGCTTGCCGTCCATGGCGGCGCTCAGCTTGGCGACTTCCGCTTCCATCTGCGGCAGGTCACCGTACTTGATTTGCGCGGCGCGATTGTAGTCGCCCTTGCGGGTCGCCTCCTGCTCTTCGAGTTTCAGGCGCTCGATGCGCTCTTTCAGCTCGCGCACCTTGGCGATCGCTTCCTTCTCCTGCTTCCAGCGCGCCTTTAGCGCATTGGACTCTTCCTTGATGTGCGCCAGCTCTTTTTCCAGAACGGCCAATCGCTCGCGCGAGTTGACATCGTCTTCACGCTTCAGGGCCTGGCGCTCGATCTCGAGTTGCGTGGCGCGGCGTTCGAGCTGATCGATCTCCGTCGGCATGGAATCGATCTGAATACGCAGCGAAGCCGCGGCTTCGTCGATCAAGTCGATGGCCTTGTCCGGCAGGAAGCGGTCCGAAATGTAACGATGCGAGAGAGTCGCTGCCGCGACAATTGCGGAGTCCTTGATGCGCACGCCGTGGTGCACCTCATACTTCTCGCGCAGGCCACGCAGAATCGCGATGGTGTCTTCAACGTTGGGCTCGCCCACGAAGACGATCTGGAAGCGGCGCTCCAATGCCGCGTCCTTCTCGATGTACTTGCGATATTCGTTCAGCGTGGTTGCGCCGATAGCGCGCAGCTCGCCACGGGCCAGCGCCGGCTTCAGCATGTTGGAGGCGTCGATAGCGCCTTCGGCCGCGCCTGCCCCCACCAGGGTGTGCAACTCGTCGATGAAGAGAATGATCTGTCCCTGTGACTGCTCAATCTCTTTGAGGACGGCTTTGAGGCGATCTTCGAACTCGCCGCGATACTTGGCTCCGGCGAGCATCGCGCCGAGATCGAGCGAGACGACGCGCTTGTTCTTCAACTGCTCGGGTACGTCGCCGGAGACGATGCGCTGCGCCAGGCCCTCGACGATAGCGGTCTTGCCAACGCCGGGTTCGCCGATGAGCACAGGATTGTTCTTGGTGCGGCGCGACAGAACCTGCACAACGCGGCGCACTTCCTCGTCGCGACCGATGACGGGATCGAGCTTGCCCTGGCGGGCCAACTCGTTCAGGTCTTTGGCGTAGCGCTCCAGCGCCTGATACTTGGCTTCGGGATTCTGGTCGGTGACCTTCTGATTGCCGCGAACCGCAGTTAGCGCGCGCAGAATATTGTCATAGGTTGCGCCGCCGCGGGCGAGGATCTCCTGCGCAGCGTCACGCTTCAGCTTGGCCATCGCGAGCAGCAGATGTTCGGTAGAGACGTACTCGTCCTTGAAATTCGACGCCTCTTTGAAGGCGTTCTCCAGCAGCTTCGACGCGGCGTCGGAGAGGTGCGCCTGGGTGGCGCCGCTGCCGGATACTTTGGGCAGCTTGTTGATCTCGCTCATCGCTTCGTTCTGGACAGCTGATGCATGCAGGCCCACGCGCTCCAGCAGAGGCGCGACGATGCCTTCCTGGTCTTCGACCAGCGCGGCCAGAATGTGTACGGGTTGCAATTCCGGATTGCCGTGCTCGCTGGCGAGATCGTTCGCCCGCTGCATGGCCTCCTGCGCCTTTACGGTTAATTTGTCCCAACGTATTGCCATGATGTAACCCCAAGCAGCTAGCAACTAGCAGCTAGGGAAACTCTGAATAACTTGTCGAACTCGCCGCAGGGGCTAAAGCCCCGTTGATTTTTCGACGCTTGCGGCACGGCTGAAGCCGTGCCCTTTCAAAACCGGGACTTAATCAGAGCTTCCCTAGCAATTAGCTAATACCCAAATCCTTAACTATCGTTGCTGATCGTGCGACACGCACTACTCAATCTTACCCGGCGGCATCGGTCAACAACTTCTCAACTTTTGCGTCCAGATCCCGCGCCACCTTGAGGGCTTCCGGGCTCTGATACGGAGCAAGAAAACTCGCCATCCGGTCGTAAGAGAGATGTACTCCGTCGGCCCGCTGGTCGATCACGATGGTGACCGGAGCATAGGAAGCGGCGTCGGGGACGTGCTCGGCCATCTGTTTCATGATGACCGGGTTTCCGACCAGCAGCCGCAAACTTCGCCCGGCTTGTTCTCCATGGTAGAGCCGCAGCACGCCTCCGATGTCGAGGCGCAGGAACTCCATCAGGCCGGAGGGTCCGACGGCGCGCTCCACCAGTCGTTCCAAGTCGGAGCTCGTCCTCGCCGCCGCCATGTCCCGACGAAAAACAGCCGCGTCGGGGCGACCGATGGCGGCGTCGAGCTTAGCCAAGACTTCTTCGAATGGCCGATTGGAAATCAGGGTGAAGCGTTGGACATCGACTTGGGTGATTGCCATTGCTCACTCCGTTATGCAGGTTGCCGCCCCTAATGGGCTGAATCAAATAGTGGGAGCGGGCTGAAGCCCGCTCAAATCATAAAAGTAAGCGGAATCGGCACGACGGAAGTCGTGCCCTGACACAAATCCTTCCCAGGCCCGATTCAACCAAACCCCTGCGGTTGTGCCCCTGTAAGTCGGTGTCACAACAAACTCGTGTTACAACCCAATAGAGCCCATGAACGCAATCAATCGTGGCCAGTGGTTTGGATTCGCGGGAGCAAGTTGCGGCTCGCTAAAATCCGCGAATTTTCGGGCTGGGTCTGTGCCCCTCTCGACGGCCAGACTAACGCCACTGGCCACGATCGACTGCTAATTCCGAGACGTGCGGTCCCTGCCGGGACGCGGGCTCAATTCTTCTAAGCTACCCAGGACTGCGCTTTCGCTCCGTCCTGGGCTGAACTGACTCTGCGCCTACGGCGCTCGACCCTCGCAGATCTTGCACTTTCGCGGGGACTGCGTTCGTCCGGCCGAACAAAAAACCGCGCCTACGGCGTTCAAGATTGACCGACGGCTGGTCAACTGACAACCGGCCACTGACAACTGTTTTCCACTGCTTTCGCCCCTCGGAGCATCCCTTTCGGTAAACAAAAGGGAGGCGAGAATGAACCCCACCTCCCCTTGAACTCCCCAGTTCGTCTCCTCCGGGAACCTTCCCGAGGGGCGAAACCTGCGTCAGGCCGCCTGCGACTTGCTCTGCGCCTGACCTTCAACTTTCTTGCCTTCGATGGGCTTCTGGCCGCCGACGGTGACCTTGATCTGCTTCGGCTTGGCTTCGGCCCGCTTGTTGAGGCGGATCTTCAGCACGCCGTGATCGTAGTCAGCCTGAATGTCGTCGGTCGAAACCGTGTTGGGCAAGGTGAACGAGCGGGTGAAGCTGCCGTAACGACGCTCCACACGGCGGAAGTTTTCCTCTTTCTCTTCCTTCGCGAACTTGCGCTCGCCAGTGATGCTGAGCACGTTGTTCTCGACCTTGATGTCGAGGTCCTTCTCGTCCACTCCGGGCACTTCCAGCTTCAACTGGACGCTGTGCTCGTCTTCGTAGATATCGACCGCGGGCACGAAGGCCCCGGCAGTCAGCGATTCCTCACGGCCCGAGCCGTACTGCTCCTCGAACAGGCGGTTCATGCGGTTCTGCAAAGCACTCAATTCACGGAAAGGGTCCCAACGAGTCAAAACGGTCATTTTTCCAAATCCTCCAAATTGGGTTCGAAACGATTTCTCTAGGGTGGGTCTGTATCACCCTGGCTAGCATATAGACGCCCTCATTAGCAGAAAGGAAGCATGAAATATGAGTCATTTATTGTCAAATAATGAATGGTTCCCCAACCATGAGTTAAGTAATTGAATTAAACCGATTTATACAAGAAAACCCAGAAGTGAAGGTTGAAAGCGGGCTGTATGGTGGTCCGAGCCTAGAGCCACGATTTGGATGCCGAGTCTACGACCGCACCCTTAGGATCTGTCCAATGGTTAGGGGCTGCTAAGGGAATGTTGACGAGTTGAGGTATTATGCGTGGGAGACAAGCTTCATCTCGAGAGTCCATGCCTCCACTGGCTACCAGTCCGGCGCCGAAACTCCTGACAGTGGAATTTGATCACGAGAACGATGGCCGCTGGATCGCGGACATTTCCGAGCTTCCTGGGGTCATGGCCTACGGCCAATCTAAGGAAGAGGCACTGTCCAAAGTGCAGGCACTGGCCTTGAGGGTTCTTGCCGACAAGATCGAAAGAGACGGCACACCGCAGACCGAAGTCCGGTTTACCTTTGTGTGAGTTACTGGCCCAGCAGCAAAGCCCAGCAAGTCCTGAGCGGTCTCATTCGAATAGGTTGGACTCCTAAAGATCGCAAAGCATCCTCTCACATTCAATTGGTCCATCCGCAACGCGGCGAGTACACCTGGGCCTTCCATGACTCGGACGAGATTGGTCCAAGATGCTTGCCAGAATCGCCAAGAAGACCGGTCTGACCTGAGAAGACCTCTGATTCGGTAAGGCGTTGCATTCGACGACCCGAGAAGGCGGCCGCAATCGGTTCACTTCAAGGCAACACTTCCCCGATAACGCATTTCAAATAGGAAGTTTCTGGGACATTCAGAAGGACCGGGTGATCGCACGCGGCGCCGCGCTTTTCCAGGACTCGGAGGCGGCGGCCGGCGTCGGCCGCGGCTGAGCCCAGCATCTCCAGGAACTCCGCCTCGCTCACATGGAAGGAGCAGGAGCAGGTGATCAGGATGCCGCCGGGACGAAGCATCTTGAGGGCGCGGAGGTTGAGTTCCTTATAGCCTCTGAGGGCGGTTTGCACGGCGCGTTTCGTCTTGGCGAAGGCGGGCGGGTCGAGGACGATGGTGTCGTACTGGCGGCCGGCGATGGCGTAGTCCTTGAGCAGATCGAAGGCATTGGCCTCGATCCACTCGATCTCGCCCGAGCGGTGCTGGCCGCGATTGAGCTGCTCGTTCTGCTCGGCGACTTCGAGCGCGGGGCGCGATGAGTCGACGGCGGTGACGCTCCGGCAGACGCGCGCCAGGTGCAGCGCAAAACCTCCCTGATAAGTGAAGACGTCGAGCGCGTCGCCATGGGCATAACGAGCGGCGGCGGCGTAGTTCTCGCGCTGGTCGAGGAAAGCGCCGGTCTTCTGGCCGCTGAGTCCGTCATAGTGGAAGCGCACGCCGTTCAGGGTGAAGATGGTCTTCGAGTGACCGACCTTATCACACCCTGGCCCGGTAGAAGGGGAAGAAAGCAGGTCCCTCGACTTCGCTTCGCTCGGCTCGGGATGACAGGATGGGGGCACGCGTAGCTGCGAGTCGAGCGGCGGCAGCTGCTCCAGCTCGCGGATGTGTGGGTCGACGCGCTCTAGGATGGCGGCGCCGGGAAAGTGCCCGGCCAGCGAATCGAGCACGAGTTGGCGGAGGTCATCGCGATCGAAGGCCTGGGTCAGCGCCTGCATGGAGAGAATGTCGTTGTACTTATCGACGATGAGGCCGGGGAGCAGATCGGCCTCGCTGAAGACAACGCGGAAGGAGTCGGTGTCGCGGACCAGGCGCTGGCGGAAGTCGACTGCCGCGGCTACTCGTTCCCGTAATAGAGATGCGAGCTGGTTGTCAGAAACGTCGTCGTTCGTCAGCAGACGGATGGCGATCTGCGAGGCGCTGCTGTAGAGCGCCGATCCCTGGCGGCGGCCGCGGTCGTCGCGAACGTGGACCAAGGCGCCGGCGGGAGCTTCGACAGGCGGGACGAGGTCGGAGCGGTAGACCCAGAGATGCCCGGCGCGGAGGCGCGCGGCTCCGCGTTGGTTGACGGTGATGACGGGGCTCGGGTCGGGCAAGACATCCTTCCTGAAATCAAAGAGTTATCTTACGCGAGATGGGCTCGCGGCATGGATATTTTCATATTTTGGGTGTCGCCCCTCGAAGGGGCTGTGTCGCAACCCGTGTCGCCACTCTGCGGCTCTTCCTAATTTCCCACCTGGACCCGGCGCTCACGCGCCGGGCTAGCTTCATCCCGCCGCTTTGCGGCTAGCCCCGATGCGCTTCTTGACTCTGTTCTGAGCCACAGTTTCGACGCGGCCCACGAAAACAATCCTAAATGTCAAATAAACTTGACATTGAGTATTATATTTATTACATTATGTCCGTCGCACATTACTTCGTTGAAGAGAGACGCTGATGGACCTTTCCTATCAAGAGAAAAGCATTCTGGGATCGCTGCTGGCCATGGTGGCGATTTATGGCTATTACTTCGCCAACACGTTGCGCCACGTCGGGGAGCCGCAGTTCGAAGGCGGGACGCTGGGACGGCTTATCATTACGGTCATCGCGCTGATCGTGGTTGAGATTGTGTACCACATCGTGCTGGCGATTGAGCAGAAGCCGGAGCGGAAGGACGAGCGCGACGTCCTGATTGAGTGCAAGGCCTATCGCAACGCCTACCTGCTGCTCGCCTCGGGGGCCGCGCTGCTGGGCACCTTCGAGATCATCGTTGGGCGCGTCACCCTGACCCCCTATCTCACCGTGAACCTGCTGCTGCTGGCGATGGTGGCGGGCGAGCTGACGAAGCTCCTCACCCAGCTGTTCTATTACCGGCGAGGCTTGCGATGAACAAGGGGCGGATTCGCAACAACATTCGCACCCTGCGCTTTCACTCTTCGGAAATGACGCAGCAGCAGCTGGCGGAGAAAGTCGGGGTTACGCGGCAGACGGTCATTGCCATCGAGGGTGACAAGTATTCGCCGTCGCTGGAGGTGGCGTTTCGGATCGCGCAGGTCTTCGGGGTTGGGCTGGAAGAGGTGTTTCAGTACGAAGCGAGCGCGAATGGTGGGGGCGATTAACCGCTACGAAAGTTCACCTAAACATGCTCGGATGTTGTTTCCTAACGGCTGCTATAACTCGGGACAATTCCGATAGGCAGCTGTCTATCTTCGGTCGCAGAGAGAGATCAAAAGCCCCGTCGATCATAAGGCAGATGCTGAGAAACAACTTGGTGGACTGCTCAAGTGCATCACATACGCCTTTAATGTCGGGACCCGTTGTGAAGTTCAAATAGCCTTCCGGCGGAATGGCCAAGCCCGCCGCCGCCATCGGCAGTGTGTGTTTGTGCGCGCAGAACACCCAGTACAGTTCCTGATACGCCAGAGCAGCCTTGACGGACCGAGCGCGATCGAAAAGCGACTTTTGCGACCAGCCTAGACTCTTGTTCGGGTAATGCGCGAGCAGGTGCTTGACTTGGGGAAATAGGGCACTCGCGTAGTTCTTGTAGATTTTGCGTCGACCCTTCGGTAAGCGCCTTTGACCAAGCACCTTAAGCGCTTGATAATATTTTCCGACCTGTTCGAACTCCGCATACCTGCGTGAGCGCCTTACTGGAGCCTTTCCGATGTACAGCAGGTCAACAAGGTCTTCAAACAGGACCGCGCATAACGAGAGAGCGTCGCTACCATATCCGCACCGGCATAATATCTGGGCTGCCTGAAAACTCTTGAAGGCCTTTGTAAACAGGAAATACGTAACCCATCTATGAAAGGACTCGGGCTTGCTCTTCTGTATCTCTTTGAGCAGTGCTAGTCCGAGCTGTTGCGCGCTGTTTCCGACATTCAGGATTCCGTCAGCCTTCTGTAGCTCGGTGACAACATTACCCGGAAGCTGAAAAGAAGCCGGAACATAGTTTGGCGTGGGCATCGGGTCACAGCCACGTAATCACGCAATTCGGAAGCACTCTATGGACTTCGATTTGAAAGGCTTGCTTCAAGCTATCAACATTCCATGACGCACTATAGAGAATGCGGAATGACGAGCCGTCGGTCTCCAAAGATGCTTCCGGTGCGATTTCGTTACCGTACCGCTGTTGCCAGCAGTGCAGAAGCTCAATTGGCGGTACTTCCGGGTTGAAACTGCCTTGAAGCATTGGCATTGTGAAGACCACCTCTGTCGTGCACGGATGGCAGTTTATCTTAGTGCGCCCCTTCTATGCGGATTCAGTAGAATGACAGCTCCCGCATGGGATAATGCTTGCGATTGCGTGTCCACAGCTCGGCTTGGTTCAGCACCGTAGCGGCGGCGATCAAGGCGTCGCCGAGTTCCACGCTGTGACTGTCGCGATAGAGGCGCAGATACTCGCCGGCCTGGCGGCCGGTCTCGCTGTCAATGGGAACGCAGAGCAAGGCCTGAAACAGATTCGTGAGCTCCTCATGCTCGCGTGGACGCGCTCCCGCCCAGAGCTCGGCGGCGGTGACCGGCGAGTAGAGTACCACATTGTCAGACTGACTCAATTCCTCCCATCGTGACAGGATCTTGCGATCGCGGCCGCGGGAGACCTCGATGAGGATGTCGGAGTCGACGAGAACGGTCACCGCTGGCCAAGCCTCTCGATCCTGCCGCCACGCCGCAGAGCACGCACGTATTTCGCGGGGTTGCGGAACTCGGGACGATCCTTACGGATACCGACCAAGGCCTGCATGGCAGCTCGCCTCTCTTCCAGATCGCCGAGGTAGAGATCCCGCGCCGCTCGCCGCACCAGCTCGGAAATGGTAGTTCCTTCGCCGCGGGCGCGGGCATGGAGCGCCTGCCAGAGGTCTTCGTCGAGATAAAGCTGGGTTCGTTTCACGATGTATAGTATACATCGCGCATGCGCACACGGGTATAGTGTGGGGCGCCGTCAAAAGTGCCTGGCAATAGACGAATTGCGCCGGCTGGCATATGAGAGAGGATTGTTCAACGCGGACCTAAAGGTCCGCTCTACCGAGCTTCGACATGAAGATCATGCGCACCACGTGCTTCTTAACTTTGACGATTCTGCTGGTGACGTTCTCGCCAGCACAGATGGGCTCCAATACGCCAAGCAATGTGCCGATCACCGGCAAAGCCGTGCCGGGCTTCGAGGAGTTCGAGGCCGCGGTCGTGCGCGCGATTCAGGCCAATCACATTCCCGGCGCGGCTATCGCGTTCGTGAAAGATGGGCGGCTGGTATACGCGCGCGGGTTTGGCTGGGCGGATGAAGAAGGGAAGAAGCCGATCGAGCCGACGTCGGTGTTTCGCCTGGCCAGCATCTCGAAGTCGCTGACCGGGATCGGCATTCTAAAGCTCGTCCAGGAGAACAAGCTGTGCATGGAGCAGAAGGTGTTCGCGCGGCCGAACGCGGCGGCTAGCGGCGGGAGCGGTCCGTGCTCGCAGCCGATCCTGCACCTCGATCCGGTGAAGTGCTCGGGCTGCCAGATGGACCCGCGCATCTACGACATCACGGTGCAGGACCTGATGCAGATGTCGGGAGGGTGGATCACCAGTACGCAGGAAGTGAACGCCTGCGGCGTGATGACGCGGGGCAGCGGCGACTGGTCGTCTGTGGGACGGGCGCAGCAGGGAATGCACATGCGCAGCGTGCCCACGCGCGCTGAGGTGATTCGCTTCGGCATCAGCCACCGGCTGAACTTTACGCCGGGCACCTGCTATTCCTATGCCAACTTCAACTTCATGATCCTGGGGCAGGTGATCGAGCAGATCACTGGACAGCCCTATGAAGCGTGGATGGAGGAGAATGTTCTGCACCCGATGGGGGCGATGCACGCGCACGTTCTGGAATATGGGAAGTCGCTGCCCAACGAGGTGAACTATTACACCGTGTTGCCCAACGGCGAGAACCGGCGCTGTTGCGTCGACATGCTGCGGCCGCAGATCGGGCCGTGCGGCGGATGGACGGCGAGCATCATCGACCTGGCGCACGTGCAGGCCAGCCTTCGCAACGGTATTCCCGAGCCCAATCCGCTGACGCCCCAGAGCATGACGCTGATGGTATCGCGGCCGGCGAATCCCAAATTTGCTAGCAGGTTTGAGTACTGGACCGACGGCTGGGACAGCGTGTGGTGTCCGCCGCAGTCGGGCGGCGCGAACGGCTGCACCATGCAGGATGTGAGCTGGGAGAAAGGCGGCGACTTCACCGTTGGGACGATTACGACGTATGCCTCATGGTTTAACGGCGTGGGATATGTACTGCTGTTCAACTCGCACACGCCGACGAACATGCCCGATATCAATCGCAAGATCATCCAGCCGATGGTGAGGACAAGGACCGAGTGGCCGGCGGGGGATTTATTTAAGGAGTATCAGTGGTCTGATCCCACCGTTCGCTAACTATGCGCGAAAGGAGCCTTTTTGACGGCGGCTATCTCTGCTCTTAGGAGAGCAAAACACCCACTCAAGCAAAGGCGGCTTGAGTGGGGCACCCGGGACGCGAACAGCAGGTCCCTCCACTCGGACTGAAGTCCTCGGTCGGGATGACAATTTGAAGGGACTGAAGTCCTCGGTCGCGATGACACATCAAGATCCGTCGCGGGCGCCAACAGTTCGTCTCCCACCCTTTCGCCAACCGCAGGCGAAAGGATGGGGCACCCAGCACCTTCCAACCGAGAATCCCCGCCCAAGCAAAAGGAAGCTTGGACGGGGCACCCTCCCGTCTTACCTCATGATTGCTTTTTGTATTTCTGAAATAACTTGGCGTTGACTTCGTCGCTCTTGCCCTTGGGAATGCTGAGCGATTGCCACTCCGCGCCCTTCCAGTGCTTAGCCAGGAAAGTGATTTGTCCGATGTGATAGGCGCAGTGCCCCATCGAGCGGTTGAGCGCCTGCAGCACGGAGTGCGGCTCGCCGCGGATGGTGATGGTGCGCTCGAGATCGTTGGGGTCGAGCGAGTTGATGGTGTCGCACAGAAGCTGCCAGCTCTGTTCCCACCAGGCGAGGACTTCGTCGCGCGTGGTGGCGGGCGTCATGAGAAATTCCTGATCGCGCTGGCGGTTGGGCTTCTCGCCATCGCTGGTAAGAAAGTCAGTAAAGCGCGAGCGCAGGTTGCCGGCCATGTGCTTGACGAGGATGGCGACGCTGTTGGACTCGGGATCGGGCACGGCGAAGAATTGCTGGTCGCTGAGCTGGGCGATGGCGCCGTCGGCCAGGCGCTTGTGCCCGCGCAGGGCGCGGAAGAGTTCGTCGAGGTAGCTGGTGGCGAGATCGGACATAAGCAAGTTGTCAGCTGTCAGCCGTCAGTTGTCAGTTTAAACCCGATGTCGCATATAAGTAGAGGCTTCAGTCCAGATTTCTTCCCTCGTCTGGCACGTAATTTAGTCCGGATGCTCTCGACTGACGGGGACTTGCATAGCGAGCATGCGCCGTAAGAAAGGCCGGGCCGAATGAAGGACGCCGGCCGTAAGGCTTGAGGTCTCACACGCTGTCTTTACGGCACGCGCCAAAGAGTGCCCATTCCGTACCGGCCGCAGTTGGCAGTTCCATAAACGTGGCCGTCATTACTGGCCAGGGGACCGTTCGAGTGGAACGTTCTTCCTGTGGACCACATGCGATTGATCGTCGCCCAGGCGTATGCCGTAGCCCATCCAGAAGCCCTGATAATGAGTTGCGGTGAAGGGGCAATCGCCCGCACTGTTGGTGGAGATGTTATCGATGTCGGTAAGATCTCTGCCGTAATCGAGCCGGTCCAGTAAGGTAAATGTCCAACCCTGGCCGGAGGGTGAAAGCCCGAAGATCATGCCGTACGCCTGTTGCTGGGCGAGGGGATAGCCCGGCAGCAGCCAGAGTGGGATTTTTGTTGTTTGGTGGAAAACTCCCGCTCAAGCTGCGCTTGCACGGGGCACCCGCGCCACCCGGGCCGACATCCGATTAGGGGTGCTGGCCTGGGTGAAGTGCCGGCGTCCATTCCAGGCGCCGGCCACAGTCAAGCCAAAATGGTGTCAACCTAACTAAGTTGCTAAGGCCCAAACCTCCACACGGTCCCCTTCCCGTAGCGTCCACAACCGGGAGTCGTTCCGTAGAGGTGACTGCTGTCGTCAACAGCGAGAGCGCCCGATGAGTAGAACCAATCCGTGATGCGCCAACCGTCGATGCTGGCCCATTGGTAGTAAAAGTCCGGGGGGTCCCACTGGAAACTCCACATCCAATACGAATCCGTGTAGGAGACATCTCCCACCGCGTCGGTTCGAAAATTGTTGATGAAGTAGTTGTCTCCATGGGCCCGGAACCAACTCCAGGTTCCATATGTCCAAATCCCACCGGAAGGGGTGAGCTTAAAGCCTACATCGTTCTCGGCTCCGTGACTACAGGTGCTTGCATCGATAACCGCTTGACCGTAGAGGTTGCCGAAGCTGTCGAGTTGAATGTTGCTTGGCTGGTAACCATCCTCCCGTTGGTCATGGAAAGCGTAGAGGATGTTTTTTGTCCAACTATCCCCAGAAGGCACTAATTGGAAAACCGTGCCGCACCCCAGGGAAGAGCAGTTGAGGTCGCCGCCGTACTGAGTGGCGCCATACAAATTGCCGTCCCTGGCCCACACGAGGCTGTTAGGGTTGCCGTCGCTTCCTCCGGCGAAAGTATAGAGGACCGTTTCCGTCCAGCCGCCGGGCGAGGGGCTCAGTTCAAAGATGAGTCCTCCGGCAGCGATTCCGTAGAGATTGCCCGCCTGATCGAAAGTAAGATTGCCGGGGTCCTGGCCATCCTGGCCTCCACTGAAACGATACAGCACCTCCTCTCTCCACCCGCACAAAACCGTGGGGCAAGCAACCGGTGACGGCCTCAGTCTGAAGATCAGGCCACAATAGGAATTTCCATCTTGGCCGCAATTTTGTATGCCGCCATAAGCCGAGCCATAGAGGCCGCCGTCGGGACCGACAATGACCAGAGAGGGACTGCTCCCGTTGCTGCCTCCTGCAAAACTGTATAGAGGAGTAAATAACCAGTCTTGCCCTCTCGATGCGAGCTCATACACCCCGCCGGCGCCATAGTCGCCGCCAAAGAGACCATAGAGATTACCTGCTTTGTCGATGGTCACGCCAGACTCTCCTCCCTCGCTTGGCGTGAAGTCATGAATTACCTGGAGTTCCTGCTCCGGGTGAAAGCACGGCGGAGGAGGCGGCGGTCCGGTAATGGTCGTGGCGGCTCCCAGGATGGTGAAGGCCTCGGAGGGAATGGTGCCGATGGTGTTTTCCTGGGCCTGCGAGGGGCAGCCGGGCGAATGACAGCCAACGCCGGAGTTCTCATCCCAGTACACCGGATCGCCGCTGGGTACGTTGGCGTTCTGCAGAGTGATCCAGGCGTCGCCGGCGAGGGTTGGACCATTCGGGATGGCGCCGGACTCGACGCAGACATTGTAGCCAAACTGGTTCGAAGAGCAGTTCGCCTGAGTCAGGCTGACGACGCCATTAAACAGGTCGGAGCCGTAAGGCGCCGAACCGATGGAAACCTGAACATTCGAAATCGTGTCGCCCGGGATGATCCACGCGTAGAAATTCAGAGCCGTGACGCTGGTATTGACCTGGATGCTGTTGGTGGTAACGAAGCCGAAGTTGAGGGTCCAGGCGTCGACCTGCCCGTTGACCGGTCCATTCTCATAAACGATCTGGTCATCCTGCGGGGAACCGGGACGCATCTGGGAGCATTGCATCGACGAATGTTTGCTTGCTGGTCCTCGCGACGCTCCCGGACGGGACAGGCGGGACGCGACTGCCGGGATGGTTGCAGCCTGCCGAGCCGTTGGTGGAACTGAACCCGGCGATGGAACAGGACTCTGCGCCAGAGCGGAGACGGCTCCGATGACCAAAGCGATCACGACTAGCCGGGAGATTTCGCGGACGATGAATTTGCTGCGCTGATTCTGGCGGGGCATGGCTTCCTCCTCCTCGTGGTATGGCTTGAGCGAGCTAGGGCCGAAACGATGGGCGCAGTTAA
>JBARGS010000307.1:0-22549 GCA_049798495.1 Candidatus Korobacteraceae bacterium | reverse complement strand
TCTTCTGTATGCCGCCGCGTTTCCGGCCCTTTTTCCGGCCCTCTGTCTCATCCTTTATTGTGCCGGCAGACTCGATGCCCGTCGTGCCTGCCACGACGACGTGGCGCCCGGCCACGGTTGATCGATCTTCCCTGCAACGAAAATTGTTCTATGTTCTGGCGGCTGCCGCTCTGATCTATGCCTTTCTCTCCGGGCTGCGCACGATCAAGGATTACGATCTCGGCTGGCAGTTGGCTACCGGGCGCTGGGTGGTCCAGCATCATCATGCGCCTCCGGTCGAAGCCTTCTCCTACATTGCGCAAGGCAATTGGATCTATCCCGTGGGCGCGGGTCTGCTTTTCTACGGAGCCTATCTGCTGGGCGGCTTCGCCCTGCTTTCCTGGATGGGAGCCGCGACATGCTGCGGTACGGTAGCGTTGTTGCTTCGCCGAGGTTCGGCCGTCAGCGCCGCAATCGCCATCTTCGCCGTGCCGCTCATCGCCTGGCGAACCGCTCCCCGCGCTGACATGTTTACGGTGGTCCTCTTCGCCGCCTTTCTTTCGCTCTTGTGGGAGAACTATCAGACCGGCCAGGCCCGCTTGTGGTTGCTGCCCTTGCTCATGATGGCGTGGGTCAATCTGCATTTGGGCTTCGCCTCGGGGCTCGCGCTTCTTGGATGGTATGTAGCGACAGAGGCGCTGGAGTCGCTCTTCGGGCCCGAGCGTCGTCGGGCCGCGGTGGAGCGTCTGCGGCGGGCATCCGGATGGCTGATAGCAACGGTGCTGGCTACACTCGCGAATCCCTGGGGCTGGAATATCTACCGCGCGCTGATCCGGCAGCAGCGCGCTTTGCCCGGGCATCAGCAATGGTTCGCTGAGTGGCAAAGCGTTCCCGTCCATTGGAATGTCATCAGCAGCGCGCTTCCGCAGTTACGGGACCCGAGCGGAACGATCTACCTGCTGCTGCTGATTGCGGTTGTAACCGGTGCGATCGCGTTGCTGTCGGGACGTCCCGGAGCCGGAATCCTTTTGCTGGGAGCGGCGGTGCCGGCGGTGCGCTACGTCCGTATGGACGCGGTATTTGCCTGCGTTGTGGCGGTCGTCGGCGGATACATTCTCTCCGAGGTAATGCCGCATTCCTGGGAACAAAGGAAACGAATCGGGTCGATCTTGGCGATTACAGTGTCGGCAGTGCTGTTGGCGCTGACGTTTGTGCGCTGCTTCGATCTGGTTACCAATCGTTATTACCTGCGAACCATCGAGGAAAGCACCTTCGGCGCGGGACTGGGATGGTGGTTCCCACAACGTGCGGCGGATTTCATCGAGCGAGAGCATCTTCCCGGGGAGCTGTTCAACATCTACACCGAGGGCGGTTATGTGAGCTGGCGGCTCGGTCCTCAGCGCCGCGACTATATGGACGGCCGCGGTATTCCCTTCGGGCTGGAACGTATTCAGCACGAAATCGAGTTACGGCAGAGCCCGCCGGATTCTGAACTATGGCAAGACGAGGTCAGCCGCTACAACATCAATACCGTTCTGCTGCCGGTGGCGCGCTATCAGGGAGTTCAGTTCGTCCGGTTGCCGGATTTCTGCAACAGCAAGACTTGGCAGTTGGTTTACTTGGACGAGGTGTCAGCCGTGTTCGTACGCCGCCGTCCCGAGACGGAAGAGCTGATACAACGTTTTCCGTTGAGCTGTGCGACCGCGCCACTGCCTTCCCCAGCGCCCGGTGTGAGTCGTGCTGACGCATTCAACACCTGGGCAAATTCTGCCGCAGTCTTGGACGCCTTGGGTCGCAAGGCAGAGGCCCTGGCCGCAACCGACAAGGGGCTCGCCATCTTTCCCGACAGCGCCTTCCTGCACTGGTTGCGCGCCAACCTGCTATCCGCCGAGGGACGGTTTGGCGATGCCGAGCAAGAATACCGTGCTGCCATCGCGGTAAGTCCCAGCGACGCGACTTGGGGTTCGCTGGCCGAGTTCTACCGCAAGCGGGGACGGACAGCCGAAGCGATTGACGCCGAGCAACACGCCGCCCGATACTCTGCCACACCTTGGCTGCGATGGATGAATGTAGGAAATCTTTATCTGGG
Organism: Candidatus Korobacteraceae bacterium; assembly: GCA_049798495.1. Lineage (GTDB taxonomy): Bacteria > Acidobacteriota > Terriglobia > Terriglobales > Acidobacteriaceae > Bog-257. Next base: position 20,481 of record JBARGS010000307.1, on the reverse strand, counting down.
CAACGGACAAGCGGAAGACGCCGTTGCCGCGTTCGACAAGGCAAGTAGCAGCGCTTTCTGGAACATGAAGCCCGCCGACAACGGAGTGTTCGACTTCCGACTGGCGCAGGCCAGGGCGAACGCCTGGAGGGCGCTGGGCGACACTAATAAGGCGGTTTTTTACCAGGAACAAGCAGCACGCCTCAAATCCCGACAACCCTAAGTCGGGGGCGCCAGCTCGCGAATTCGACCGATGCGAAGGCCGAATCGCCATCAGCGCGCGGAATACTTAGCGCAACTGCAAGCGCGGCAGAGTCACGGGAGCGTTTTTCTCGCCCAAGAGCAGGATCTCGGGTTGTAAGGAATTTCTTTCTCATCACCCCACAGCTCTTTTGCGGGCACGAGAGCCGCGGAACGCGGTAAAATAACATGAACTGTAAGAGCAATCTTGATGGGAAGCCGGGCATTCCCGTGGTAGGCAGTCCGGCCAGGTATTTGATGAAGAGACTCTCCGCCTTCTTAGCTGTCATTCTTTTCGGCGCTCCCCTGCTGATAGCCCAAGCCGCCCCCAGCGATACGGTGGTCGAGGAGATCATCGCCCGCGTCAACAACAGCATCATCACGCGCGCCGACATGCGGCACGCCCGCGAGCAACTCATGGCCGAGCTGCGCCAGGAGAATCCGGCCACGGCGGACCAGGACGCCAAGGATCACGAAAAGGACATGCTGCGCGATCTAATCGATCAGCAACTCCTGCTGCAGAAGGCACAGGATCTGGGGATCAGCGCCGACGCCGAACTGGTGAAGAAGCTGGACGAGCTGCGCAAACAAATGCACGCCGAGTCCATGGAAGACATGGAGAAAGCGGCCCAGGCACAGGGCATCTCGTTTGAAGACTTCAAACAGAACATGAAGAACAACATCATCACCCAGCGGGTGATCAGCCAGGAGGTCGGTGGCCACCTCGCAGTGTCGAGCCAGGAGGTCCAGCAGTATTACGACCAGCACAAGGCGGACATGGACCGGCCCGAACAGGTGCGGTTGAGCGAGATCCTGATTTCCACCCAAAAGCCCGCGGATCAAGTGAAGACGGAAAAAGGCGAGACGGCACTGCCGGAAGCGCCCAGCCCCGAGATGGTGGCGCAGGCCCAAGCCAAGGCTAATCAGGTTTACGAGATGTTGACGAAGGGCGCGAAATTCGAAGACTTGGCCAAGCAGTACTCCAATGGCCCGACCTCTGCCGCTGGTGGCGATCTGGAGTACTTCAAACGCGGCACGTTGTCGAAGGAGTATGAGGCGCAGGTCTTTGACTTGCAACCCGGACAATACACCAAGCCCATCCAGACCAAGCAGGGCTTCGTGATCTTGAAGGTCAGCGAACATCAGACGGCCGGGGTGCCCGGGTTGAAGGAAGTTGAAACTCAGATTCAAGAACAGATCTACATGTCGAAAATGCAGCCCGCTCTGCGCGACTATCTCACCAAGCTGCGCGAGGAGGCCTACATCGACATTAAGCCGGGCTACATCGATACCGGCGCCAGCCCCAACGAAACCCAACCCGTCTTCACCACCGCAAGCTCCGACACAGGCAAGCCCGCGAAAGATAAGAAAAAGAAGAAGCTGGGGCTGTTCTAGCAACGAGCAACTGGCAATTAGCAACCAGCTCCGAACCGAAGCGCCGGCCATGGGGTGATTTCGCGCGCGGAACTCGGAAGCAGAGTTCACGGAGAAGCTCCTGTCGAGAACCCATTTGAGTATGCCAACGTGTGGTCTTTACTATCCACCATCCACTAACCACTATCCACTGCTCTTTAGCTGCGATACCATTAGCGATCAGCTTGTGTCGCGCTGTTTCACCGCAAGCCAAGGCTCCGAATGAAAGACTTCTACATCTGCGATTGCGCCCGGCAAGAGAACCAGACCATCACCTCGCTGTTTGTCGTAGCGGTCAAACAGGTCAAGTCGAAGAAGAATGGCGAGCTCTATCTGTCGGTGGTTCTGGCCGACCGCAGCGGCCAGCTCCAGGCGAACATGTGGGACAACGTGCAAGACGCGCTCACCGCCTTCGAGCAGGACGACTTCGTCAAGGTCAAGGGCGTCATCCACAAGTACAACGGCCGCTGGCAAATGACCATCCACAAGATGCGCAAGCTGGGCGACACCGAAATCGACTATGCCGATTACCTGCCCAAGACCTCCAAGGATGTCGAGCAGCTCTGGCGCACCCTGTGCGATTTTGTCGCCAGCTTTGAGAATCCCTGGCTGAAGACGCTGTTGAACGAATTCCTCGCGGACCAGGCAATCGTCGTCGCCTATAAGAACGCGCCCGCGGCCAAGACGCTGCACCATGCCTTCGTCGGCGGCTTGCTCGATCACGTTCTGTCGCTTTTCAATGTGTGCGATCTGGCGGCGCGCAATTATCCCCAGGTCAATCGCGATCTCCTGCTCAGCGGCGCCTTCCTGCACGACATCGGAAAGCTGCACGAGCTCACCTATCAGCGTTCGATCGCCTACACCACCAAGGGTCAACTCCTGGGGCACATGATCATCGAGCTTGAAATGCTGCACGAAAAGATCGCGCGCGTTCCCGGCTTCCCCGAGGAACTGAAGATCCTGCTGGAGCACATGATCATCAGCCACCACGGCCAGTACGAATTCGGATCGCCCAAGCTGCCCATGTTTCCCGAGGCGTTGATGCTGCATTACCTCGACGATCTCGACTCAAAGATGGAGAGCATGCGCGCGCAATTCGAGCGCGAGGCAGATCTGGAGACACCCTGGGCCAGCTACAATCCTTCGCTGGGACGACCATTGCTGAACACGCGCAAGTTTCTGGAGAAGGGACTCGCGGCATCGCGCATCGTGGAGACGCCGAAGCAAGCGGCAGCTGCGCCGGTCGTTGTGGCAGCGAACCACTCTTCCGAAGAGCCAGACAACGGCAGCGAGAACAACCATGTGCCGGGCCCCGACGCGGCCAATGCGAATGGTGAAGCAGAAAAAATGTCGCCGATGGAGGCGCTGGAGCGCAAGTTCGCCGCCCACAAAGTGACGCCCAAACCTAATTAAGCGGCGCCCGGTTTCCCAGCGGTAGGTTTTCGCCATCCAGCCGCGCGCGGCCACGCTTCGGCTTCTGTTAGCATCACTGGCAGCATGGTACGACCTTCCATCTCCGCCCTCGCAACCAGCTTCTGTTCATGAATACCGAAGTTATTCCAGCTTCCGCTTCCACCCGAGGGCAAATTTCTGCGCCGGATCTCCGTTGGCGGGCGCGGGATTTTCTTGCCCTCCTGTTACTCGCGGTTGTTTTCTTCATCCTGGAACGGCCTACTTTCCACGATCCCTACTATTGGGATTCCAGCTATCCCGCTGACGTAGCCAACAGGATTCTCCATGGTCACATGAATCCGGCGATGAAGGATTTTCCTGACCCCGGCCATCCTGTCTTGACCGAGGAGCTGTACGCATTGGGATGGCTGGTGATGGGAAGTACTCCAGCGTGGTGGCCCCATTTCGTTGCCTTCGCGCTTTCGTTTCTCATGTTGTTGTACGCATATCGCATCGGAGTTTGGCTTGGTGGATCCCTGGCCGGCCTGGTGGGAGCGTTTCTGATTCTGCTGGACCCGTTGTTCCTGGCGGAGAGTGGCACCATTTATCCCGCGGTACCGGCCGCGGCACTGGCAGCAGCAGCGATTTACTACTTATTGGTCGACGAGCCCCGCAAGTTTGCGTTTGCCGGTTCTCTGGCGGCGTTGACCTACATTCCTGTCGATATTTTCTTGTGTTGCCTGATAGCAATTGCGGTGCTTCTACGTTGGCGGCGCGGTCCGCGCGCGTTGTTCTGGTATGTCGTACCGGGCTTGACGCTGGCCGCGTGGCTCGTCTTTCATCGTCTGGCATACGGCTATTTCATTTCCGATCCGGCCTACTGGAAGATCGGCCAGAGAAGCATGTCGCTGTCGGTCAGCCACCTTCGTGTCTATGTAGAGAAAGCATTCTTGTATCCTTGGCGCCTGCCATTCACGATTCTCTCCTTCGCCGGCGGACTGGCGCTGGTTTCGCTGATGCTGCTTAACCGGAGAGCTGAAGTGCAATCCTGGGTTCCCCGTGCTTGTGAGCGTCTGGGCGGCAGAAAATCGGCGTTGTTGTTTCTGATCCTGATGGTTGGCACGTTTATTTTCCTTCCCATTATCACCGCAACCACGGGTGTGATCCTGCTCGGCCGCTATCTGTTGGTGCTGATGATTCCGCTTTTCCTGCTGGCGGTGCGCTTTCTTGCCGCCAGCGGCGTGACCTGGATGTGGCTGTTGGTATGCGTTGCGATGGGTTGGAACCTGCACACCCACTGGTACGATGGCAAGAACCCTCGACGAGGCAATCTGGAAGAAACGTTGCTCTACCGCCGGCTGGTGCGAGCCGAAGGGCGGGCGGCAAACTATCTAGCCAGCAACTTTCCTTCGGCCACCATTCTTGCCCCGCTGCCGCATTCGGCGGAGCTTTCGTGGACGTGGTTGAATTATGTGCGAGAGCCGCTGAAAGTGGAGCAGGCGCGCACCGCCAGCCCGGAAACTCCCGTCGACCTGGTGTACTACTCCATCGTGACCTCCCATGACGAGAAGCAATTGTTGTTTCAGGCGATCGACCGGCAGGGCGCGAGGCCAATTCAGAGCTTCCTTGATGGCGACGTCAGGATTGTGATCCTCAAGACCGGTGAGAACCTTAACCTCCAGGAAAATCGGTACGCCGGCGTTCTGATCAGCACTCCCTTGGCAGTTCTGCATAGTCAGACCTTTGATGTTTCGGTCGCATTTCAGAATCTGGGCCGCAATGTTTGGCCGGCGCCACTCGTCCCCACGGATCCCCTCGGCGATATCGATGTTGGTTATCGATGGGAACGTGATGGCCAGCCGCTTCCCGACGATGGACGCCGTACTCCTTTCCAGCAGGATTACTTTTGGGGAGAGACGGCCGTTATGAAGCTGGTTGTCCGTGCGCCGGAGGCACCGGGTCATTATGTTTTGCTTCTGGATCTCGTAGGACCGGGCAATACCTGGTTTGCCCAGCTTGGCAACGCCCCGGTGCGCACGGATGTGCAAGCGTATTAAGGGTAGCAACAAGGGAGTGACTCAAAGCGTGCTTGATTTGCTGCAATTTGAATGGCTGTCGTTCGATTGCTACGGCACCCTGATCGCTTGGGAGTCCGGGATCCTTGGCTACTTGCGGCCTCTCCTACAGAGTAGGAGTTGCAAAATCGATGACGCCGCGATTCTCAACCTGTATTCTCAGTTCGAGCCGCGCGAGCAATCGGGTGAATACCGCAGCTATCGTGAGGTGCTCGCCGACGTGGTACGCGACTTCGCACGCGAGCTGCGCTTTGAGGTAAACGATGCCGAGGCGGCGGGTCTGGCGGATTCGATTCGCCACTGGCAGCCGTTTGCCGATACCGTTCCGGGCTTGCAACGGCTGCATTCCCGCTACAAACTCGCGATCCTCTCTAACATCGACGATGATCTGTTTGCGCACTCGGCCTGCAAGCTGGAGGCGCCGTTCGATGTGGTTGTGACGGCGCAGCAGGTGGGCAGCTACAAGCCGTCGCATAGGAATTTTGAGGTGCTGCTGGAGCGCATCGGCATCCCGCGCGAGCGGCTGCTACATGTAGCCGAAAGCTTATACCACGATGTGGGGCCCGCCAGGGAGTTGGGAATCGCGACCGTGTGGGTGAACCGGCGGAAAGGCAAGGCAGCGGCTGCAAGCAAGCTCATCGACGTGCAGGCGGATATGGAAGTTGCGGATATCGGCGAGCTGGCCGACTTAGCTCTGTCGGCGTGAAGCTGGCGACACTATTCCGTTCGCAAAGCTTCCATGGGCTCGATGGATGCGGCACGCAAGGCCGGGATATAGGCTGCGATCAAGCCTGCAACTCCCACAATGAGGCATACCGCGCCCAGGACGAATGGATTGCGCGAGCCTGTGCCGTACAACATGCTCCGCAGCAGTGAAGCCGCAAGTAACGTGGCCAGCAATCCGCTCCCCACCCCTATTGCCAGCAATCTGCCGGCATCGCGCAGGATCATCCGCAGCACCGCCGGACGACGCGCGCCCAGCGCCATGCGCACACCGATCTCGCGGGTGCGGCGCGTCACCGAGTACATCATCACGCCATAGAGTCCGACCACCGTCAGAACAAGAGCCAGCCCGGCAAAAGCGCCGAGCAGCGCCATGGCGAAGCGCGGCTGCGCCAGCTCGCGGAACATCAGGTCTCGCATGGTGCGGACTTCGGTCACAGGAATATCCTTGTCCAGCGAAGAGACGATCTGCCGCATGCTGGGTTCCAGGCTGAGCGGATCAACCGACGAACGCACCACCGTATACAGACAACACCAGGTAGGCATCTGCGCCGCGGACAGATACATTGCCGGATTCATCTCCCGCTGGGTTGGCCGCAGCTTGATATTGCCAACCACCCCCACGATCTCACGCCACGGCGGTCCTCCCGGCGTTCCGTTGCCCGCGCCGGGCTTCAGCTTCTTGCCTACCACGTTCTCGCCGGGGAAGAATTTCTGCGCGAACACTTGGTTCACGATCATCACCGGAGGGGCGTTCATGTCGTCGCGATCGCTGAAGTCGCGTCCCTCGAGCAATGGGATTCGCATGGCATTGAAATATTCCGGCGACACGGGAGATATATCGGCGCTGGGCTGTTGCCCTTCGGGCACGGGATGCTCGGGATCTTCGAAAGTGACGACCGCGCGATCGTCGCTCATGGGCAGTATCATGGTGCCGCCCGCCGCCTGCACGCCGGGCAGCGCTCGCACTTTCTCAAAGTAGGGACGATAGAACTGCGGCCGCGTCTGGCGGTAGTGCGAGTCGGGCGTTTCGAAGAAGAGTGTCAGCAGGTGATCAGGATCGAAGCCCACGTCGCCATTCCGCAAATGTAAGAAGCTGGTCAGCAGCAGCCCGGCTCCGGCGGTCAACACCAGGCCCAGCGCCACCTGTCCCACAATGAGGGAGGAGCGCAGCCAGTCGCGACCCGACATCTCCGTCCTGGAACCCTCTTTCAGATTTGAAACCAGGTCGGAGCGGGAGGCCGTGAGGGCAGGCACGATACCGAAGACAATTCCCGCGGCAAAGGCCACGCCCATGGCGAATCCCAGCACACGCAGATCGACCCCGGCGTTGAGCGCGCGGGGAATGCTGTCTCCAATCAGCGAAAGGATGGCGGGAGTGCAGAGATATGCCAGGCCACATCCCACCACTCCGCCGGCGGCGCTCAGCGCCAGGCTCTCCACCAAGAGTTGCCGCACCAGCCGGGCGCGGCCCGCACCCAGCGCAGAACGCATCGCGATCTCACGTTGACGTTCCCGCATGCGCGCCAGCAGTAGGTTGGCAATATTGCCGCAGGCGATCAGCAGGACCAGAGCGACGGCCCCCAGGACAATCAGCAGTGCTGTCCGCGTGTCTCCGACCAGGGAGGAAAGTTCGTCCTGCGCCCGGGCCGCATCGTGCCGCCAGTTGGTAACGGGGTATTGTTTCGCCAGGTTGTGGGCGATTGTATTCAGGTCCTGGTTGGCCTGTTCCACGGTCACGCCAGGTTTGAGCCGTCCGAAGACGGCCAGAAAATGGGAGCCGCGGTTGGTGATCGCAGGGTGAAGATCGTTGGGATCATCATCATCCGCCAGGGTTGTCCAGACACCGATTTGAGGTTCAGTCACGGGAAAGCGGAAGCTGGCCGGCATGACGCCAATGATGGTGTAAAGGTTGCCGCTCAAGTTGACACTGCGGCCGAGGATCGACTTGTCGCCGCCAAACTGCGACTGCCACAGCGCATGGCTGATCAGGATGACGCGCGAGCCGCGCTTTTCCTCATCTGCGGTGAATCCGCGGCCAAGCTCGGGGCCAACGCCCAGAGTTGGCAGCAGGTCCCAGGAGGTGATTTCGGAATCCACATGCGCAGGCGATGCCGTCCCGATCAGGGTGTACTGACCATCGTGATAGGAAACAAGATGTTCGAGGGTGCGATTCTGAGCGCGCCAATCGAAAAAATCGGGATAGGAGATGGCGCCCGGCGAGGGGTTGTGCGTGTTGACGGACTGCGCCTCGATGAGCCGCTCGGGGTGATCGTAAGGCAAAGGCCGCAGCATGACTGCGTCGATCACACTGAAAACCGCCGTATTGGCGCCGATGGCTAAGGCAAGTGTAATGATCGCTACCGCCGCAAATCCCGGCGATTTCGTTATCTGGCGAACCGCGTAACGGAGGTCGTCGGTAAGGCTGCGCATCATCGTCCCTATAAGTACCAAGGGAGACGGGGAGCAATCCTTCCTCCAGAATCGGATCGCGCAAGCTCTTCGTTATGAACGCCTGGTGAAGGAATCAGGACGCTGAGCGAGTGTGGCTGTGTTCGTCTGCGGACGCTGCCGTTCGGCCGCGAACAAGATGCGGGACGTTGGCAGTCTGGCGTACATTCGGAGCATGGGCCGGGTCGTGAGTCTCATTCAAAGCGTCGGCAGGTTCTTCCGCAATTGGGTGAAGCCTGTCGGGTGGCGAGCCGCGTGTACGTGGGTTGGCTACCGCGCCAGGCTGGCGATGGGATTTCGCGTGCCGGCAATTCTGAAAATCTGGCCGCGTCAGGCAAAGCATCCCGTGATCGCCCGCCTGGGAGAGTCGAGCGACATCCTCGTCTTTAACCAGATTTTCAACCTGAACGGGTACGCCAGCCTGCAAGATATCTCGCCGTCCCGCTTGATCCTCGACCTTGGCGCCAACGTTGGCTACGCCAGCGCCTATTTTCTAAGCCTGTTTCCATCTGCCACCGTTGTCGCCGTCGAACCTGATCCCGGCAACTTCGAAGTCTGCCGGCAGAACCTTGTTCCTTATGGAAACCGGGCACGCCTTGTTCTGGGTGCGGCTTGGCCGAGACGTTCCCGCTTGGCGCTGGTGCGAGGAAACTCAGAGGATGGCCGGGAATGGGCCACTCAGGTGCGCGAATGCCGCAACCGGGACGAAGCGGCTACCGTGGAAGGATGGGATATCCCCAGCCTGTTGGAGCTGGCGGGTGCCCATGAGATCGATTTGTTGAAGGTCGATATTGAAGGCAGCGAACTACAACTCTTCGAGGAAAGCTCCGCCTTATGGCTGCCGCAGGTCCGCAACATCTGTATCGAACTGCACGGCAGCGATTGCGAGCAGGTCTTTCGCCATGCTCTCCGCGATTTCGAATACGAACTTACGCGCTCGGGAGAGCTGACGGTGTGTCGCAATCTGCGGCGCCGATCGGTTTCCAATCTATCCCAACCACCAGACAAGACGAGGGCGGTCTAGGTTGTCTACGAGGACTGGAGCAAATGGCGGCTCCGATGCCAGGCTCTTCCCCTGTGTCGAAATACTCGGGTTGTTTTTCAACAAATTTTGACAACAGAGTATTTCGGCAAGAAAGCATTATGACTTGAGGTAAGGGCGCCATTTCTTCCTTGACGTGTCGGCTGGAATCTAAGAAGATTCCGCACACGCGCCTAGCATGCTGTTCCCAGGTTCAGTGCACTGTGTATTCGTGCAGCGGGGTTATCTCGCCTCGTCGCTTGAGTACACCGAATTTTTCTGGCCTCGAAAGGTTGGTGGAATGAGTGCCAGATTGACCCTCCTGCTACTCTGCGACCAAGTAGACACATACGCTGTCTTCATCTCCGCGCTACTGGCGGCTGGCTTTCAGCTTCTGGTGGGGCGCACGCCCGAGGATGCCAAGGAATTGCTCGCCCAGGTGTCCGCCGACATAGTCATGATTCTCCACGACGGAGTGTGCGATGGCAGCCTGGTCGGCGCCGAACTGAAGCTGATCGCGCCCCAGACGCCGATCATTCTGATTACGGACGGCTGGCTGGCTCCAGGGCCTCAGCTCGGTATCGACTCCATCTGCCATGCCGATCCCAGGGATGAAACCCTGGCACGCGGGGTGGCCACCTTCTTCCGCATGACTCTTACCAAGCAGACCACGCGGTGGCAGGTCCGTAAGTCCGGGGAAGCAATAGTGTCTCCAATACGCAACGAGCCCCTGCTTCAGGCTTAGTCCTGGTATGCGAGTGCCGCGGAAAGCGCAGCACTCGCGTATAAGTTCGCCACTCACCGCCCGTTTGCCTTTCTTCGCACCTAAAGTCATCTCCCCATGGCGCCGATGAGCAGGCCATGAGGAGTTTCATCCTCGACCGTCGGAGATTTGCCTCGCGGACGATGGGTCCCGTCCCAACTCCCTGCTGCGAAGGCGGGAGGCGGCCTCCGCCGTTCCCCGTGCCGGACGGCGCCATTCACGGGTGCACTCCTGAACTTTTTCCGGGAAAGCTGAGGGCTTGAGATGTTCGTGTTTGGGGGCCACAGCTTCGCCGGAAAGATGACCTCGGTGGTATTGGCGGCCAGCAGTCTGGCGCTGTGTACCCTGACCTCGGCTTTTCTGCTATTCGATCATGTGCGTTCGCGGCAGGAGCAGCGAGAACGACTGACCACCCTGGCCGATGTAGTGGGTCAGAACTCGACGGCGGCGCTGAGCTTCAACGATCCACCCGCGGCCAGCCAGGTGCTGGGGGCGTTGCGCGCCGAGCCTTCGATCGTGGCGGCCTGTCTCTACCAGGTGTCTTCGCAGTTGTTCGCTCATTATGAACATGTCCGGTCGCCGCTGATGTGCCCGGGGAGTTTGCCGGGCAGGCAACCGGTTTGGGAGTCGTTCTCGGTCGCCATCCATCCCGTATTTCGCAATGGCGAGGCGGTGGGTACGCTGTGCCTCATCTCCGATCAGCAAAGCCTTGAGCAGCGTCGCCGCCGGCTGCTGGAACTGGCTGCGGGGCTGCTGGTGCTCTCGCTGGCCGTCGGCTACGTCTCGGGGGCGCTCCTGCAGCGTAAGCTTTCCGCTCCGCTCTCCGAACTGACCCGGGTAATGCAGAACGTCACTCACGACCACAACTTTACGGCGCGCGTCGCTGCCTCGGGTACGGACGAGATCGCCCAGCTGGGGACCTGCTGCAACACCATGCTGGATGAGATTCAGCGGCGCGAGAAAGATCTGCAGCTTACCAACGCTACTTTGGCCGGAGAGCTTGCCCGGGGCCAGCAGATCAACGAGCAGTTGGCCCATGCCAAAGAGGAAGCCGAGATCGCCAATCGCACCAAGAGCGAATTTCTGGCCAACATGAGCCATGAAATCCGCACTCCGATGAATGGCGTTATCGGCATGACCGAACTGGCGCTGGAAACCAACCTGACGCCGGAGCAGCGCGAATATCTTTCCACCGTGAAGCTGTCGGCCGAGTCGCTGTTGTCGATCATCAACGACATCCTCGACTTCTCCAAGATCGAAGTCGGCAAACTGGAGCTGGACTCGTTCGAGTTCAACGTTCATGAAGTGGTTGGCTCGACCCTGAAGGGTATTGCCATCCGCGCCCACCAGAAGGGACTGGAGCTGGTGTACGATATCCGGCCGGCGGTACCCGAGGTCCTGGTTGGCGATGCCCACCGGCTGCGGCAGATCCTGGTCAACCTGGTGGCCAACGCGATCAAGTTCACCGATCGCGGCGAGGTGGTGGTGCTCCTGGATACCGCACCCGACCGCGGGCCCGATATGATCCATGTGCTGGTGCGCGATACCGGCATCGGCATCCCCGCTGAGAAGCAGACCATCATCTTCGAAGCCTTCTCCCAGGCAGACTCTTCCCACACTCGCCGCTACGGTGGCACGGGTTTGGGATTAGCGATTACTTCGCGCCTGGTGCGGTTGATGGGCGGCCAGATCTGGGTGGTCAGCGAGCCCGGCCAGGGCAGCGAGTTCCATGTCGTGGTGCCGTTGAAGGCGGGTCCGCCCGAGTGCCTGACGGTGCCGGCGTTTCTTCAGGGCGTAACCACGCTCATCGTCGACGACAACCTGACCCAACGCAAGATTCTGACCGGAATGCTGGGCCGCTGGGGCATGAAGCCGGATTCGGTGGAGAGTGCGCTGCGCGGCCTGTCGGCGATGGAAGCCGCGGCCAGCGCCAATGCCCCTTACCGGCTGGTGCTGATCGACGGAAACATGCCGGGCATGGATGGCTTCCAGCTGGCGGAGTGCATCAAGCGCAACCCCAAGCTGGCCGGAGCGACGGTGCTGATGTTGAGCGCGGGATTGCGTCCCGGAGACATTACCCGCTGCCGCGAGCTGGGCGTTTCCGCCTACGTCATTAAGCCCATTCGGCGCGGCGAACTGCTCAACGTGATTACCCGGGTGCTGCAGGAGCAGGACACCTTCACCGCGCCGGAACAGGAGCGGATGCTGGCTGAAGGCGAGCGCCGCAGCGGGTTGCGTATTCTGGCCGCCGAGGACAACCGCGTCAACCAGCGCCTGCTGGTGCGCCTGCTGGAGAAGGAAGGCCACACAGTAACGGTGGTAGGGGATGGCGAGGGGGCGGTAGCGATCAGCGAGGAAGAGGAGTTCGACGTCATCCTGATGGATGTGCAGATGCCGAACCTCGACGGGCTGGAGGCCACGCGCCTGATCCGCACCCGCGAGCGCGAGACGGGAAAGCATGTGCCCATCATCGCCCTGACCGCCCATGCCCTGAAGGGCGATCGTGAACGCTGTTTGGAGGCCGGCATGGACGCCTACGTTGCCAAGCCGGTGCAGAAGCAGGAGCTGTTACACATTGTCTATCAGTACAGCACACCGGCCGCCGGCAATGTAGGCGCAGGTGCCGCCGCGGTTGCTCGTCCGGCTCAGGATGCGGCGGTCTTCGATATGGCTACCGGTCTGGAGCACAGTGGCGGCGATCAGCGGGTGCTGACCGAGCTGTGCGAGTTGTTTCTCGAGGACTGCAAGGAACTGGAGCCGCGAATCCGGCAGGATCTTGCGGCGGGCGATGTGGAAGCCGTGGCGCGAACTGCGCACAAACTGAAGACCTCGGCCGGCACCATCGGAGGAACCCGCGCCTATCATGCCGCTGTGGCTCTGGAAACGGCAGCCCACTCGGGCGATTCCCGTGCGCTGGCCGAAGCAGCAGCGCAGCTACAACGCAAGCTCGCCAGCTTGCGGCTGGCCGTCAACCGTTTTCTGTCCTCCCGCTCCGCGATCGCTCCCGTCCCATCTGCGGTGAAGGAGACCCACCCCGCACTGCCGGTCTAGGCAGCCTCGCCAGCGACATCTTCTCCGCTCGTCCTCAAGTTGCTCGCTTGGCCTGCCGATGCAATCGGTGAGCCCCTAACAGGCGGGCGGCAAAGCTGACCTTCGGGGACCAGGTGTGACTCAAAACATGGAAGCCGCAAACGCGGAGCCAAACGATTCCTCTTCCCTGGCAGCGTCGCTGGTGATCAGCCGCACTCTGGCTCAGCGTCAGGAGAAGCGGCCGCTGGTCCTGGTGGCCGACGACGACATGGTCACGACGCAAATCATCGAAGGCGCCCTGGCCCAGATCGGCTTCCGCGCCGCCATCGCCCACGATGGCGAAGGAGTGATGCAGAAGATTCGCGAGCACACTCCCGACCTGATTCTGCTGGACGTTTCGCTGCCCGATGGCAGCGGCATCGAGATCTGCCGCCAGTTGCAGATGGAGTCGGGAATGTCGCAGATTCCGGTGATCTTCATCTCCGACCACGAAGAGCTGGCCATCAAGGTTGCCGGCTTCGACGCCGGGGGCGTGGACTACATCACCAAGCCGCTGGCGGTGCGCGAAGTCATTGCCCGGGTGCGGACCCATATCCGGCTGAAGCGCGGCTATGAGGCGTTGGCCGAGTTGCAGGCGCAGCGCATTCAGAAGCTGGCAGCGGCGCAGGAAGCTTTCATGCCGCGCGCGGAAGACATCCCGGAAGCCCGCTTTCAGGTGTCCTTCGTTCAGGTCTTGAAGGCCGGCGGAGATTTCTACGACGTGATTCCGGTCGCCGAGAACGTCATCGATTACGTGGTGGCCGACGCCAGCGGCCACGACCTGGGCGCATCCTTCTGGACGGCGGCGCTGAAGACGCTGCTGTGCGAATACTCGAATGCGGTCAACTCGCCGCGCGAGGTGCTGCACCTGGTCAACAGCGCCCTGCTGCGCATCCTGCCGCCAGGCGTTTTCTTCACCATCATCTATGCGCGGCTGAATCGGGCCAGCAGGCGGCTTTCCCTGGTCAACGCCGCTCATCCTCCCGCTATCCTGCTGCGGGCGGATCGCAGTGAGCCAGTCGTCGTCGCGGGAGAAGGCGATGTGGTAGGCGCCTATCAGGATGCGGTCTTCGATTGCAGGGAGCTGGCTGTCGCTACGGGTGACCGGCTATTCCTGTACTCCGACGGCCTGATCGATACCACCGACACCCGCGAAGGCGGAATGGGCGGATTGCAGGATGTGCTGAGTTACGGCAGGGATCTGCCGCTCGTGCAAGCCGTGCATGAAGCGGTCGAGGAGTATGCCTCGGCCGGCTGCTGTCAGGACGATATTGTGTTGCTGGGCGTGGACATTTAGCGGATCGGCGGCCAACAGAGATGCAAACAGCGACGATGACGATGGGGAGGACGCGGACGAGTGGCCAGGGGAACCGGTTGCAGTTGTCGATTCCGTCCCGTTTGTCGGCCATCGAGCGAGTATGCGGGCTGGTTCGCGGCCTGCTGGAGCAGCAGCACCTGGAACGGTTGCGATTCGAAGTGGAGATCGTGGTCCGCGAGTGCCTCAACAATGCCGTTATCCACGGCAATGGGGGGCATCCGGAGAGACGGGTGAGCTTTGCCATGCGCGTGGGTCGAAGGCGGATTTGCTTGCAAGTCGCCGATCCCGGGCCGGGATTCGACTGGCGCCGCGCCTGTCGCCGGCCGTGGCCGGGCGCAACCCAGCCGACCGGCCGGGGCCTGCTGCTGATCAGCACCCACGCCCGGCACGTGCGTTTTAACTCCACAGGCAATCGGGTAACCCTGTGGATCGATATCACCAGAGAAGAAAGGTAGCAGAGATATGTCGAGCTATCGCGTGAAATGTACGGATGGCAGTTGCCACGTGAGCATCAACGGAGGGTTGACGGCGGTGATGGTGCCGGAGCTGCAGCAGGCGCTGAAGCATGAAGTCGACGGCGGGGCCCAGAAACTCACCGTCGATCTGGGGGAGACCACCATGGTCGATTCCAGCGGCATAGGATTGCTGATCGCCGCCAGCAACAGCCTGATCCAGAAGAAAGGCGACATCGCGGTGGTGAATACCTCGCCGGAAATTCTCCGCTTGCTGCGCAGCATGCGGCTGGTGTCGCGGCTACATGTCAGCGGGCGTCCCGGTCTGGAGCAGGACTATGAGTGACGACGGCCTCGTGCTTGACGATGAACTCCTGCAGGGATTCATCAGCGAGTCGCGGGAGCACCTGGCCACCATCGAGGCCGACTTGCTGGCCATCGAACAGGCCGGCGATGCTGCCGACCCCGAGCTGGTGAACAAGGTCTTCCGCGCCGCGCACTCCATTAAAGGTTGCAGCGGATTTCTCGGCCTGAACAAGGTAAAAGAGCTGGCGCACAAGGCGGAGACGGTGCTCGACATGCTCCGTTCGCATAAGCTGCGCCCCAATGCCGAGGTTACCAACGTTCTGCTGGCGGCCTTCGCGGAACCGCCGGCAAGGGCTTTGCCGTGGTGGCCAACGAAATCAAGGAACTGGCCAAGCAGACCTCGGAAGCCACCGAAGACATCAAGAGCAAAATCGCCAGCGTGCAGAACTCGACCGCCGACGCGGTGCAGACCATTGAAACCATCACCGGCGTGATCCAGGAGATCGGCAGCACCGTGGCCAGCACGGCTGCGGCCATTGAAGAGCAGGCGACGGTGACGAAGAATGTCGCCGGAGAAATCGCGCAAGCAACCAACGTGGTGCGCGAGGTCAACGACCAGGTGGCCCAGACGTCCACCGTGTCGCGCTCCATCGCCAGCGACATCGCCACCGTGAACCATGCCACCGCCGGCATTCGCGAAGGCGGCCAGCAGGTGCAGACCAGCGCCGTCGAACTATCGCATCTCTCCGAGCAGTTGCGGGTTCTGGTAGCGCAGTTCAGCGTATAGAACGTCGCGGCGGAACGCACGAGTGCACGGCAGCACGGAGCAATGGACGGTCATCATGTCGGACGAAGTACGCATGGAAGAGGCTCTGCTGGTTTCGGTCTTTCACCTGGGCAACGCCCATGTTTGGCATTCCCGCGGCGCAGATCCAGGAGGTAGTGCAGATGGGGAGTGTGACTCCGGTGCATCATGCTCCCCCTTGCATCGTCGGGATCCGCAATCTGCGCGGCCGCATTGTCACGGTCATCGATCTGGGAATCCGGCTGGAGTTGGGCGAGGCCGAACGTGGAGCGGAGAGCCGGATTCTGATCGTGGACTCGGAAGGCGAGCTGGTGGGTCTGCTGGTGGATCGCGTGGATGACACGGTGTTCCTGCAACCCCAGAACATGTCGCCGCCTCCGCCGAATCTCGGCGCCCTCCAGGCCGACGCTCTGCGAGGTGTGTATCGCTGTCCCAGCGGACTGGTCACGCTGCTCGATCACAGCGCAATCCTCAAACCCGGCGAGCGCAGTTCGGTCGCTGTGCCGGGGCGGCGGTGAGACATCCCCATGGCAGTTAAAGTTCTGGTGGTTGACGATTCTTTCTTTTACCGGAAAATACTGACCGAAGCGCTGCGTTCGCTTCCCGGAGTCGAAGTTGTGGGCGGTGTCGCCAATGGAGCCAATGTGCTTTCCAAGGTGCGAGAGCTGGCCCCCGACCTCATCACCCTGGACATCGAGATGCCGGGGATGAACGGCATCGAGGTCATGAACGCGCTGCGGCAATCGGGGTTGGACGTCAAGGTGCTGGTGGTCAGCAGCGTGACCGTGAGCGGCGGACGGCTCACCATGCAGGCCCTGCAAAATGGCGCCTTCGATTTCATCACCAAGCCGGATGGCACCAGCCTGGAGGAAAACCGGAAGGCGATACGTGCCGAGCTTGCGCCGCGGCTGCGGGCCGTGGCTCACCGCGTGGAGGTGCAGAACATCCTTCGCCCGGGAGCGGCGGCGGCGCCGCGTCCTACATTGTCGGATAAGCCGCCTGCGTTTCCCTCCGAAGCGGCCGCGCCACCGGCCGCCTCTGCGAGCAACTTTCCCCCGCAGCTTGTCCGCAGGCCCGAACTGGTGGTGATCGGCGTCTCCACCGGCGGCCCCAAGGCTTTGACCACTCTGCTGGCGGCGCTCCCCAGAGGGCTGGGCGTCCCCATTTTGATCGTGCAGCACATGCCGCCGATTTTTACCCAGGTGCTGGCGACGAATCTGTCGGCCAAGAGCTCGGCACCGGTGCTGGAAGCCAAGCAGGACGAAGCCGTCGTTCCCAACACCGCATACCTGGCTCCCGGGGGAAAGCACATGCGTCTGGTAGCGGGTGCGGCTGGGACGAAGCTGCTGCAATTAACCGAAGATCCTCCGGAAAACTGTTGCCGCCCGGCGGTGGACTATCTGTTCCGCTCGGTGGCGCAGAACTTTCCCGGCAAGGCGCTGGCGGTGATCCTCACCGGAATGGGCGAGGACGGGACCGCAGGCTTGCGTCTTCTCAGGAGTACGGGCTCGACGGTGATCGCGCAGGATGAGGCCAGTTGCGTAGTCTTTGGAATGCCCAAGGCGGCCATCGAAGCCGGAGTGGTGGATCACGTTCTTCCCCTGGGGATGATCGCCGACCGCATCGCCACCCTGGTAGGCGGGCCGCGGCGATGAGTGCGGCCATCAGCCACGAGGAGGTTACGCTCTGGTCGCGCTACATTCAGGACACCTGCGGCATCGTGCTCGATCAATCCAAGGCGTATCTGCTGGAGACCCGTCTGAGCGGCCTTTTACGCGAAACCGGAGCGCACGGTTTTTCGGAATTGTTTTACAAGCTCAAGGCCGACCTCTCCGATACTTTGCGTGGCAAAGTTGTCGATGCCATCACCACCAACGAAACCTCCTTCTTCCGCGATACCGCTCCCTTCGAGCTGCTGCAGCACAAGCTTCTGCCGGAGTTGATCGATCGCCGCAGCAAGGTGGGGGTTCGTCCGCTTTCCATTCGCATCTGGAGCGCGGCCTGCTCCACCGGCCAGGAGGTCTACACCACCGGGATCGTGCTCAAGGAAATGCTGGGAAGCTTCAACGGATATGACATCCGCATTCTCGGTACCGACATCTCCAACCGTGCGGTGGCGGCTGCCAGCCGCGGGTACTTCAGCGATCTTGAGATGGGACGCGGGCTGCCGGCCAATATCACGGGCAAGTATTTCGCGCGCGAGACAGCCGGCTGGAAGATCCGCGACGAGATTCGGGCCCTGGCAACCTTCCGCAAGATGAATCTGCTGGAAGCCTTCTCCTTCCCGGTGCCATTCGACATTATCTTGTGCCGCAATGTCGCAATCTACTTCTCCGAAGCGGACCGGACCCGCATGTTTCGCAGCTTCGCACGATGCCTGGCGCGCGACGGCGCCCTGATTATCGGCAGCACGGAATCGCTGGCCGGGCTGTGTCCCAGCTTCACGCCGCAACGCTACCTGCGCACCGTCTTCTATCAACTGCAAAGCTAGCCCGATTCTCACAGGACTGTAGGCAGCGAAGCTGCCAGAACTGAGCTTCAGGTCAGCGTGTAGCGATGCCCCTTTATGATTCAGTGGGCTTAACAGGCTGCTAAAAACCCGGGTTTCGGATGCTTTGTATCAGGGCACGACTTCAGTCGTGCCGATAAGCCGTTTTTATTTTTGTTATTCCGAGCGGGCTTCAGCCCGCGAGGAACTGCTTTCCCGATTTTTTCAGTAGCCTGTTCAGCCGGCAGCCACGCCTGCCTGGATGCTCAAAAAGTGCTGCAGCTCCGCGGCGCTTTTGAAATGGCTATCCTTGGGGAACATGAGCACCGGCTTGGAGTCGACCGTCACGTCGAAGATGGCGAGGGAAACACTGCCCGACGAACTTTGCGAGCTACCTGAGCGGTTGACAATGTCTTCGATACGAAAAACTCCTAGAACCAGCCCCAGGAGCGCCTGCCTCCGCTGCCGGCTGTTATTCGGCGCCGCACCCTTCTTCAACGCCGGCCGGAAGACCAGAAATCCATATTGGTTTTTCTTTTCCTGGACCAGGATCAAGGGCTCGGTCGCAGCCATTTCGCCGGTAAGAGCGGCGCGCATCAGGGTCGCACGCCGCGCCGCATTGGACGCCAGATCGAAACCTACCGCCCGCTCGTTGCCTCTCAGTGGTTCCACATAGAAGACGGGAAAATACTCGGCGCGCTCGGGCTCCCGCCTCATCGTTCCCTGTGCTACCCGTTCGGTAAACTCGAAAGATGGGAGGCCCTCGCGGCGCGTGCGGAGTTCATAGCTGGCGCGCTCGTCTTGCTTCACCCATGGCGCCCACTCCAGTGCCTGGATGGCGTTATCGCGCTGCAAAAGGCCAGAGGCGAAGTCGGCAAATTCCGGCCGCTCGACGGAATGCGACGAACTGTAAAGATCTCCCAGCGCCGCCAGGTTGTTCAGGGTCAGCCGGATGTTCGCGTCCAGGCCATCGAACCGCATCTGGGCCAGATTCTCAAAGTCCGCATGGGCTCTGCGCTCCTCCAGATCGCGTACTACCAGCAGGAGCGCCAGACTCAGCAGGCTGCCGAGGGTGAGAATTCCCAGCATCGGCAGACCGCAGCGAGGGAATTTACGGTTGCTGTTCATGCGGCTCGCGGAGTATGGTCCTCACCCCTGATATCGGCGATCGGCAGCGATTCTTCAGCCCTGCGCCTCCCGCACGGCCGCCGTCCTTCGTGTTATAGTTTCGCCTAGAATGTTGAGTACTATCGGCTATTGGCTCCACGACCATGCCCTTCTTCTGGAGGTCCTACTGGTTCTGGCCAGTGGGCTGGTCGCGCTTTACGCCGACACGTTGCGGCACTTTTTTTCGCTGCCACCGCAGCGGCTTGGCACCTGGATCCTGAAGGCCCGGCTCCTGTCAGTTAATTCCAAGCTGTTCAATCTTTGTGAGTGCCACAACAATTCCTTCGCTACACTGGTCTACGTCTTCCGCATCCTGGTCTTTGTGTTAATTCTGATGGGACTGTTTCTGGGCGGCATTTTCCTGGAGATCATCTCCCTCCGCCAGGCGACGCGCGGTGACGTGGAGGCCTACAGCCAGCTCCACTCCCATCTGGATATTTCGTTGGGGCTGGTGTTCATTGTGGTGGTCTGTTGCCGGCTGCTGCTGCTGGGCGAGTTCCTGTTCCGCCTGCGCAATTTCAAAGGCTACGACCATCGCCTGATGGAACACGTTGCGGTGCTGGAGGAGAAACTTGTCGTTGCCGAGAATGCCGGCTCCGCCTCCGTACACGATTAGTCTTGCCGTTCGTCCCACCGGAGATGACAAGCCCCCACCTTCCGTAGCATCCTGAATATAGCTTCATGACAGGGCGTGCCATTTCGGTTGCAAGTTTGCTCTTCGCCGCGTTTTTTGCGCTGCCCTCGGCTTTCGCGGTGGCGCAGGAGCAGACCATTCCTCTGACCTCCGCCCCGGTCCTGCCGCTCTATCACGCTCTGAGC
>JBARGS010000306.1:0-2541 GCA_049798495.1 Candidatus Korobacteraceae bacterium | reverse complement strand
CAGGTGGGGCAGGCGAACTACTCGTCATCGAAGGCAGGCTTGATCGGGCTGACCATAGCGGTGGCGCGCGAGGTTGGCTCGCGCAACATCACGGTGAATGCGGTGTCGCCGGGTTTCATCGAGACGGCAATGACGGAAGTTCTGCCGGCCGCGCTGAAGGAGAACATCCTGAAGAACATTCCACTGGGTCGTGCCGGCCGTGACACGGACGTCGCTAACGCCGTTAAGTTTCTCGCGTCAGAAGAGGCGGGCTACGTCACTGGTCATGTGCTGAATGTGAACGGCGGCATTTTGATGGGGTGAGGATGGGACTGTTGCGCTGTGTGCGAGATCATAGAAGCCACAACTGAAGAGCAAATGGAGCAGGTGCGCAACCTGTTTGCCGAATATCGCGCGCAGCTGCCGGTGGAGTATTGCTCGCGTGGATTCGACAACGAGCTCGCCAGTTTGCCAGGCGTATACGCTCCGCCGAAGGGCAGCCTGCTGTTGGCGATGGTGGTAGGACAGCCGGTGGGGTGTGTCGGTCTGCGTCCCTTTCCTTTGCAAGGTGCGTGCGAGATGAAACGCTTGTATGTTCGGCCGCCATTTCGCGGCGGCAATGTAGGCAAGAAGCTGATGGATCGCGTTTTGCAGGAGGCGCGCACGCTCGGCTATTCGGCGTTGCGGCTGGATACGCATCCGCCCACGATGCAGGCCGCAGTTGCGCTGTATAAAAGGCTCGGCTTCCGCGAAGTCACCGCCGATCCGCTGGAGCCGGTGGACGGATTGGTGTACTTGGAACTGGTGTTGGGGGCTGGCTAGCGACCGCGCCCTCGGCGGCAGGATTTCCTGCATCGAACTGCAATCCTCTGCACACCGAAGTTACTCAAACGTAACGGACGATCCCTCGCCTTTGCAGTTTTGCCGCGAAAAATCGCATTTTGCGAGAATTCACTTGCCAGTCTTCTCTCCTGTGGTTACTATGCAGTCAACCCCATGGCCAGTTCCAACCAGGACGCGATTCCCTCATGAACATTGGCGAGACCATACGTAACTTTCGTCTGCAAAAAGGCATGTCCCAAGGCGATATCGAAAAACGCACCGGACTTCTGCGTTGCTATCTCTCGCGCGTGGAGAACGGACATACCATTCCGTCTCTCGATACCCTGGGGAAGATTGCGACCGCGATGGATCTTCCGCTGGCAAGATTCTTCAGTGAAAATGCGGGGGACAATGGCAACAAGGCCGCACCGCAGCTGGCGGAGGACGAAGTTCGCTTCCTCACCCAGATTCGCCGCTACTCGCCTAATCTGAACGACAGCGATCGCAAGCTGGTGATTGCGATGGTCAAGAAGATGGCCGCCAACGCCGCCAAGTAGAATCGATCAAACCTGCGTTTTGCCTTGTGCCTGGCGCATCTCTATGCGGCTTTGGCGATGTTGCTGAGCGTCAATACCGCCAGTTCCAAGCGGTCGCGTGAACCGGTCTTCGAGAAAATGCTTTGCAGGTGGCGCTTCACGGTGTTCTCGCTGATGCAGAGCTGGGTGGCGATGTCGCGGTTGCGCATGCCCTGTGCCACCATGTAGGAGATCTGCCGCTCGCGCTCTGAGAGGCGATCCAGCGAGGCGGGGATGGCGGCCTGGACGGAGACCATCGAGTCCAGAACGCTGCGGGCGATTTCATCCGAGAAGGCGAGTTCGCCTTCCGCAACAATTCGGATGGCATTAAACAACTTGCGCGGATCGTCGCCCTTCAGCACCAGGCCCCGCGCGCCCAGCCGCACTACCCGTACATAATCGTTCTGGCTCTCCGAGCCGGTCAACACGACCGAAGCGACGCGGTCGCCGGCGCGGTCCAGCGTGCGCAGCACCTCGAAGCCGTCGCTCTGCGGCATGAAGAGATCGAGCACCAGCACCCGCGGACGATGTTCCCGCACCAGGCGCAAGGCCTCCTCGCCGTCGGCGGCAGCACCCACGACCTCAAAGTCCGCTTGCGACTGCAACAGCGCCGCCAATGATTCACGCAGCACAGCGTGGTCGTCGGCAATCACAATGGCAATCCGACCTGACATAGTTCGACCTTCTACGCAAGTTGAGGCGGCTAAGCCCGGCGGAGTTGCCTGATACGGCGGCAAAGAATTGTAAGATGGAAGTATGGGAACGATTCAAAGAGCAATTCTAAGCGTTACGGATAAGACTGGCCTGGTCGATTTTGCGCGCAAGCTGGCAGCCATGGGCGTGGAACTGGTCTCCACGGGAGGCACCGCAAAGCTGCTGCGCGAATCCGGCATCACCGTGAAAGATATCTCTGAACTCACCGGCTTCCCCGAGATGCTGGATGGGCGGGTGAAGACGCTTCATCCCAAAGTACATGGCGGCATTCTGCACGTGCGCAACAAAGCCGAGCATCGCGCTGCGGTCAGCGAGCATGGCATCGAGCCTATCGATATGGTCGTCGTGAACCTCTATGCCTTCGAGAAGACCGCCGCCAAGCCGGGAGTGGAGTTCGAGGACATTATCGAGAACATCGATATCGGCGGACCGTCGATGGTGCGCTCGGCGG
>JBARGS010000305.1:0-58198 GCA_049798495.1 Candidatus Korobacteraceae bacterium | reverse complement strand
GACCTGGACTCAGGAGCAGGTGAACCTGCTGGCGGATGCAGCCCAGCGTTATATTGATCTCGATCTTCTGCTGGCTGGTTGTGACATCCGGCAAAATGCTGCGGACGAGGCTTCCGCTGCGGTTGATCTCGACAAGAGCGGCGAGCGAGTGCGCATCGGTGTTGCCCGGGACCAGGCTTTCTCCTTCTATTACGAATCGTCGCTGGATGCCTTGCGGGCGGCCGGCGCGGAACTAATTGCTGTCAGCCCGCTCTCGGACGCTGCGCTTCCGCCGGAACTCGATGGCCTTTACCTGGGCGGTGGCTATCCGGAAGTCTTCGCCGAAGAACTGGCGCAGAATCAGCCTTTCCTCGCGTCGCTGCGCGAATTCGCGGCCGGCGGAGGTCCAATTTACGCCGAGTGTGGCGGTCTGATGTATCTCGCCGAGGACCTGACCACCTGCGATGGCCGTCGTCATATGATGGCTGCGGTCCTGCCGCTCTCGGTCGAGATGCTGAACCGGCTGGACGGGTTCGGCTATACCGAAGTCGAGGTGCTCGACGATTGCCTGATCGGTCCGCGCGGTACTCGCTTGCGCGGCCATAGCTTCCATCACTCGCACGTAATTCGCGCCGGGAATCTTGATCGCCGCTATCGCACGCAGCAAGTTCTCACCGGAGCCGATAATCGCGAAGGCTACTGCGCCGGCAACATTCTGGCCAGCTACATCCACCTGAGCTTCGCAGCCAGCCCGCAGGCTGCGGTCCAGTTTGTTCGGAATTGCCGGCAGGCGAAGGCGGTGGCGTCATGAGCAGACTCACGCGCTCGCTGTCGCTGGTGCTCTTGCTGACCTCATACGCCTGGGCCGCCCATGTGGAACGCGATGAAACCGGCCGCTCGGTGGCCGTCCCCGATCACGTGCACCGCGTGGTGTCACTATCGCCCAGCATTACCAACACCGTCTATGCCCTCGGTGCTGCGGACGATCTGGTCGGCATCACCGACTACACCGTGTATCCGTCGGAAGCCGCGCGGGAGAAGCCCAGCGTCGGAGCTGTGGTCAATCCTTCGCTGGAGAGGATCGTCGCGCTACATCCCGACCTGGTCCTCGCCCTGCCGGAGTTCAATGGCGCGGAGACCATCGCGGGTTTGCAGCGGCTCGGCATTCCGGTGTTTCTGTTCAACACCGGCGACATTTCGAATATCTATCGCAGCGTCGAAAGCGTGGGCCGCGTCATGGGACGCGAACGGGCAGCCACCGCGCTGGTCGCCACCTTGCGCGCGCGCGAAGCCAAGGTTCGGGCGCAGTCGGCAGGCGGGAACAAGCCGTCGGCGCTGCTGGTCCTGTCGACGGATCCGCTGATTACCGCGGGCAAGGACGCCTTCATCACGCAGATGATCGAGGCGGCCGGCGCGCGTTCGGTGACCGACGATGTGAAGCAGGACTGGCTGCAAATGAATGTCGAGGCAATCCTGCCGCGCAAACCGGACTACATCCTGCTCATGAAGGACGGCCCGGTCAGGTTGAAGGACATGCAGCGCAGCGCGGGCTGGAGTTCGCTGGCTGCGGTGCAACAGGGACGAATCATCATCGTCGACGATCGCGTTCAGATTCCGGCTCCAGTAGCGTTCGATGGACTGGAGGATTTAGCCCGGCAGATACACGCCGTGCAGTCTCATTGAGATGGCATGGAAAACCACAACCACAACACGGGATGTACGGGAAGCGCGGTGAAACTCCGCCACTGCCCCGCAACTGTAATGGACAAGCAACCAACTGTCGTTCACCACTGCGCCCAGCGGGAAGGTGACAGTTGGGTCCTGAGTCAGGAGACCGGTCCTGTGAAAGACGCCCAGCACTTCCGAGGGGGAACTCGTGCAGCGCATTCTTACTGTACTTTTTATACTTTTGATTTCGGCTCCGGCATGGTCTGCTGAGCCGTCGATTTCCGGGACGGTTGCCGATTCTTTAGGCGCGGTTATTCCCGGAGCCACCGTAACCCTCGTCGAGGGCAGCAAAGACGCCGGCACCACCACCACCGACGGCGCCGGAAAATTCCAGTTTACGATCGACCATACCGGCCGCTTCTCGGTACGAGCCGAAGCCAAGACCTTCGCTACTTCTACCACCAGCGAGGTCTTTGCCGAGCCCGGACACAACACCGAGATCAGCCTTACGCTGTCGCCTTCCGTGGTGTCGCAGAACATCGTTGTAACCGCGACCGGGCTGGAGACGCCGGAGGCACAGACGGGCACGTCCATCAGCGTTATCGACAGCGTCGATCTGGATACCAGGATCGACGCGGCGCAGACGTTGCGCGATCAAGTGGGCGGACAGGTGGTGCAGACCGGCCAGATGGGCAGCCTGTCCTCGCTGTTCGTTCGCGGCGGACCGAACGACGCCAACAAAGTGCTGGTCGACGGCATTCCGATCAATGACATTGGCGGCGTGGTGGACTTTTCCTACCTGCAGGCCGATGGATTCGATCGCATGGAGTTTCAGCGCGGCCCCAATAGCGCGCTCTACGGCTCGGACGCGCTGGCCAGCGTGGTCAGCATCACCACCCAGCGGGGTAATACGCCTCTGCCGCTGTTTAGCTACGGCGCCGACGGTGGGACCTTCGGCACCTATCACCAGGATGGCAGCGCCGGAGGATATTGGAAACGCCTGGACTATTTCGCCGGCTATTCGGGATACGGAACGCAGAACAGCACTCCCGACAGCCAGTTCCATCGCGACGCTTATCTGGCCAACCTGGGATTCCAGATCACGCCGAACACTACCTTGCGGACGACCGCCGAACGCGCGGCGGCGGGATACAACTCCGCCAACGCCATTGCCGCCTATGGCATTCCCGATGACGCGGCCAACGACCAGTGGAATACATTTTTCGGCGCAACGCTGGACAATCGCGCCACCACGCGCTGGCACAATCAGCTGCAATACGGCGGGGTTCGCCTGCGCTCGCAATATAACGACTGGTCTCCTACCGGCATTCCCTACGATCCCTACGGCCTCGGCTTTCCCTCCTATTACATGGGAGTGCCGCTCAACCAGCGCGGCGCTAACGGCTATACCATCACTCCCGCGGCGGTCGCACAGGCCGAGCCCGGGCTGCCGCTGCCCGGTCAGGCGATCTACCAGTACGCCGGCACCTACCCGGAGGAATCGTCGTACCTTACCAACACCGATTTCGTCTACGGGCAAACCGACTACCGCTTCAACGAAAAGCTGACCGCGCTGTTCGGCTTCCGCTACACCAACGAGCGCGGCTTCACCTATAACGGCTTCACCGGCACCGAGTCCACCGACCGCAACAACTTCAGCTACATGATGGAAATCCAGGGCGGGCTGTGGAGCCGGCTGTTCTACACGCTCGGAGGCGGCATCGAGAACAATGCCGTGTTCGGCGTCGCGGGAACGCCGCGCGTCTCTCTCGCCTACTACCTGAAGCGCCCGGGCAGCAGCAGCCTGTTCAGCGGTACGCGCCTGACCTTCAACTTCGCCAAGGGCATTAAAGAACCCAGCATCTATTACGAGAACAATTCGCTCTATGGCCTGTTGAGCAATACCTCGGTCGTTCCCAACGGTTCGCAACTGATCGCGCAATATCATGTCCGTCCTTTCCTGGCGGAGAACTCGCGCACTTACGACGGCGGAGTCGAGCAGCAGTTGTTGGGCGGCAAAGCGCGGCTGTCAGCGATTTACTTCCACAACGAGTTCACCAATCAAGCCGAATTTGTCGGCTCCGACTACCTGGTGCAGTTGGGCGTACCCGAGGCTGTGGCGCAGGCGCAAGGCATCTTCGGAGCCGCGGTCAACACCCTGAACTATCGCGCTCAGGGAGTCGAGGTGGGCTTCCAGTACAAGGTCAATCGCGCCGTGAGTTTGCGCGGCGGCTGGACCTACACCGACGCGGTGGTACAGCAGTCGTTCGCCAGCAGTGCACTGGCGCCGGCCATCAACCCGCTGTTTCCCGACACTCCCATCGGAGCCTACTCGCCGCTGGTGGGCGCGCGTCCCTTCCGCATTTCCCCCAACACCGGCTTTGCCGGAATCGATTGGAACGGCCGCCGCTGGTTCATCTCCGCCATGGGGACCTTCGTCTCCCGCCGTGACGACAGCACCTTCCTCATCGACACGGAATTTGGCAACACGCTGCTGCTGCCTAATCGCAATCTCGATTCGGCGTATCAGAAAGTCGATCTCTACGGCAGCTATCAGCTCACCAAACACATCACCGCCTATACCTCGCTGCAGAATGTGCTCAACCAGAAATATCAGGAGGTATACGGCTATCCCGCTCTGCCGTTCACCATTCGCGCGGGAATGAAGTTCACCTTTGGAGGCGAGTCGTGGAAGCTGAACTGAGAGCGCCGGTGAAGCTTACGGCAGCAGTGGAGCGAGCCATCGGCGGTATTCGCGGCATCGACGTGCAATACCAGCGGAAGGCGCAGCAACACCTGGACTCGCTCACCAAGCCGCTAGGCAGCCTCGGTCAACTGGAAGCCGTGGCCGCGCAGTATGTCGCCTGGCGCGAGGAAGAAGTTCCCAAGATCACCGGCAAAGCGGTCTACGTCTTTGCCGGCGATCACGGCATCACCGACGAGGGCGTCAGCGCCTATCCCCGCGAGGTGACGCCGCAAATGGTGCACAACTTCCTCAGCGGCGGCGCTGCTATCAACGTTCTGGCGCGGCAGACGAACTCCGACATTGTGGTAGTCGATGTGGGAGTCGACGCCGACTTCAATGGCGCTGTCGGCCTGCGGCATTGCAAGGTGCGCCGCGCGACTCGAAACTTTGCCCGCGAAGCCGCCATGACCGTGGACGAGCTGAATGCCGCGCTCCAGGTGGGCATCGATCTGGCGAACGAAGCCAGCCAGCAAGGCCGCAGCCTGATCGCTCTCGGCGAGATGGGTATCGGCAATACCAGCGCGGCTACGGCAATCACAGCGGCGCTAACCGGCAAGCCGGTGTCGGAGCTGACGGGGCGGGGAACTGGTTTGGATGAGCCTCGGTGCATACGCAAGTCGCAGATCATCGACAAAGCGCTGTGCCTTCACTTTGGAGATTTCACGGCCTCGAAGCCCGACGCCCTCGAAGTCCTGCGCTGCGTTGGCGGCCTGGAAATCGCAGCCATTACCGGCGCGGTTCTCGGCGCGGCGGCCAAGCGTATCGCCGTCGTGATCGATGGCTTCATCTGTACCGCCGGAGCCGCCGTAGCCTGCGCCATTGCACCCGACGTCCGCTTCGGCATCATCGCCGGACATCTGTCGCAGGAGCCCGGACATCGCGTTCTGCTGGAAGCCATGGGCGTAAAGCCCGTGTTGCAACTCGACATGCGGCTGGGCGAAGGCACGGGCGCGGTGCTGACGTTCCCGCTGATCGAGTCCGCGGTTCGAATCTATAACGAGATGGCGACCTTCGGCTCAGCCGGCGTCAGCGAGGCTTGCGAAGCGTGAGAACTGTGCGCGAATTCGCGGCGGCCGTGCAGTTCATGACTCGCATTCCCATGCCCGCCTTTCGCTACGAGCCCGAGCTGGTTCTAGGCGGCGCCAAGTTCTACCCCATTGTGGGAGCTCTGATCGCCCTCGGCGCTATCGCCATCGAGCGCGGCTTGCGTTCGCATCTGCCGGCCATGATCACCGCCGTCATCGTGCTTACATATCTGGTCGTCATCACCGGCGGCTTTCATGAGGACGGGCTGGCCGACACCGCCGACGCGCTGGGTGGGGGCTGGACACGTGAGCGCATGCTCGAGATCATGCACGACAGCCGCATTGGCAGCTTCGGTACGCTCGCGATCTGCCTCTCCTTGCTGGCACGTTGGGGATTGCTCGCGGCCATGCCGGCGGCACGCTTCCCCTGGTACCTGTTGACGGCCCACGTTCTGTGCCGCTGGACCACTTTGCCTCTGGGCGCTTTCATGAATTCGGCGCGCAGCGATGGCCTGGGAGCCCGGCTGGCGCACAAGATTCCGCTCACCTCAGCCGTAATCGGATCGCTGATTGCCTTTCTCATCGCGGGCTGGGCGCTGCGCATGCAAGCCGTGGTTCCGATCGCCGCTGTCAGCCTGATCACCTTGCTCAGCGGTTTGTACTATCGCTCGCAGATTGGCGGCATCACCGGCGATTGCTTCGGCGCGACCAATCAGCTGGCCGAGATCGCCGTGTATCTGTGTGGAGTGTGGCGATGAGCCGCACGGCGAAGACTTCCGGCTCGCGCAGCACCCTGATCCTGGTGCGCCACGCGCGCACGGCAATGGCGGGGACGTTTTGCGGCACGAGCGATCCCCCGCTGAGCGGGGAAGGAGTCGCGCAGCTGCCGGGTCTGAACGACAAACTCGAATCGTACCCGATCACTCACATTTTCAGCAGCGGCCTGCAACGCGCGCGTCAGACGGCGGAGTCGATTGCGCAACCGCGCGGGCTGCAAGTTCAGTATCTCGAATTTCTCCATGAGCTCGCCTTCGGGAGCTGGGAGGGATTGGATTGGGACCAGGTGATGGCGCGTGACCCGGAATACGCCCAGCGCTGGCTGGATCTCCATCCGTCCATCCCAGCTCCCGGAGGTGAGGATTTTGCCGATTTCTCGCGGCGAATTCAGCATGCCATGGCGGCCATCGCCGCCGAACTGGAGAACGGCTGTGCTGCCGTGGTGACCCATGCCGGTGTCATACGAACATTTCTGGGCGATGTTGCCGGTGCGAACGGTGCTGTGGCGGACCTGACGGCGTGTGACTACACCTCGTGCTGGACGACTTGGCGCGAGGACGGGCGGTGGCATCTGCCGGGGCAGATCGGTCCGCCAGATGCCTTGGCGGATACCGAACGCGCAGTGGACACAGGAGCAATGTCGTGAGTCCTCTGCGAACCGAGCGCCGGGCAGGCAAGAAGTCAGCGGCCGAGCCAGCGTTGACGCCGGCCGCATGGCCCGAGCATCCAGCAGCAGGGACGCATGCAAGACCCGCTCTTATAGCGAAGGGAGACCAACCCAAACTGGAAAGCAGAATCTCCATCCGCACCCTCAACCTGGCGCTGCTGGTGGCGCTGTTGCTGTCGATCGTCGCCGCCACCTGCCTGGGCGCGGTTCGCCTGCCGATCTCCGAAGTGCTCGGGGCCTTGCTGCATCCTTCGCGAGCGAGCCAGGCGGGCGAAATCATCTTCGGGCTGCGTCTGCCACGTGTACTCGCGGCTGCCCTGGTCGGGGCGGCGCTCTCCGCCACCGGTGTGCTGTTTCAGGGCTTGTTTCGCAATCCGCTCGCTGATCCCTTCGTCTTAGGAACCTCGGGCGGCGCGGCATTAGGCGGCGCCGTCGGCATCTTCCTCATTCCCACGCTTTCCTTCGCCGGCTTTAGCGCCACCGCGGTGCTGGCCTTCGTTGGCTCGGTGCTGACCATGATCCTGGTGTGGTATCTGGCCCGGGCCGGCGGCCACTTCGCCATGGAGACGTTGCTGCTCGCCGGCTTCGCCATCGGTACCATGCTGAACGCAGCAACGGTCGTCTTTGAAATGCACGAGGAGGCTTCCAACTCCGGCTTGCGCGTGCTGGCCGCATGGCTGCACGGACAGCTCGGGATTCCCACCTGGGGCCAGCTTGGACTGATCACTCCTCTTGTCGCCATCTCCATTGTGCTGGCGTTGCCTGTGGCCAGCCGGCTGAATACGCTTGCTCTTGGCGAAGAGTATGCCGCACAACTCGGTATAAGCATCAGCCGGGTTCGCATCGGCACCGTCATTCTTGGATCGCTGCTGACGGCGGCGGCTGTCTCGCTGGGCGGCCTCATCGGTTTTGTTGGACTGCTAGTGCCGCATTTTCTTCGCATCCTGATCGGACCGAACCACGTTCGCCTGTTGCCCGCTGCCGCACTGGGCGGGGCAACCTTCCTGATCCTTTGCGATACCTTTGCCCGCACCGCCTTCGCGCCCACCGAGATTCCGGTGGGGGTGTTCACCGCGTTTCTAGGCGGGCCGGCGTTTCTTTATCTCTTAAACCATCGTTCGCGGGAGTCTCGTTGATGATCTCCACCATGCTGGAATTCCGCAATGTCTCTTTTTCCCGCGGCCCGCGTCTGCTGCTGGACCGCATGTCTTTCGCTGTCGAGACCGGAGAAATGGTCGCGCTGATCGGCCCCAACGGGGTCGGCAAAACTACGCTGCTGAAGCTCGCCTCGCGTCTGCTGCCCGCCGCCAGCGGGGAAGTTCTGCTGGCAGGCGAACTGCTTGCCGAATGGTCACGCAGAGCTCTGCCCCGCGCGGTCGCGCTGGTTCCGCAGGAGCTGCACATCCCGTTTAACTTCACCGTGGAAGAGATTGTCGCGCAAGGCCGTGTCCCCTATCAGCCGCTGCTGGGCGGAAGTTCTCCCGGCGATGGCGAGGCGATGGAAAGTGCGATGGAAGCGGTGGACGTCATGCGGTTGCGGCATCGTCCTTACAACGAGCTCTCCGGAGGCGAGCGGCAGCGGGTGAAGATCGCTATCGGTCTGGCCCAGCAAGCCAAGCTCATGCTGCTCGACGAGCCAACCCAGCACCTCGACGTCGGCCGCCAGATCGAACTCGTCGCCCTACTGCGCCAGCTCAACCAGCGCGGCATCACCATCGTCGCCGCCATTCATGATCTGAATCTGGTGGCGGAAAATTTCTCGTCTGTCCTGCTTCTCACTCCCGAACCGGCGTGGATTGCGGGCTCGGCCGCCGACGTTCTGCGCGCCGAACATCTGGCCCGCGCCTTCTGTGTAGAGCAATCAACATTAGCTCAGTACTGTGTCGCACCACCTTCGGATGGAGTGGCGCAGGCCTGGTAAGGATTGGTCTTGAAGTTTCGTCTCGCTCTCGTTGGTAAAGCGGTGTTAGGCGCCGCGCTTTTGTGGCTTCCGATACTGGCCGCGGCACAAGGGGCGAACACTTCACTGCGCGGCACAATCTCCGATCCTTCCGCAGCCGTCATCTCTGGCGCGCAGGTCTCGCTGGTCAACATTGAGAACGGTTTCCTCCAAACCCGCACCACCGACCCTCGCGGCGGCTACCAGTTTCAGCAGCTCTCTCCCGGCAAGTTCACGCTCACCGTCGAAGCCGCGGGATTTGCCGCGCAGTCAAGATCGATTGAGCTGCTGATCAACCAGCCGGCCACCCTCGACTTCCGGCTGGCGCTGGAAACCGCCACCACTACGGTCAGCGTGAGCGGCCAGGCGCTTGCTCTGAACTCCAGTGACGCCACCATGGGCGATGTGTTTGACGGCGCAACCATTCAGGCGCTTCCGGTCGAGGGCGACATCCCCGACCTGCTCAGCCTGCAGCCGGGAGTTCTGTATCTCGGCCTGCACAACGATCAGAGCCACGACAGCCGCAGCGGCAGCGCTGCCGGCGCCCGCTCCGATCAGAACAACTCCACTCTGGACGGCCTGGATAACAATGATCAAGTACGCGGCTACGCCTTTACCGGACTGCTGCGCTCCACGCTCGATTCGGTGCAGGAGTTCCGCGTTACCACTACCGGTTTCAACGCCGACACGGGCCGCTCCTCGGGAGCGCAGATCAACATTGCGACCAAGAGCGGGACTAACGATTTCCACGGCAGCATCTATGGCCGAACCCGCGACCTGATCACGCCCGCCAACGACTGGTTCAACAAGCAGGCGGAACTGGCGCAGGGATTGCCCAACGTTCCCGGCACACTCGATCGTGATACCTACGGGGCTTCGCTCGGCGGTCCCATTAAGCAGAACAAGCTGTTCTTCTTCACTACCTACGAGGGCGAGAAGATCGACGAAAACCAGCAGATGACGATGATCGTGCCTGCGGCGTCGCTGCGCGCCGGGGAAATGAAGTATCCCACGACGCAAAACGGCACAACCCAGATCGTCACCCTGAGCCCGGCGCAAATCGCCAGCATGGATCCGAACTGTACCGCCAGCGGCACCTGCCCCTGGGGCCCGGGCGTCGACCCTCATTCGCTAGCGGTCTTCCGGCAATATCCGCTGCCCAACGGCTACTCTGCTGGTGATGGCCTAAACACTGCTTCCTACACCTGGTCGGCGCCCGACCCGGCCACCTTGAACACCTACATCGCGAGGATGGATTATGCGGTGTCCAATCGCAACTGGCTCTTCATTCGTGGAAATCTGCAGAATGACAGCATCCTGGGTGTTCCGCAGTTTCCCGGCCAGCCCGCCAGTTCCAACAATTCAAGCGACAGTAAGGGACTGGCCGTCGGTCTCAACTCCACCATCTCCACCAACCTGATGAACAGCCTGCGCTACAGCTACATTCGCCAGGGCTATGCCAGCTACGGCATCGGACAGGGCTCATACGCGAATTTCTACGGCATGAGCACCATCAACGCCCAGACTCGAACCACCATCGTCGCCGTGCCGGTGCAGAATCTGGTCGATGACCTCACCTGGACCAGAGGGCCCCACACCATTCAGTTCGGCGCCAACTACCGGCTGATCCACAACCAGAACCAGAGCAATGCCTTGTCTTACAATTCCGCGGTCACCAATTCGTATGCTCTGGTCGATGCCGGCATTGTGGGTGTCGGCGGCAGCTTCGATCCCACTGTGTTCGGATTTCCCTCGGTCGATAACAGCTTTGCCGGCTCTTATAACTACTCGATGACAAATCTCGCGGGCCTGCTCGATTACGTGACCCAGCAATCGAACTATCGCGTCTCGGCCAACGGACAAACCGGCAGCCTGCTGCCCGGCGGAGCGATGATCAGCCGCGACTTCAAGAACAACGAGTTCGAGTATTACGCGCAGGACTCCTGGCGTATCACGCCAAGCCTCACCGTCAGCTACGGACTACGCCACAGCTTGTTGCAGACTCCCTACGAAGTCAACGGCCAGCAGGTTGCCCCTACCACCAATCTCTATCAGTGGTTCGAAACCCGCGGCCAGCAGGCGGCGCTGGGCAACAGCGTGCAGCCCTATATTTCCTTTACGCCTTCGGGACAGGCCCGCGGACTCGCACCCTACTGGCCGATGCCCAAGGCCGATCTCGCTCCCCACTTCGCATTTGCCTACTCCCCCAATGTGGGACATAGCTTCTGGCACAAGATTTTCGGCAATGCGGGCGATAGCGTGCTGCGCGCCGGCTACGGTAAGTACTACGACCACTTCGGCGAGAGCATCGTCAATCTTTTCGATCAGTACGGCTCTTACGGGCTGAGCGACAGCATCACCAATCCAACCAACGTGCTGACGCCTGACACTTCGCCGCGCTTTACCGGCATCCATAACATTCCCGACCTCACCGGCTCGCCGCAGCAGACCGTGAACTATCCGGCGCTATCGCCCACCGACCCGCTGACTACCGGCTTCGCCATCACGCACGGCATCGATAGCCAGATGCAGACGCCCTACGCCCACGTCGTGAATGTCTCCTGGCAGCGCCAGTTGCCCGACGGATTCGTGCTGGAGGCGGCCTATCTAGGGCGCTTCGGCCGGCATCAGTTGCAGCAGATTGATCTGGCCCAGCCGCTCGATCTGGTCGATCCCAAGTCAGGCCAGGATTATTTCGCCGCCGCAACGCAGCTTTCCAAGGACGGCTATGCCGGCCAAACCAACGTTGCGCCTATCCCGTACTTCGAGAACATGTTTCCGGACGCCGCCGGCGGAGGCGCGAGCGCGACCCAGAATATCTACAACTCCATCTGGAAATACAATCTGGGCAACGAAACAGGCGCTCTCTATGCGCTCGACATTCTGTGCTACCCGGGATGCGGCGGCAAAACGGGTCGCTTCTGGCCGACGCAGTTTGCCAGCATGTATAGCTGGGCTTCGATCGGCGACAGCAACTACAACGGCGGCCAACTGGTATTGCGCCACGCCATGAGCCACGGCATGCAGATGGAGCTCAGCTACACCTACTCCAAGTCGCTGGACATGGGCTCCGACGACGAGCGGACCGTGTACTCGTCCAGTACCGGCAGCAGCGTGGGCAGTAGCTTCAGTGCGATCCTGAATGCCTGGAATCCCGGGCTGAGCTACGGCCCCTCCGACTACGACATCCGTCACCTGATCACCGCCAGCTGGGTTGTGGACCTCCCATTCGGCAAAGGCAAGCTACTGGGCTCGCACGTCAGCCAGGGGCTGGACCGTATCATTGGCAGCTGGCAACTCTCAGGGGTAGGCCGCTGGACCAGCGGACTGCCGTTCAGCGTTATCAGCGGAGCAGGATGGGGAACCAATTGGCTGGAGAAGAGCAACATGATCCAAACCGGCCCCATCCAGACGGGCACTTCCATCGGCTCCAACGGCGCTCCTAATGTGTTCTCTGATCCAGCCGCGGCATTGGCCAGTCTGCAAAATCCTTATCCCGGCGAGGCCGGACAGCGCAATAACTTCCGCGGCGACGGCTACTTCGGAATCGATGCCCGCCTGGCCAAGAACTGGAAGCTCAGCGAACGCGCCGGACTGCAGTTCGCCTGGGACGTCTTCAACGTCACCAACTCGGTGCGCTTTGACGTGAACCCTCTGAACTCCCTGCAGAACCTCACCACCAGCGGCTCTTTCGGCGTCTACGGCGCGACGCTCACCACGCCGCGCGTGCAGCAGCTTTCGCTGCGAGTCTCTTTCTGACCCGATACTCCTGCGGTACCTCTCGCTACTCGGCTCAATTTTTGGTCTTGACAATGTTTGCGAAATCCAGCTGCATGGGTTTGGAAATCCTACTTGGAGTCTGCCATGAATCGGGGCTATTCCCGTTTCGGGAGAAGTGCCGGAATACTTGTCAGCCGAGTCGTGATTTCCCTTTGGACACTTCCAAACTGAGCATATGATATGACTGAAATGAAGGGCCCAGCAATCCCGTTCGCGCAGCTCGAATCCACCGAGAGTCTGCACAGCCGTGTAACCCGAGCCCTCGCCCTCGAGGTCATCAAATCCGAACGCAACGCGCAGCTGCTGGTTTTTCCCAACGAAGGCGAACTCTGCAAACAGCTGGGAGTCAGCCGCAGCATTCTTCGCGAAGCCGTCAAGGTACTGGAAGACAAGGGAATGGTCGAAGTGCGTCCGCGCTCCGGCACGCGCTCGCGCCCGCGCGCCCAGTGGAATCAGCTGGATCCCGACATTCTCGCCTGGCAGTCGAACCTGAAACCCGATCCGCGATTCCTCCACGACCTCTGCGAAGTCCGTCTCGCCATCGAGCCGATCGCCTCCGGTTTTGCCGCACTGCGCGCCAGCGACGAAGAGATCGTGCTTATCCGCCAGTGCCTGGGACGCCGTCTGCAAATCGTCGCCTCGCAGGATCTCGATGCTGCCGTCGAAGCCGATCTGCAGTATCACACCGCGGTGATTGCCGCCTCGCACAATCCGCTGTTCCTGCAATTGAATACCACGATTCGCGATCCCTTCCGCGTGGCTCTTTCCTACACCCTGCTGCTGCCCGCCTCCGTGGCTCTGGAGCTGGAGCAATACCGCAAGCTGACAGAAGCCATTGAAGCTCGCAATCCGCTGGCGGCCCGGCGCTCGGCCGAGGAGATTGTCGGCTTCGCCATGCTGGCCGTGGAACAGGTAATTCGCGATCAGGCGCACCAGAAAAATCCCCCCGCCGCGCCGCGCCGCGGACGGAAGAGCAATGGGCTGCACATTGCGCGCTCGAGGCCCGAACCATGAAAATTGCGATCTCAGGCAAAGGCGGGGTCGGAAAGTCCACCGTCGCGGGAACCCTGGCAAGACTCTACGCGGCCGATGGACACCGGGTTTTAGCGGTAGATGCCGACCCCGATGCCAATCTCGCTTCTGCGCTTGGATTACCTTCCTCGCTCCGTTCCCAAATCCGCACCATCTCCACCGAACGCAAGCTGATCGAAGAGCGCACCGGGGCCAAGGTCCGTCAGTTCGGCCAGATGTTCAAGATCAATCCCGACGTCGCCGACATCGCCGGGAACTATGCCGTCCGTCACGCCGGGGTAGATCTGCTGGTGCTGGGCGCGGTCGAGCATGCCGCCGGAGGCTGCGCCTGTCCGGAGAGCGTGCTGCTGAAGAGCCTGGTCTCCCACCTGGTGCTGCGTCTGGGCGATGTTGTCATCCTCGACATGGAAGCCGGCATCGAGCACCTGGGCCGGGGCACTGCCATGGGTGTGGACCTGATGATGGCAGTGGTCGAGCCCGGCCAACGCAGCGTGGAAACCGCCGAACGCGTTCGCCGCATGTCGGCGGACCTGGGCATCGGCCGCTTTGGCGTGGTCTTGAACAAGACCGCCGATCCGGAGGAGGACAGCCGCTGGATCGCCGGCGAATTTGGAGAGGAATGTTTGCTGGGCGCCATTCCCCTCGACGTACGCATCGCCCGGGCCGACCGCCAGGGCCGGGCGCTGGCCGACCTCGGCTATCCCGAATTACTCAACCCCTTTCGCGAACTTCAGAAAAAATTGCAATCGTACTGCACAGAGAAAGAGAGCGTTTTATGAGCGTAGAGCCATGCTGCTTAGCTACCGCCATCGGCAGTCTGCCGCACAAGGATGCAAAGCAGGCGGTCCAGGTCGTCCTGCGGAGTATCCCCAACGCGCCGATCTGGCCGCAATTGCCGGCCAACGGCCTTAACGAACAAATGGAGATCCAGTACAGCGAAGGCATCCCCCGCGTCGTCATCGATCGCGAAAAGGGCCGCATGTACTTCGACACGACCGGCGACACCAGCGCCGATCTGGCCGAGTTTTACGAAAAATACTGCGCCGAAGACTTCGAGGCCTTCCGCATCACCCCGGAATTCTCCAAGGGCATTTATGCATTGGAAGAAGCCCTGAAGGCCGCCGGCGGGACCCGTCCGTTCGTGAAAGTGCAGACCACCGGACCGCTCAGCGTCGGCCTCAGCATCGTTGACGAGAAGAAGCGGGCGATTTTCTACAACCCGGAATTCGTCGACGTGGTGGTGAAGGCCATGGCGATGAAGTGCCGCTGGCAGATCCAGAAGTTCAAACCCTACGCACAGAACATCATTTGCTTCGTCGATGAGCCCATCCTGTCGGCCTTTGGCTCCTCCACCTATGTCAGCGTTACCCGCGATGACACCGTCGCCAAGCTGGGCGAGGTGATCGAGGCGGTTCACGCCGAAGGAGCTCTGGCCGGCGTCCACTGCTGCGGCAATACCGAGTGGCCGATCCTGATCGATGCCAACGTCGACATCATCAACTTTGACGCTTTCGACTATGGCCACACCATTCTGCTGTATCCCGAGCAGATGAAGACGTACCTGAAAGCCGGCAAGTGTCTGGCTTTCGGAATCGTGCCCACCAATAGCGCCAAGATCCAGGCGGCGACCGTCGACTCGCTGAAAGCGAAGTTCTGCGAACTGGTGGGAGACCTGGCCAAAGCGACCGGGGTGGACACGCAACTCATCCTGCGGCAGGCGTTTGTTACGCCGTCGTGCGGCACCGGATCGCTGCCGGTGTCCGATGCCGAGCTGGTCTTCAAGACCTTGCAGGAGCTCAGCACCAGGCTGCGTCAGGAAGTGGCCGCGCCGGCCCTTGCCGGAAGCAAGGCATAACAGAAATGCGGTGGGTGTGTGAAGTAGTCCGCTGTGCGCAACAACGTGCCTCCTCATCACACATCCACCGCCCAAGGTGATTCGCCATGATTTTGGCAATGACGGGAAAAGGCGGCGTGGGAAAGACTACGTTGTCGGCCCTTACCCTGGCGTGGCTCGCCCAGAACGGCGGCTCGCCGATTCTGGCCGTGGACGCCGACTCCAACGCCAATCTGAACGAAGCTCTGGGCATAGGCTTCAACGCTACCGTAGGCGGCATTCGCGAGAGCGCCCGCAAGGAAGCCACCCAACTGAAGGGCGTCTCCAAGCAGGAGTTTCTCGATCTGCGGGTGCAGGAAGCGCTGGTGGAAAACCAGGGCTATGACCTGATCGTCATGGGCCGCCCCGAAGGCCAGGGCTGCTACTGCTTCGCCAACAATGTCTTGCGCGACGTGCTCGACAAGCTGGCGCGCAACTACAAGAACATCGTGATCGACAGCGAAGCCGGCCTGGAACACATCTCGCGCCGCACCCTGCTGGCGGTCGACTATCTGTTAATCGTTTCCGATTGCACCGTCCGCGGCATCCATACCGCCGGACGCATCTCCGCGCTGGCGGATGAAGTTAACTTGCCCGCCAAACAACGCGGGCTCATCGTCAATCGCGTCCCGGGAGGGATTTTGTCCTCCTCGATGGCCGCTGCCGTCCATGCTACGGGTCTCCCCTTGCTCGCCTGCATACCGCTTGACCAGGATGTCGCCGCGCTCGATGCCGACGGCGTTCCGGTTTCTACCATCCCGCCGGACGCGCCGGCGCGAATGGCCGTGAACGATTTACTAGCCAAGTTGTTCAAAGACCAACAGGAGAAAAACTGATGGCGACCACGGGTCGAAAAGGCTCTGACGGGCCGGTATCGTCAGACCAGGCA
Source organism: Candidatus Korobacteraceae bacterium (assembly GCA_049798495.1). Taxonomy (GTDB): domain Bacteria; phylum Acidobacteriota; class Terriglobia; order Terriglobales; family Acidobacteriaceae; genus Bog-257. Next base: position 41,823 of record JBARGS010000305.1, on the reverse strand, counting down.
ACCATCGATATGGTGAACATTGCGGGCGCAGCCGCAATAACTACGGTCTTCGACCGCTACGCGCTGCAACACCCGCAATGTAAGTTCGGCACCGACGGCGTTTGCTGCCGCCTGTGTCACATGGGGCCCTGCCGCATCACCCCCAAAGCTCATCTCGGCATCTGTGGCGCCGACGCCGATACCATTACCGCGCGCAACCTGTTGCGTGAGATTGCCGCCGGTACCGCCGCTCACTCCGATCATGGCCGCATGCTGGTGCGCACTCTGAAACTGGTGGCGCAAGGCAAGGGCGGCGACTACAAGATCGTCGATTCGGGCCGTCTGCACGAAGCCGCAGAATTCTTTGAGCTTGCCACCGAAGGCCGCGACGACCTGGCCATTGCCAACGAACTGGCAGACTTTTTCTTTACGCAATTCTCCTGGGCGGAGGAGCCGAATGCCACGCTGAAGCTGGCGCCTGAAAAACGCCAGGCGCTGTGGACTAAGTTGCGCCTCAATCCCCACGGCATCGACTCGGCGGTTGTCGAACTGATGCACCGCACCCACATGGGCGTCGACCATGACTATCGCCATCTGATCATGGCCGGTCTGCAGTGCAGCCTGGCCGACGGCTGGGTAGGCTCGGCCATCGCTACCACAGTGTCAGACATCCTCTTTGGCACCCCCAAACCGGTGCGCAGCCGGGTGAACCTGGGCGTGCTGGCCGGAAACAAAGTCAACATCATCGTCCACGGACACGAGCCCACATTGTCAGAGATGCTGGCCGTGGCCGCTGGAGATCCGGAGTTGATTGGGTACGCCAAGTCCAAGGGCGCGGAGGGAATCAATGTTGCCGGCATCTGCTGCACCGCCAACGAAGTCCTGATGCGTCACGGGCTGCCCATCGTGGGCAACTTCCTGCAACAGGAACTGGCGATCCTCACCGGCGCCGTTGAAGTCATGGTGATCGATGTGCAGTGTGTGATGCCCTCGCTGGCGCAAGTGAGCAAATGCTTCCACACCAAGCTGGTCTCGACCTCCGAGATCGCGCACACCGCTGAAGCCGAGCAAATCACCTTCGATTCGCGCGACGGTTATCAGCAGGCCAGTGACCTGATTCGCAAGGCCATCGACAATTTCGAAAACCGCGATAAGGAACGGGTACACATTCCCGACGAGTCGATGGAACTGGTGGCCGGCTTCTCCAACGAGACCATCTTCCACATGCTGGGCGGGCGTTTCAGAAGCACCTTCCGTCCGTTGAATGACGCCATCATCGATGGCCGCATTCGCGGCGTGGCGGGCATCATCGGATGCAGCAATCCCAAGGTGGTTTCCGATCACGGCCACGTCACTCTGGCCCGGGAACTGATCAAGCGTAATGTGCTGGTGTTGCAAACCGGGTGCGCGGCAATCGCCTGCGCCAAGGCAGGCTTGCTGACGCCGGAGGCCGCGCTGGCCCAGGCTGGCGACAGCTTGCGTGAAGTCTGCGAGGCGGTCGGCATCCCGCCTGTGCTGCACATGGGCTCGTGCGTGGACAACAGCCGCATCCTGATGGCATGCACCAACCTGGTAGCCGAAGGCGGCCTAGGCGAAGATCTCTCCGACCTGCCGGTAGCCGGCGCCGCGCCGGAGTGGATGAGCGAGAAGGCGGTCGCCATCGGCCACTACTTTGTGGCCAGCGGTCTGTACGTCGTGCTCGGACATCCGCTCTACGTTGAGGGCAGTCACAACGTTCATGACATGCTCTGCAACGAGATGGAGAACATTACCGGCGGACGCTTCGAATGGGAGCCTGACCCGGTCATCGCCGCCGACAAGATCCTGGCGCACATCGAGAAAAAGCGTGATGCGCTCCATATCAATACGCAAAAAGAACGCAAGATGTACGACATGAAATCGAGGCGCGAACTGCAATGAGCAAGATCATCTCGTCATCGGCAATTCGCGGCGCTCACCAGATCGTGCGCGACGCGGAAGACTACCTGGCAAAGGCCGTGGCGGCCAAAGGCGCCGATTGCGCCGTTGGATTCCCCGATACGGCGTATTCTCTGCCCGTCATCTATTCACTGCTCGGCGAGCGCGTGGACAAGCTCTCCGACATGCAAAAGATTCTCGACCAGTGCAACCGGCTGTTGCCGCCGGTGCCCAGCGAGAATCTCTGGCTGCCTTACCTGGGCGACACTCTGGATGCGGGCATCGCCACCCTGTTTGCCTTCGAGATGATTGAGGCCTGCAAGTACCTGATCGGCCCCAACCCCATCAACGGCATCTGGCTGGGTGCGGCCAATGACGTCATCATCCGCGAGCGCGGCGTCGAGTTCGTGGATGGCTCGGCCCCCGGCTTTGCTGCCGTGGTGGGCGCTGCGCCAACTGTGGAAGACGCGGTGCGCATTGCCCGCGAGCTACAGGAGAAGAACCTCTACGTCTTCATCGCCGGCAACACCCACGGCGTCTCCTTCGCCGAGCAATTGGCCGAGGCGGGCGTGGAAATGGGCTGGGAGACTCGCCTGGTTCCTTATGGCAAGGAGATCTCGGCCGCCATCTACGCTCTGGGCTTTGCCAACCGCGTGGCCTTGAGCTTTGGCGGCGTCAAGGCGGGCGATTACGCGCGCAACCTGAAGTACAACAAGAACCGCACCTTCGCCTTTGTCATGGCGCTGGGCGAGGTTACGGAAGAGAAGTACGCGGCGGCGGCGGGCGCCATCAGTTACGGCTTCCCGACCATTGCCGATACCGACATTCCCCAGATCCTGCCCACCGGCATCTGCACCTACGAGCATGTCGTCTCCAACGTGCCCATCGATCACATCGTGGAGAAGTGCCTGGAAGTTCGCGGCTGCAAGATCAAAGTCGCGAAGGTCCCCATCCCGGTGGCCTTCGGCGCGGCCTTCGAAGGCGAGCGCATCCGCAAGGAGCAGACCTACGTCGAGTTCGGCGGCAACAAGACGCCGGGCTTCGAGTATGCCACCACGCTCGATTTGACCGAAGTCGAAGACGGCAAGATCGAAGTGATCGGTCCGGAAATCGACGATCTGGAAGAAGTCGGCGGCGCACTGCCTATCGGTATCTGGGTGGAGGTTGCCGGCCGCAAGATGCAGCCTGACTTTGAGCCGATTCTCGAACGCCAGATCCATCACATGATCAATGGCGCCGAAGGCATCTGGCACATGGGCCAGCGCGACATCAACTGGATCCGCATCAGCAAGGCGGCCAAGGACAAGGGCTTCAAGATCCGCCATCTCGGCGAGATCCTGCACGCCAAGCTCCTCAACGACTATCCCGCCATCGTCGACAAAGTCCAGGTCAAGATTTTTACCAACACCAAAGACGTCGAGGAGCGGATCGACGTCGCCCGTCACTCCTATCGCGCCCGCAATCAGCGCATGGAGTCGCTCACCGACGAAAGCGTCGACACCTTCTACTCCTGCCTGCTCTGCCAGAGCTTCGCTCCCAACCATGTCTGCGTCATCACCCCCGAGCGTCTGGGCCTGTGCGGCGCTTACAACTGGCTGGACGGCAAGGCAGCCTTCGAGATCGATCCCACCGGCCCCAACCAGCCGCTGGTCAAGGGCGAGTGCCTCGATCCCGTGCGCGGGCAGTGGGTCAACATCAACGACTACGTCTATGCCAACTCCAAGCAGACTCTGGCGCGCTTCAATGCCTACTCGTTGCTGGAAGATCCCATGACCAGTTGCGGCTGCTTTGAAGCCATTGTCGCCCTGATGCCCGAGGCCAACGGCGTCATGATCGTCAACCGCGAGTACCTGGGCGAGACTCCGGCCGGCATGAAGTTCTCCACCCTGGCCAACACCGCCGGCGGCGGCCAACAGGTGCCGGGCTTCATCGGCGTGGGCAAGGCCTATATCACCAGTCGCAAGTTCATCTCCGCCGAAGGCGGACACCGGCGCATCGTGTGGATGCCGAAGGAGCTGAAAGACTTTCTGCGCGAGGATCTTGACAAAGTGGGCAAGACCTTCGGGATCGAGAACTTCACCGACCTGATCGCCGATGAAAGCAGCGGTACCGACGTGGCTTCGGTACAGGCCTTCATGCAGAAGGTAAACCATCCGGCTCTGACAATGTGGGAGATTACCACTCCGTCGGAGGAAGCCGCGGCGGTCGACGCGGCACGGGCTGCCGGCGGCGGGCAAGTCGTGGCCTCGGCCTCGGCGGGAAGTTCAACTACTACCACAACGTCGGATACAGCGGTAGCCGTGGCCGAACCTCCGGCTGCGCCACCCATCACTCCTGCACAACCTGCGGTCGCCGCTGCCACCACCGCAACCACGACACCTGCAGCGGCAACTCCTTCCGCCGGCAAGCCCGCTGGACCAGCGCCGCAAGGCGACGGGGTCGGCGCCTTGATTGCCATGCTGGAACAGCTGCGTAATGCTCCGCCGCCGACAGAGATTCAGCCTGGCATGACCGCCATGCAACAGATGGCGGCGCTCCAGGCTGCTACCGCCATGCACCTGCTGCACGCCGGGGCCAACATGCTGCTCATGCAGACGGGCATGTTCGCTGCCGCCGCTGCTGCCGTACCCATGCCACCGGCTCCGCCACCCATCGCTGACGGATGTCCGACCTGCTTCCCGACGGAAGAGGAGATCGCCACCGGCCCGGTCACCGTCTCCATGGGAGGGCCGACCGCGCCCAATCTGGTTGCCACCGCACCGGCACGAAGCAAAACTCCGCTGGCGCCGGCAGCCGAGCGCCCCATCACCTCGGCCACTATCGTTCTGCCTACGGCGGTCACCATCGCACCCGACAAAGCTAACGTCGCGGTGCGCACCGTAACCCTGGGCGGAAGCGGAACCCGTACCTCAGCCGTCACGCTGGGTGGCTCCGAGGTTTTGCCCTTCCGTCATTACGAAGGCAATCTTGGACACAAGCCCGTCATCGCCATGGAGGTGCTCGACTCGCCGCCCAAGAACTATCCCGATTGCCTGCGCAATCAGTACGGCGATCTGCTGAAAGACCCGAAGGCGATGGCCCGCCACCTGGTCGAGAAACTGGGCGCCGAGATCATCAGCGTCCGTCTCGCGACCACCCATCCCGACAACGGCGATCTCTCGCCGGAAGCGGCAGGCAACATCGTCAAAGACGTTCTGGGCGCAGTGGGTGTGCCGGTGATCGTGACCGGTTGCAGCCACTACGAAAAGAACAACGCCGTCATGAAGCACATCGCCTCCACCTTCGCCGGCGAAAACCTGTTGCTCAACTGGGTGGAGACCGACAACTACAAGACGATTGCCGCTACCGTCATGGCCTACAAGCATTGCGTGGTGGCGCAAACTCCCATCGACGTCAACATGTGCAAGCAGCTCAATATCCTGCTGACGACCATGGGCGTGCCTGCCGACCAAATCCTGGTCGATCCGCTGACCGGCGCTCTGGGCTACGGGCTGGAGTACACCTACTCGGTCATGGAGCGCATTCGGACCTCGGCCTTTACCGGCGATCCTCTGCTGGCCATGCCCATGATCGTTAACCCCGGCTTCGAAGTTTCCAAGATCAAAGAGAGCCGGGCCTTGCGGCAGGACTTCCCGCTGTGGGGCGATGAAGAGCAACGCGAAGCGCTGCTGGAAATCGCGACCTCGATGACCTATCTCAACGCCGGAGCCGACCTGCTGGTGGTTTACCACCCGCTGGCCGCTCGTACCCTGAAGCGCAAGATCGACGAAATGATGTGTAAGTGAGGTGACCACAAAATGGCAATGACTGGTTTACAGATCTTCAAGCTGCTGCCCAAAACCAATTGCGGCGAATGTGGTGTGCCCACCTGCATGGCCTTCGCGATGAAGCTGGCCGCCAAGAACGCCGAACTGGCCGCCTGCCCCTACGCTTCGGAAGAAGCCATCAAAACCATCGGGGCGGCCTCGAAGCCGCCCATCCGGCTGGTCAAGATCGGCCCGCCGGAGAACGAAGTTCTCATCGGCAACGAGACCGTGATGTTTCGCCACGACAAGACCTTTGTCCATCCCACAGCCGTCGCTATCGCCTTTGCCGACAACGACCCCATCTCCGAGCTGGGCCACCAGATCGCCGAGGTGCGGGACTATTGTCTGGAGCGCGTTGGCGAGCAACTCAGGGTCAACCTGGTGCTGGTCGACAACTTCAGCGAGGAAGTGAAGCCCTTCGTCAATCTAGTCAAGACGGCGGCCGGCTCGACCGGCCTGGGCCTCATCCTGCGCAGCACTAACCTGGAAGCGCTGGAAGCCGGGCTGAAAGAGCTGGAAGGGAAGCGGCCGCTGATCCATGCCGCTACCCCAGCCAACGCCGACGCGATCGCAGCCCTGGCGCTGAAGTACAACGCGCCGCTGGTTGCCCGCGCCGCCACCCTGGACGAACTGATAGCGCTCACCACCAAGCTGGCCTCGCTTGGCGTGAAGGAGATCGTCCTCGACCTGCCGGCCGACAATCCCGCGGCCACGCTGCAGTACAACACCCTGATCCGCAAGGCGGCGCTGAAGAATTCGTTCGAGCCGCTGGGCTATCCCATCATCAACTTCGTCAACGAGCTCGACAACGCGTCCGTGGTCGCCGACGCCTCCACCTTCCTCTGCAAGTACGGCTCCATCGTCGTGCTCGACCGCATGAAGCTGGAGCTGCTGCTGCCTCTCATGATGCTGCGGCAGAACATTTACACCGACCCGCAGAAGCCAATCCAGGTCGATCCCAAGGTCTACCCCATTGGCGAAACCGGCAAGGACTCTCCGGTGCTGGTGACCACCAACTTCTCGCTGACCTACTTCCTGGTTTCCGGCGAGATTGAGAATTCCGGCATTCCGGCGAACCTGCTGGTAGTCGACACCGAAGGCATGAGCGTGCTGACGGGATGGGCGGCCGGCAAGTTCTCCGGCGAAAAGGTCGCCAATGCGGTGAAAGCCAGCGGCCTCGGAGAGCAGGGCAAACACCGCATCATCATTCCCGGCTACGTCGCGCAAATCAGCGGCGAAATCGAGGAAGGCCTACCCGGCTGGGAGGTGCTGGTCGGTCCCGGCGAAGCCTCCGATCTTGGCTCGTTCATGAAGATTCAAGCTGCGCGGTGAGACTATGCCATTGGTTCGTTTCCAGCCCGGCGATATCGTGGCCCAGGTGCCCGAAGGGACGCTGATTCACCAGGCAGCGTTGCGTGCGGGTATCCTCGAGCTCGAGTTGCCGTGCGGGGGCGAAGGCGTATGTGGTCTGTGCAAGGTGGAACTGGAGGGCCGCGATACTCCGGTTCTCGCCTGCCGGACCAAAGTTACCTCCGACATTGTGGTACATCTGCCCGAACGGGAGCAGGGAACGCGGGTACTGGGCGACAGTCTCTCGCTCATCGATCCGGCGCTTTTGCCTGACACCAGTCACCTGTCCCCGCTCTACCATCATCGACGGCTCACGGTCTCTTCCGCCTCCATCGAGGAGCACTACAGCGACTGGAGCCGCCTGATTCGTGAAATCAATCGCGGCAATGGCGGCCTTCCCGCCGGCAGCAACCTGCCCGTACTGCGCCAGCTGGCTGCTACTCTCCGTGCCGACGGCGGAAAGGTCACGGTTGCTCTCGAAGAAAACGCAACCGGGCTCCTGGTTCGCGATGTCGAAGCGGGCCACAGCTCGGCTCACCCTTTGGGTTTGGCTGTCGACATCGGAACCACGACGGTAGCAGCGCAGCTGGTCAATCTCGATGACGGTTCGCTGCTGGCCACGCAGACTTCCTACAACCTGCAGATCCGCCGCGGCGCCGACGTGATCAGCCGCATCGATTACGCCCGAACTCCCGAGCGCCTGCAAGAGCTGCGCGACCTGGTGCTGGAAACCATCAACACCCTGCTTGAGCAGATGGCCCGCGCCAACCAGATCGAACCGCACGAAATTCGCGCCGCGTTCCTGGCGGGCAACACCACCATGACTCATCTCCTGCTGGGGCTGCCACCACGCTACATTCGCGAGTCGCCCTACGTTCCCACCGTTAACTCCGTCCCCGAGCTGCGCGCCCAGGAAGTTGGCCTCCACATCCATCCTGAAGCCATCGTGGCCTGCGCACCCGGCGTGGGTAGCTATGTCGGCGGCGACATTACCTCCGGCCTGCTGTGCACCGATCTTCCGCGCAACAACCAGGATGTCTTCCTCTTCATGGACATCGGCACCAATGGCGAGATTGTCATCGGCAACGCCGATTGGATGGTCGCCTGTGCCTGCTCGGCCGGTCCCGCCTTTGAGGGAGCCGGAATCAAGTGCGGTATGCGCGCCTCGGAAGGCGCCATCGAGCGTGTCACCATCGGCCAGGACGCCACATCCCTGGAATTCTCCGTCATCGGCGGCGGCAAGCCGGCCGGCATCTGCGGCTCGGGGCTCATCTCGCTGCTCGGCGAACTCTTCCGCCAGGAAATCGTGGACCGCTCCGGCCGCTTCTTCCAGTCTCCCGGTGCCGGGCGTGTGTTGGAGCACGAAGGCCGTCGCGCTTTCCTGCTGGCTTCCGCTGATCAGACGCTGAACGGCAAGGACCTGGTGATCACCGAAGCCGACCTGGAAAACCTCATCCGCACCAAGGCCGCGATCTACGCTGCCTGCTCGCTAGTGCTGGAAAATGTTGGCCTCACCTGGGACGCCATCGCGCGCGTCTATATCGCCGGAGGGTTCGGGCGCTACATCCGCATTGCCGACGCGGTTTCCATCGGCATGCTGCCCGATCTGCCTCTCCAGCGCTTTTGCTATATCGGAAATTCTTCTCTTACCGGCGCTTATATGGCGCTACTGTCGCGGGAGCATCGCCGCCGTCTGGCGGACGTCGCCGCCCGTATCACCTATGTCGATCTGAGCTCCAATCCGCGATACATGGACAGCTACGTCAAGGCTTTGTTCCTTCCGCATACGGATTTGGGGCAGTTTCCCACGGTCGCAGCAACATTCGAGAGTCGAAGGAGGAAAGCATCGTGAACAATCTTCTGAAACGGGTCAAGGCGGGCGAGATTCTCATCTCCGACGGGGCGATGGGCACTTTCCTGCATGCCAAGGGCCTGGGAGCCGGTGAGTGTCCCGAGTCCTGGTGCGTCAGCCATCCCCAGGCAGTCAAGGAAATCGCCGAAGCCTACGTCGGCGCCGGTTCCGATCTGGTGGAAACCAATTCGTTTGGCGCCACGTCCTTCAAGCTGAAGAGCTACAAGTTTGCCGACAAGGTACGCGAATTTAACTTCGCCGCCGCCAATCTGGCCAAACAAGTTATGGGCAACAAGGGCTTCGTAGCCGCGTCGGTCGGCCCCACCGGCCACATCGTCGTGGACGAAGGCGGTGACACCACCCCGCAGGAGCTGTACGACGCCTTCAAGGCGCAAGTCGTCGCCTTGGCCGAAGGCGGCGCCGATGCCATCTGCATCGAGACCATGTCCTCCGTCGTCGAGGCCGAGCAGGCTATCAAGGCGACCAAGGAAAATACCAAGCTGCCGGTGATCTGCACCTTCACCTTCGAGGCGGGTGCGAAGGGCTTCCGCACCATGATGGGTGTGAAGCCGGACCGCGCGGCGAAAGCCGCCGTCGCCGCCGGAGCCGATATCGTGGGCGCCAACTGCGGCAATGGCATCCGCAACATGATCGAGATCACCCGCCAGATGCGCGCTGCCGTTCCCGACACGCCGATTCTGGTCCACTCCAACGCCGGTCCGCCGGTCATGGAAGACGGCAAAACCGTATTCAAGGAGACGCCGGAATTCATGGCCTCTTACGTCCCCGAGCTGATCGAAGCGGGCGCCAACATCATCGGTGGCTGCTGTGGAACCACGCCTGCCCACATCACTGCCATGGCGAGGGCGGCGAAGGCGGTCGCGGTTCACGCGTAAACTGAAGTCGCAGGGAACGGGTGCTATTGTCTGAGCTGTCGACTGCTCACCCGCTGCCTCACAGCGAGGCGAACAGGGATAGGTTTCGATTTCCTGAGTTGACCAGCGGCCGCCGTTCACCGGCCGCTGGTCGTTCTTTCGCGTTGCCCGGGCTGCAGGCGCACCGACCGACAGGGAAGGGAAATCCCTCAGCTTTAACCAACTCACTCCGGTCAAGGGTAATTCCGAGGAAACCATGCATTGGGAAACGCTGATCGACAGTACCGCCTTCTGCCTTCGCCGGTCGGGCCGGTTTCTGCTCACCGAGCTACGGGTTCCCCATCGCGTCTTGAGCACGTCAGCCTGCAATGGCGGCCAATCGGAGAGCCTACAGTTTCTGGTGAATCATCAGAGCATCGAGGGCTCGGCACATCACGAACGCGCCGCCTGCATGGCCAAGCTCGGTCCGGAGAAGTATCATCACTCGGTTTGCGTCGAACTGGGACTGCCTCCGGAATCGGTGGCCACGATGGGAACCGCTGCCAACATGAACTATGCAACCGTCATCCAGCGGGGCGATGAGGAGATCTTCGTCACTGCCGTCGTGACCGCCGGCGTGCAGGGCAACGCCGCTTGCGCGGGCGATCCCGCCACCTGGCGCGAACCGGTGGAAGTAGCCGCCAACGCGCCGGCGTATGCCGGCACCATCAACATAGAGTTGCTGCTGAGCTGTCCGGTGACCGAAGGCGCCCTGGCGCGAGCGGTGGTCACCATGACGGAAGCCAAGACGGCGGCCCTGCAACAGCTGGCGGTCCGCAGCCGCTACTCCAACGAGCCGGCCACCGGAACCACCACCGACCAGTTCTGCGTTGCCGCGCCTTTGCAGGGAGACTCGCCCCGCCGCTACACCAGCACTGGCACCAAGCTGGGAGAATACGTTGGCGCCGCGGTTCGCGACGCTACCCTGGAAGCTCTTCGCTGGCATAACGGGCTGGAAGCAAGCTATACCCGCGGGCTGTTTCATGCCCTCGGCCGCTACGGCGTGAAGGAAGACGATTTTCTGCCGGAAATTGCCCCCTATCTCAACCCCGGCGAGTTGGAGTTGCTCAAGAAAAACCGCAACGCCGTGATGTACGAGCCCCTGGTCTGCGCCGCCGCTTTTGCTTTGGCCAGCATCCTGGATCGTCATCGTTATGGAGCCTTTCCCGCCAGTGCCGCAAACGAGGCATTGCGCCAACAGGCAGCGTCTCTGGCTGCCAGCCTCGCCAGCAGGCTCGATCGCTGGCCGGAGTTTCACGCCGCCCTTATCAATGTGGACGTCACTCGCCCCAAAGAACTGATCCTGGCAGCGATCGCGCTCGGCTGGTCGAAGAAGTGGAGTTGAGTGTGCTGCGTCCGGCGGTGCCGCTTCTGGCCGGAGCGGTGGCGCTGGATCTCATTTTCGGCGATCCCGTATACGCCGCTCATCCCGTGCGCGTGATGGGCTGGACCCTGACGCAATTCGAGAAGCTCCTGCGCGCTCTGAAGCTCGACGGCTACTTCGGCGGCATCCTGCTGCTTCTGCTGATGGCCGGCGTGTGGTGCGGTGGGCTGGCCTTGCTGATCATCGCTCTGGCACGCTGGAATCGCTGGATCGCCTTTGCGGCTCAGCTTTTCTTGCTCTACTCCCTGCTCGCCTTACGTGATCTTCTGAGCCACGGCTGGGCGGTAAAAAGCGCCGCACGGCAAGGCGACTTGCCGGAAGCTCGTTGCCGCATCTCGCGTCTGGTGGGCCGCGACACCGATCGCATGGACCTGGCTGCCTGTCGCCGCGCCGCCATTGAAAGCCTCAGCGAAAATCTCACCGACGGATTCGTGAGCCCCATATTCTGGTATGTCGTCGCCGGCCTTCCGGGAATCCTTCTCTTCAAAGTGGTAAGCACCATGGACTCGATGGTCGGATACAAGACTTCCGAGTATCTGCGATTCGGCTGGTGCGGCGCCCGCATGGACGACGTGATGAATTGGCTGCCCGCCAGGATCACTTGGCTGATGATCGCTCTGTGCGCCGCGGTTCTTCCCGGCTGCTCGGCCGCGAAGGCGCTGCGCTTCGGCTGGTGTCAGCACGCGCTCATCCCGGGACCGAACTCCGGCTGGAGTGAAGCCGCCACCGCCGGTGCCATGCAACGCCGAATCGTCGGCCAGATCTGGAGACACGGCAAGCTGGTGACCGAGCTGTGGCTGGGCGATCCCGCCGATCCCCCGGCGGGCGACGATTCCGATATTCGCCGGGCCTCCGTCCTGGTGACGGTCACCGGTCTGGTTGCGACCGTGCTGGCTGTACTCATCATCGTCGCACTACACTAGAGCATTGTTGCGAGAAGGGAATTATTCCATGACTAGCATTGCTACCAAGAAAGGCGACGGCGGACAGACCAGTCTGACCGGCGGCCAGCGCGTCTCCAAGTCATCGCTTCGCGTGGAAACCTACGGCACGGTTGACGAGCTGAATTCGTCCATGGGATTTGCTCGCTCCATTTGCGAGGACGCGAATCTGCGCGACCGCACCAAGGCCATCCAGCAGGAGCTGTTCAAGGTTGGCTCGGCGCTGGCCACTCCACCGGAGAACCGCAAGGGTGAGCCTCCACTGAATCCCGGAATGATTGAAGCTCTCACCGATCAGGTACACGAGCTCGAGGCCCTGCCAGGCATGCTCTCCGACTGGTCGATTCCCGGCGAGCACGCGGCCGCCGCTGCCTACGATCTGGCGCGAACCGTGTGCCGTCGCGCCGAGCGTTGCGTGGTGCGCCTCATCGATACCGGCGAGGCGGTGGATGCGAACGTTCTTCCGTATCTCAACCGGCTCTCCGATCTGCTTTGGCTCTTCGGCCGCAAACTGGAACTCGACGCCGGGGTCAGCGGCTCGTTGCGCGACGCCAATCGCAAGAGCGGCCCGCGCTGGTCGCGAGCGTGGTGATGAGGAGCGGCATAACAATGTGCCGGATGCGTCGTTTTTGGCGCATTTTGAAGGGGCGCAGCTTCAGCTGCGCCGTTGCAAGTCTTAATTTGTCATCCCGAGGCGGCATCATCCGCCGAGGGATCTGTGTTCCATGACGGCCCGCGCCCTCATGATCGGCGGTACCGCCTCGCACGTCGGTAAGAGCTGGATGGCCACAGCGATCTGCCGCTCTTTGCATCGCAAAGGCATTCGCGTCGCTCCCTTCAAAGCGCAGAACATGTCCAACAACTCCTACCCGTGCCCGGGAGGCGGCGAGATCGGACGCGCCCAGGTGGCACAAGCGGAAGCTTGCGGTCTTGAGCCTTCGCCCGACATGAATCCGATTCTGTTGAAGCCTTCCGCCGACGCGACCAGCCAGGTGGTCGTGCAAGGCGCGGTGTGGCGCAATCTCAGCGCGCGCGAGTATTACCAGCACTACGATTTTCTTCTCAGCAAAGTTTGCGAATCCTATGCTCGCCTGGTGGCGCAATACGATTTCATCGTGGTCGAAGGCGCAGGCAGCGTCGCCGAGTTAAATCTCCGCCAGATGGATTTGGTGAACCTCGGACTGGCGCGTCATCTGAACATTCCGGTGTTGCTGGTCGCCGACATCGATCGCGGGGGAGTGTTCGCCTCGATCTGCGGAACCATCGCGCTGCTCGATCCGGAAGAGGCGGCGCTGGTCCGCGGCTTTGCGGTGAATCGCTTTCGTGGAGATCCCGCTCTCTTCGCCGACGCAGTGAAAATTCTCGAAGACAAAACCGCCAAGCCATGCCTGGGAGTTTTTCCTTTCGTTCACGACGTGCTTCTTGATGAAGAAGACAGTGTCGCCCTGGATCACTGGCAACCCTCATCGCAAGGGGAATTCTCAATTGCCATCATCCAATTCCCGCGGGTCTCCAATCACACGGATTTCCAGCGTCTCACCAACGCGTTCTGGATTCAGCGTCCACTCCGCCGGCAGTTCGATCTGGTAATCCTGCCGGGCAGCAAGAATACGGTCGCCGATCTGGGCTGGATGCGGCAACAGAAGTTCGATCTCTGGCTCCAGGAACAATATGCCGGCGGCGCCAGCATTCTTGGTATCTGCGGCGGATATCAAATGCTGGGCGAGCGTATCGATGATCCCTATCACGTCGAGTCTGCCGAGAGATCCGTTGCCGGGCTGGGAATGCTTCCAGTCAGTACCATCCTGCAAGCGGACAAGGTCACGCAGTGCGTCGCTGCCTCGACAATCAATGGGCGGCCCTTCGCTGCGTATGAAATTCACATGGGTGAAACTTCGCGGCCGCCGGACGCAGCACCGTTTGCCTGGATCGAAGGGCGTCCCGAGGGAATCCGCCGTGAGCGCTGCGCCGGTACCTATCTGCACGGCGCGCTGGAAAATCCCGACGTGCTGGAAGACTGGATTGGTTTCCGTCCTCCGGAGCCGGTGAGCCACGACGATTCCTACGAGCGCTTGGCCGACTGGTTCGAGCGCTGGGTCGATGGAGCGAAGTTCGAAAATCTTTTTCTGAGGTGACGTACCTCACTGTTATTAACCTGCTTTAGCAATAGAGTCGAGTTGAGTCCGTGCGAATCGCTCGGCACATCGGCTCTCGACGTTATGCCGGCTCTTACTCAAAAGTTCTCCACACCACCCTTACCCCGTCACCTTTTGGGGAGACTCGCCGCCTCGATTCCAGTAATGGGAAATTGTCTGCAAGATATTGTTGCGGCGCACAGATGGTCATTGACTTCATTGCCGAGTACGCCTGAATATCGAATTGCTGGACTTATCATATGATGAAAGTTGGGCTGATACTTCGGTCCATCTACGCGGGTCCCACCACGGTTGGCACTACCTCACCCTTCCAGTTTTGCAAGTCAACCGCAATTACCACCTGAACTCATGGAGAAAAACGCAGTCATGACAGACCTAAAACAACTGAAAAAAGCGATCGTCGACGGCGACGCGAAGAAGGCGGTTGAGGTCACAAAGGCAGCCCTCGCTGAGGGCGCAAAGCCATTGGACCTCATCCAGAATCACATGATTCCCGCCATGGACGAGGTGGGCAAGCTCTTCGAAGAAGAAGAGTACTTTGTCCCCGAACTGCTGCTGTCGGGCAGAGCCATGCGCGGCGCATTTGAATTAATCAAGCCCTTAATGGTGGCGCAGGGCGTACAACCCACCGGGCGAGTCGTCATTGGAACCATCCAGGGCGATCTGCACGATATCGGCAAGAACCTGGTGGCGGCCATGTTGGAAGGCGCTGGATTCGAAGTCACGGATCTGGGCGCTGATGTATCTCCCGAGGCGTTTGTTGAAGCCGTCAAGACGAAGAACGCCAACATCGTGGCCTTCTCCGCCATGTTGACCGTAACCATGCCGAGGATGAAGACGACCATCGAGGCATTGAAGAAGGCCGGTCTTCGTGACCGCGTGAAAGTCATGGTCGGCGGCGCTCCCATCAGTCAGGCCTATTGCGATGAGATTGGCGCCGATGCTTACAGCGACACCGCTTCGGGTGCCGCAACCCTGGCCCGCGACATCATGGTCGGCACCACGGTTACTGCGCAATACGAAGAAAAGGGCGAAAAGACACTGGCAGGTATCGCGGCCACTTCAAAGGGGGCCAAATGAGCAAAGAAAAGATCTATCGCACGCTAGCTGTGAACAGTCCGCAGGAACTCCTGTTCGGATATTCACCGAAGCCGGTGAACTGCGGCTTCGATCTGACCATCGGAAACGGCGTCGTATTTCCGGAAGTCAATTTCACCCTCCCCGTAATGGACGTCAGCAAGGCCACCTGGCCCGAAGTGCTGGCCCATTATGAAGAAATGGCTACCAACATTCTGAAGCGTGCCGTCGCCATGAAGGTGCCCGGCATCGTTCTGGAATTCGAACAGCTGCCGCAGATGACCTCTACCCCGGAGTGGGGCGCTGAAATTACCGCTCTGCTGGAACGGCACCTGAAAGAAGTCTACGAGAAGTATGGTTTGAAGGGCGCTGCCCGCATCACCCCGGCTGACATCCGCGGCCCGGCTGGCGTAAAAGGCGTAAAGCCGGTTATGCGCCATGGCGAGCTGTGGGAGAAGCTGAATCGCTCCTTCGATCTGTGCATTGCGGCCGGCGGCGATCTGATTTCGATCGAATCCATCGGCGCCAAGGAAGTCCATGACGAAGGCCTGATGTACGGTGACGTTCGCGCCATCGTCTTCTCGCTCGGCGTCCTGGCTTGCCGCGATATGACCTGGTTGTGGAGCCAGATCTCCGACAAGTGCGAGAAGAGTGGACACTCGGTTGCCGCCGGCGACACCGCCTGCGGTTTCGCGAACACCTCCATGGTCCTCGCCTATCAGAAGATGCTGCCCGACGTTCTGGCAGCGGTCGATCGTGCCATGTGCGGCGTTCGTACCCTGAAGGCCGTCGAAAACGGCGCCAGGGGTCCGTCGAAGGACTGCGGCTACGAAAACCCGATCGTGAAAGCTATCTCCGGCATTCCGATCTCGCAGGAAGGCAAGTCCGCTACCTGTGCTCACTTCAGCGATGTCGGCAACATCTCCGCCAGCATGTGCGACCTGTGGAGCAACGAGTCGGTGCAGAACATCCGTCTGCTCTCCGGCAATGCTCCGGAAGCCTACACCGAGTTGTTGGCCTACGATTGCAAGCTGATGAACATCGCCAACTCTCATAAACAGGGTCATATCTTCCAGACCTGGATGGTCGAGTCCGACGAGAACGTTACCGCCATCGGTACCGTCCTGACGCCGACCGCGGTCTACGAGATTGCGAAAGCGATCGTAGCCGAGGATACCGACTATCATCGGACCATCGCCGCCGGCAAGGCTGCGTTGACCATCATCCAGAAGTCGGTCGATGGGAAGAAACTAAAACTGGGCAAGAAGGAACTCACGTGGCTGGAACGGCTGCACAAAGAGTTCGCCAATCTGCCTAAGGACGAAAACGTATTAACGGAAGAAATCACCGGCACCCTGGGTCATCTGTTCGATCCCGAGTGCTACGGTCTGCACGTACATGCAGCCGTGAAGTAATCTGGCACTGCTGTTGGCGCCTGCGGATGACGCTGTTTCGCTTTCCTTTGGGAAACAGCGTCTCCGGCCGGCGCAAGCTGACCTGCGATCTTGGTTTCATTCGAATGCAATTTTTCTTGCAATCACAGCAGCAAGTACGCGTACCGGCATACTTGCTGCTTTCTTATTGGGAACGTTGGGCCTGCGAAATTTAATCTTCATGGCCCGTAGAACAATTATGTCGAACAAAAACGAAAACCCGGAAAAGGTGCGGATCGAACTGGTTCCCCTCGGCGCAGTGCTGGATGTCGAGCGGGGAGCACTTCTGCAAAACATACTCAGCAGCCGCGGCATGGAATTCCCCTGCGGCGGACTGGGCACCTGCGGCGGATGCCGCGTACAAGTTCTCGAAGGAAACATCGATCCCACCCCCGAAGAACTGGCGGCGCTGTCCGCCGAAGACGTTCGGGATGGTTGGCGGCTGGCCTGTTATATGCGCGCCGAATCGCCGGTGAAGCTGAAGGTCGAACAGTGGAGCATGGCGGTCCTCTCCGACGATACTCACCTGACTGGAGCGCGGCGCGAAGGCCTCGCCGTCGCTATCGATCTCGGCACCACGACCATCGTGGCGCAGGTACTCGATCTGGCAACCGGGAAGCTGCTCGGACTGCGCACGGCGTTAAATCCCCAGGCGGTGCACGGCGCCGATGTCATGAGCCGCGTCCGCTTCGCCTTCGACAGCAACGAACTCACCGCGCTTATTCGCGATTTCCTGGGCGCGATGCTGCTCGATGTCGCCGGCGGCAGGGAAAACGAAATTGTCGAAGTGGTGCTGGTCGGCAATACCGTAATGCATCACCTGTTCTGCGGTGTGGATACGGAGCCGCTGTCGCACGTTCCCTTCGCCTCTCCCCAGCTCGCTGAGCAGCGCTTCTCCGGAAAGCAGCTCAACTGGAAGCTCCCCGATTCCGCCGCGATTCGTTTTCTTCCCTGCATCGGCGGCTTCGTCGGCTCGGACATCCTGGCCGGTATCGTCGCCGTCGGCTTGCACACCGGCGACCGGCTGCGCGCTCTGATCGACCTGGGCACCAATGGCGAGATCTCGCTGGGCAATCGCGAGAAGATTCTGTGCGCCTCTACCGCGGCTGGCACTGCTTTTGAGGCAGGCTCGATCAAGATGGGCATGCGTGCCGCGACCGGCGCCATTTCCCGCGTCTTCCAGAACCATCACGGCATGGAGTGCAGCGTCATCGGCGACGTGGAGGCTCGCGGCCTTTGCGGCAGCGGGCTGGTGGACGCCATCGCCGCCGGACTCAACAGCGACGTCATACGCACCAGCGGGCGCTTCACCAACGGCAATAAGGAATTCCCCCTGGCCGGCACCGTGAAGCTGTGGCAAGCCGACGTGCGCGAGCTGCAACTGGCAAAAGCCGCCATCGCTTCCGGGTTGCGCATTCTGCTGGACCGCTGGGGCGCCACCATCGATGACGTCGAGCAAGTCTATCTGTCGGGAGCGTTTGGCAACTACGTGCGCGCCGAGAGCGCGGTCCGCATCGGCCTGCTGGAGGCCTCCGTCGACCGCCTGGTTCCCTCGGGTAACACGGCGCTCCGCGGCGCCAAGATGCTCATTGGCGCGAAGGACTTTCCGGTGCTGAACATGATTGAACATGTTGGCCTCGCCTCCGATCCGAACTTTCAGGAGAGGTTCGTCGACTGCATGGCTTTTCCCGACGCCGAAATTGCGGCCCAACGCCATGCCGTTGCCGAAACTCCGGTCGCCGTGGTGTAACGATGCGCCTGCTACTCATCGGTTGCGGACTGTTGTTGCGCGAACTGAGCGACGCCATCGTGCGCTCTCCGCACCTGATCGAAGCCCGGTTCCTGCCCGCCGGCTTGCATGATTCCGGTGCAAAACTGATGCGGCAGCGGCTGCAGCAGGAAATCGATGCCGCCGATACTTCCAACTATGACGCGATCGTTCTTGGCTACGCCCTTTGCGGCATGGGCATGGCCGGTCTCAAGGCGCCTGCCGTGCCGCTGGTTGTTCCCCGCGCTCACGATTGCATCACCCTGCTCATGGGTAGCCGCGAAAAGTATGTCGAATATTTCCATGCCAATCCCGGCGTGTACTTTCGTTCGGTGGGCTGGATGGAACGTAGCCGGGAGATTCACGATCAGCTGTTTGCCGGCGGTTTGAGCCAGGACCGCGACGCACTGATTGCGAAGTACGGCGAAGAGGCTGGACAGTATCTTTACGAAGAGGCCACTCGCTATCGGAAGTCCTATCGCAAACTGACTTACATTCGTACCGCCTCGGAATTTGACGACCACTTTGCGGAACTGGCGCAAGCAGAAGCGCGCGAGAAGAACTGGAGCTACGAAGAGTTTGCCGGCAGCCTCACGCTGTTTCGCCGCCTGCTCGCCGGCGACTGGCAATCCGATTTTCTGATCGTTCCCCCGGGCCAAGTGATCCAAGCCACGCAAACTGACGGCATTATTGACTCGGCTTCTCCGCCCGCGTGCAACCTGATAGGGAAGTAAAGAGTTGCTGCCCGACGCTCGTTGAACGCTTCCAGGTATCGATTCTGCTGAACTTCATGCTGCATAGTTCCTATGCTTGCGCTAGAGTCACATGCGAACTTCGAATAACTAAAGAATTCCCGACCATTTCCTGGCATTGCAACCGAAACACATTTGCGTCTAGACTCGTCAACAGAATCGCGAAAGTGGCGGAATTGGCAGACGCACCAGACTTAGGATCTGGCGGGTAAAACCGTGGGGGTTCGAGTCCCCCCTTTCGCACCAACTCTGCTCCAACGCGTCGTGATCCTTCGACTAGTCCGCCCAGGCGGACTCG
This sequence comes from Candidatus Korobacteraceae bacterium, assembly GCA_049798495.1. GTDB lineage: Bacteria > Acidobacteriota > Terriglobia > Terriglobales > Acidobacteriaceae > Bog-257. Next base: position 22,196 of record JBARGS010000305.1, on the reverse strand, counting down.
CTCAGGGTTTCGGCTGCAGGCTCCTCCCCTCGACTTCGCTCGGGGTCACACCCGCAAAGCGCCTCAACGTAGATCGTACGTCGCCGGGAACTAAGTGCTGGTTGATTTCTCTTGGGCACATCCCGTAATGTGCAGTAAGATAACCAAAATTCACAACTGGCCCGAAACCTATCTGGCGTCCGCACCAGTTCCTCGTACTAGAGCTGCAAGCGGAAACCGAGACTTGCGAGTTAAGTCGATGGATCCTTCGCCTGAGGCGCTTCGCGCTGACCTCGAAAACAGACTGCGCTTTGAGATGTTGCTGGCCGAACTGTCGGCACGCTTCGTTAGCGCCAGCGCCGACTCGATGGACGGCGAGATCGTCAACGCCCAGCGGCAGATTGTCGAGAGTCTGGATCTGGATCGCTGCACCCTAGCGCAGTTGCAAAGTGGCGAGCGTTTCGTAGTGACCCATTCCTGGCAGTTGCCGGGTCTGCAACCCTTTCCCGGCTTCGCAGTCAAGGACTTGCCGTGGCTCTCCAGCGTTATAGCGGACGGAGGAACTGTTTGCTGGGCGCATATCGACGATCTGCCCGAGGAGGCGGGCACGCGAGAAGGAGATTGCGCGCCGGTTCGGGCCTCGCTCGAGCGTTATTTTTCCCTTCAAGGTGGCTGGCAGGGTGATTGGTGCAATTGCTTTCGGCACGTTGACGCGGGAACGGGATTGGCCGGACGCCATTGTGAATCGCCTGCGCCTTTTTATTGAAATGATCGGCAACGCCCTCGCTCGCACCCGTGCCGAACAGGCTACACAAGAAGCGCTTGATGAAGTGCGGCGCTTACGCGACCAGCTCCAGCGCGAAAATGTCTACCTCCAGCAGGAAGGAAAGGCGATTCGCGGCCATGCACTCCTCATCGGCAACAGCGCCGCTCTGCGGAATGTATTGGGACAAGTTGAGCAGGTGGCCGCCACCAATGCCAGCGTGCTTCTGATCGGCGAGACCGGCACCGGAAAAGAATGGATTGCCTCCGCCATTCATGAGTCCAGCTTCCGCGCGGCGCGGCCTGTCGAATCGATCTGCATGAGTTGCCTGCTTGCCGTGGGCATTTTCTCCTCGGAAGAAGAGCTGGCGGCGATGGAAAGTGAACACGCCTGTCAGGGCAGGCCGACAGATGGGACTGACCAACTTTCGAACAAGACGCAGTTCTTGGTGGATTGGTCTTAGGACCAACCCACTGTAATCCTCCCGCGTTTGGAGGCCAACCCAGATCACTTGCAAGGAGATATCAATATGGATCTTGGAGCGGGTATTCGAAAACTAGCACTGGGAGCGATTGCCGTCTCAAGCCTCTTCGCGGGAGGGAGCCTGACCGCGCATGCGCAAGCAGCCACTACGCAGAAACCCAACATCGTCGTCATCATGTCCGACGATGTTGGCTGGTTCAACGTTGGCGCGTACAACCGCGGCATCATGTCCGGGCGGACGCCGAACCTCGACAAGTTGGCGGCCGAAGGAATGTTGTTCACCGACTATTATGCCGAAGCAAGCTGCACAGCGGGTCGCGCGAACTTCATCACCGGCGAGATCCCGCTTCGCACTGGAATGACTACGGTAGGTCAGGCCGGCTCCCCGATCGGCATACCCGCTCAGGCGGTGACCATCGCTACTGCACTCAAGTCGATGGGCTATGCCACCGGTCAGTTCGGCAAGAACCACTTGGGTGACCTAAACGAATTCCTTCCCACCGTCCACGGCTTCGATGAGTTCTTCGGCTATCTGTATCACCTCGATGCGATGGAAGACCCTTTCCATCCCAATTACCCGCCGGCCCTAAAGGACACGGTTGGGCCGCGCAACTTAGTCCACAGTTGGGCGACCACGACGGATGACCCGACCGTGCAACCGCGCTGGGGCAAGATCGGCAAACAGAAGATCGAAGATGCCGGACCGCTGCCTCCGCACCCTATGCCCGGTATTAAGTACAACATGGAGACGGTGGACGAGGCGATCCTGGGCTTCTCCCTCGACTTCATCGACAAGGCCAAGAGCGACGGCAAGCCGTTCTTCCTATGGCTGAACCCCACCCGTATGCACGTTGTCACTCACCTCTCTCCCAAGTATGAAGCAATGCGCACGCCGGAGAATGGCTGGTCAGAAGAGGAAGCCGGCATGGCGCAGCTCGACGACGTCGTCGGCGGGGTCATGCAGAAACTCAAGGACATGGGCGTCGACGACAACACCATCGTTGTCTTCACCACCGACAACGGTGCGGAGAACTTCACCTGGCCCGACGGCGGACAGACTCCGTTCGCGGGAGGTAAGGGAACGGCGCTGGAAGGCGGCTTCCGCGTGCCCGCCATGGTGCGCTGGCCCGGACACGTTCCGGCCGGCAAGGTCGAGAATGGCATTGTCTCCGGACTCGACTGGTTCCCGACGTTTGTGGCTGCGGCAGGCGATCCGAACATCGTCGACGAACTGAAACAGGGCAAGCAACTCGCCGGACAAAACTACAAGGTCCACCTCGACGGCTATAACCAGCTTGACCTGATTACCGGCAAAGGTCCGTCGTCCCGCCATGAGATCTTCTACTTCACCGAAGGCACTCTGAGCGCGGTGCGTATCGACGATTACAAGTACCGCTTCACGGATCAGCCCAACGGTTGGCTCGGGGGTACGGTCAAAGTGGATTGGCCGGTTCTCACCAATCTCCGCCTCGACCCCTTTGAACGCACTGGCTTGCCCAGCGGCGATAAGGGATCGATGGCGTACTACAACTGGTTCGCTTACCAGTTCTGGCGCTTTGTCTATGTCCAGAAGGAAGTAGGAAAGCTGGCCCAGACGGCAATCGACTTCCCGCCCATGCAGAAGGGCGCGAGCTTTAACCTGCAGGCCGTCAAGGAGCAAATCGATAAGAAGATGGCGGCCAACAGTAATTAGGAAACGTGCGCAACCCTCCTTCGCCGCAACCTCTTCTCGGGTTAAGATGCACAGAAAAGCGCTGTCAGCTCACAACCGGCAGCGCTGCGGCTGGGTTCCTGACACAGGCGCTTGTCATCAACTGAGCGCCCTAGCGAAAAAGGGAGTCGATGCAATGCCGAATATCCAAGTGCGCAAACCACCAACAGTTTCATTGTGCGTGTTCCTGATGCTCCTGCTCTCCGCGGCAATGAGCCTGGCGCAGGATGCGGGATGGCCACGCCAGCTCACCAAGCCAGGCGGGAAGCTGATTCTTTATCAACCGCAGGTTGACGACTGGCAGAACTATCGGCAGGTGGACGCGCGCATGGCGTTCACCCTGACGCCGACCGGCGGCAAAAGCTATGTCGGGGTCGTAACCGTTCAGTTGCAGTCCGCCGTCAACATGGACAATCACACCGTCTTCCTCAGCAACCCGCAGGTTACCAGTATCTCTTTCCCGTCACTGGATCCATCGACGACAGCCCAGATGGATCAACTGATGAAGACGTTTCTCAATCCAGCGGCCACCATGACCATCTCGCTGGACCGTCTGGTGGCGAGCGTGAAGAAGACCAAGACTCCGCCGGTCGCCGAGGTCAAGAACGATCCACCGGCCATCTTCATCACCATGCGCCCGGCGATTCTGCTTCTGGTGAATGGCGCACCGGTGACGGCGCCGATCGCGAACTCGAATCTGCAGTTCGTGGTGAATGCCAACTGGCCGTTGTTCGTCGAGCAAGGCAGCACCACCTACTATCTGTTCGACGGCAAAGGCTGGCTCCTGTGCAACGGCCTGCAAGGCACCTGGACGCCCACGAACCAGTTACCGAGGCAGATGTCGAAGGTCCTGGCGAATCCGAATTTCGCCGATCTGAAGGGATTCATTCCGGCGCCGGCGGGCGGTGCAGCTACGTTCCCGATGGTTTATTACAGCGCCACGCCGGCGGAGATCATTGTCTTTAGCGGCCAGCCGCAGTGGACGCCGATACCGGGCACGCAGCTTTCTTATGCCTCGAATACGGAGAGCACGGTCTTCAAGTACACGCCAACGGGAGCGTTTTACTACCTGACGTCGGGGCGCTGGTTCACCGCTACCCGACCGATGCTGGGGCCGTGGACATTTGCAACCTATAGCTTGCCTGCGGATTTTGCCAACATCCCTCCCACAAGCCCCGCAGGCAAGGTCCTGGCTTCGGTGCCGGGAACGCCCGAAGCTGAAGATGCAGTGCTGATCGCCCAGATTCCGACTACGGTTACGGTGAATGCGGCGCAGGCTGCGGCAGAAGTGAAGGTGTCGTATGTCGGTGAGCCGCAGTTCCAGCCGATCGAAGGTACCACGATGATGTACGCCGCCAACACGCCCAACAAAGTGGTCGAGGTGGGAAGCCAATACTATCTTTGCTATCAAGGCGTGTGGTTCATTTCCTCGACTCCACAGGGACCTTGGCAGGTTGCGCAGACTGTACCCCAGGTTATCTACACTATTCCGCCGAGCTCTCCGGTGTACAACGTGACCTATGTGACCCAGGTGCCTGCCTCAGACGGCTATGTAACGTCCAGCTACACCGCGGGCTATATGGGAATGTTCGTGGCCGGCGCGGCGGTGGGAGCCATTGTAGCCAGCGGCACGGGTTATTACTACCCACCGTATATTTATGGTGGATATTACTATCCCTACGCATCCACCTACGGCTATCACACCTACAATCCCTATACAGGAGCCTATGGCTACGGAGGCGCAGCCTATGGTCCGTACGGCAGCGCACACTGGGGAACATCCTATAACCCGAACACTGGAACGTACGCACGCGGAGCGACAGCATCGACCGCCTACGGCACGCAAGCTGTAGGTCAGGCCTATAACCCCTACACCGGGGCCTACGGGGCTACTCACCAGGGCTCGAACGCTTATGGGTCGTGGGGACAATCTGTAGTAAGCAAGAATGGCAATACGGCGTACACCCAACACGCGACAAACGCCTACGGCTTAGTAGGAACAGTGCAGACATCGGCGGGCGGCAAGGGCGCAGCCACCAGCACTGCGTACGGCAATACCGCAGCAGGAAAAACCGCTAACGGCGACATGTACGCCGGCCATGATGGCAACGTTTACAAGAATACCGGCTCCGGTTGGCAGACGTACAACAATGGCAGCTGGAACGACGTGCAGAAGCCGACTACCACCTCGGCGCAGAGCTACGACCAGCAACATCCTACGAGCAGCAATACCAACTATGCGTCGGCGCAGCAAAAGGCCCAGAGCAACCCAAACTATTCGGCCGACCAGCAGAAGGCGCAGAGCTACAACCAGCAACATCCATCGGGGTCGAGCGGGTACAAGCCGAGCGGGGGGGCGTCGTATGGCGACTTGGACCAGCAAGCACAAGACCGCGAGCGAGGCGCGGAGCAGAGCCAGCGCTTCTCGCAGTATCAGCACTCCGGGGGCGGGGGCGGGGGCGGGGGCGGTGACCGTTGGGGAGGCCGTTCCGCCGGCGGTGGTGGCTGGGGCGGGAGGCGGTAGTTGCCTGTAATACTCTCTCCGCAAACGGTGGGGCATGCGCGGCATCGGCGGAATCAGCCCACAACAGAAGGTGGAGTGCGCCATAAGTCGTTGACCTCTCTGACGCCAGAACACAGCCCCTCATCTGGCGGGGGATCGCACAAAATAGCTTGGACAACAAGCGGCAATGCTGACCATCACATGGTAGAAAAAGCCGCCGAGAAGATGTTCAAACAGTGGCCAAAGTAAATGGGGAATGAATTGTTCGCGAGGGCCCGATGAGCACTGAGAATACCAAGCAAGCGCTAAAGCAGAAAACTATCCATGAGCTTTGGGAGCTTGCCTGGATATTCCTTTATCTTGCCTTCTTTTTTTGCTCGCTGGAACTCTACAGCGTGCTCTTGCTAAAAAATTTTCACCTCAAGTATTTGAACTTCGGCTTCGCCTTGATCAATGCCCTGGTGGTTGCCAAGATCATTCTCCTTGGAGAGTACGCGAGGCTCGGCAGAAAGTACGAGGAGCGGCCCTTGATTGTGTCCGCCGGCTATAAGGCGCTGGTATTTGTTTTGCTGGTGTTCGCTTTTCATTTTCTCGAGGAATTGATCAAGCGATTTTTGCATAGCGGACACTTTGCCGGGGCATTTGGTGAGACACATGTGAATGACCTGCTCGGGCGCAGTGTCGTGGTCTTTTGCACGTTCCTGCCGCTGTTTGCCTTTCGCGAACTTCGGCGGGTGCTGGGCGAGGAGAGGTTCAAGGCCCTGTTTTTTCGCTCCGGCGCAAGCGCCAAACTGGGGAGTAACCGATGACGACAAAAGCCCTGGTGATGTTGTCGGCGGCAATTGAATTCGCGACGGGAATCGCCTTGATTGCCGCTCCTGGCTTTGTCGTCCGTTTGCTCTTGGGCGCCAATCCTTCCGGCACAGGTATCGCCATCGCTCGGGTAGCCGGCTTGGGACTGCTGTCGTTGGGACTGGCGTGTTGGCCGGGCAGCAATGACGTCCTGCCGCACGCCACCCGGGCCTTGTTCACCTACAACCTGCTCGCGGCTCTTTATCTCGGCTATCTGAGGGTTGGCGGAGGTTTTGTCAGCTACCTGCTATGGCCGGCGTGCATTCTTCATGCTCTGCTGACGCTTTTGCTGGCTGTCCAGCATAGGCGAGAGGCTCGAACGGAATACCTTGGCTCAACATCCAGGCTGTCTTAAGCGGAAGTACAGTTCAAAAGAGCGAGTTTATGAAAGAAACAAGGATTGGAAGAATCATATTCCTCGCAATAGTTTCGCTGGCAGCTCTTCTGCTGCTTTGTGGTGCGGCTATTGCTCAAAGCGCCCAGCTTCAGGGAGTAATCGAGGGACGCAGCGGCACGGGCATCGCAGGCAATTAGAACACTCCGCCGCCACCTGAGCGAGGAAATAACTCATCGTCCGGGAGTTTAATCCTCGCTCAGAACAGGCCACTTAATAAATCCACGACCTAGCTCTTGCATTGCATTGGCGGGATACAAGGAGAGGGAATGCATTGGCGCTATAAAACCTGGCTTACAGTAATCGCGCTGACCATGGCCTTAGTATTTTCTATACCTGCAGTCGCTCAAGGGCCATCGGATTCGACCGTGCAAGACCAGGGGCCAAACGCCCCTGCCCCGCAGAAAACAACTACTGCTGCTGACGACGACGGCTGGCACTTTGCCATCACTCCTTACCTTTGGTTCGCAGGCGCGAGCGGAACAGTTGGCGCTCTAGGCCACGACGTCAGCATCCATGCCAGCCCCGGTGATCTGCTCTCGCATTTCGACATCGGACTGATGGGGGTTGTCGAAGCTCGCAAGAATCGCTTTGTCTTGCCTGTCGATTTTCTCTGGATCAGACTGCAGGCCGACAAAGGCATTCCATTCGAACAGGACTTGAGTTCGATTCAGCTTAAAGCGACGGAGACGATCCTGACCCCCAAGGTCGGGTACCGAATCGTGGACCACGAAAAGGTCAAGGTCGATGCTCTCATTGGTCTTCGTTACTGGCATCTAGGACAGAACCTGAGCTTTCAGCCATCCGGAATTCTCAGTAATCTCTCGCAATCGGCAAACTGGGTCGATGCCATCGCGGGCGGGAAAATTGAGATGGCCTTGTCCCCGAAGGCTCTGATTACGATTACGGGTGACGCAGGCGGAGGTGGTTCGGATCTCGACTACCAGGTCGCCGGACTTCTCGGCTACCTCGTAGGTAAGAAATGCGTCTTGCAGGCCGGGTGGCGCTATCTGTACGTCAACTATCGCACCAATCCACCCGCGCTTTTCGTTTACGATGCCCACATGAGCGGTGCTCTGTTAGGCGTAACCTTCAATCTCAAGTAATCCGCCCAAGGCCCGCGATCACTCAGCCAGAGATTCACCCCAGACATGCCTCGACCGGGGTCATGCGGCGAAGCGTCTCAACTTCGAAGCCGGTTCTGTTTTCCGAGCTTCGCGGTACCCTGCACCGGCTACTTTGCCAGAACGCTGTCGGCCATTTTCCGGGCTTGTTCCAGATTCCGCGTGAGAGCACTAGCTTTTAGGGTTGCCGCTGCAGCTTCGTCGTGGCGGCCGCTTTCGTCGAGCGCTCGCGCCAGCAGCAGATATCCCCAATCGAAGGGATCGGTTCTTAATGCATTGGTATAGGCGGTAATGGCGGCGTTCAAGTCGCCCAACTTATACTCCATAATCCCCAGCCCGAGCCACGATCTGGAGTCGTCGGGATTTATCTGCACCGCCTGTTCAAAGCTCCCTCGCGCTTGCCGATAGTCCTTCAACTCGCGATAGGCATAGCCCATGTTGCTGAATGCCTGCGCCCGGCTCTGGGCATCCAGTCTGGGCGTGTCCTGCGTCATGGCGATAACTTTCTGGTACTGCGCAATCGCGGCGGTCAGATCCTTCTGTCTCTGCTCGTAAACGCCGACATTCACGTTGCTGTCGGGGTCGGACGGGTTGAGCGCCATGGCGGCACGAAAATGCGGTACCGCCGCCTCCACTTCACCCAGGTTGAGCAGGGCATGGCCCAGAACATCTTCCGCGACCCAGTTATTGGGATTGGTCTGGAGCGCCTGCGATTCGATAGTGACGATGCGTGACCATAGCAGCGTGTTGTCGCTCCACAAGTTGAGTTGCCGGCGGCTGGCTACCATCAGCGGGAGCAGCACGGCGATACCGACTCCGATCTGCCAGGCAGGTGCAATGTGTCTCCTCTCGGCCCAGTCTGCTAGTCCCCAGCAGACCATAATGAACAGGCCGACGAACGGCAGATAAGCGTAACGGTCGGCCATGGCCTGCACTCCCACTTGCAACAGGCCGATCATGGGCACCATGGTTCCCAGAAACCATAACCATCCCGTCAGCAGGTAACGGTGACGGCGTCGTGCTGCGATCACCAGCGCAGTGATCGCCACCAACAGCAGCAGGGCCGATAGCACTTGCCGGACGTGCACAGAATTCCCGGGATGCGGATAGATCAACTCCAGGTCGGAGGGCCAGATGGCTTTTCCCAGATAGCGCGCGTACGCGACGATGGCATTTTCGATACGCGCCGGGAGCGGCTGCCAATGCGGACCGGTCATCGCGCCACCCTGATACTGCGCGTGAATGGTGATGACTGCGCTCGCCGCGGATAGCGCCAGCAGCGGCAGCTTTTCCAATATCAGTCGCGACAGCGGTGCCGCCGGACAATTCGGGGCGTCACCAGCCTTCGCGGATTCCTCAGCAGACTGATACATGCGTTGGAGTGGCCAGTAGTCCCACAGCAACAGCACCAGCGGCAGGGTGATGACCTGTGGCTTGGCCATGAGTCCCAGCGCATAGAAGACCGCGACCGCGAGATACCGCGACCAGCGCGGCTTTCGTGCGTACCAGGTGTAGGCCCCCAACGCCAGCAGGAGGAACATCATGCTGAGCAGGTTCTTGCGTTCGGCGATCCAGGCCACGGATTCAACATTGATGGGATGCAGAGCGAAAAGCGCGGCCACCATCGCGCTGCGCCCTACATAACCCGTGGCCCGCCCCAGTACCCAGAACAGCAGCAGCACATTGATCACGTGCAGCAGCAGGTTTGTCTCGTGATGTTTGCCGGCGTCGAGGCCGAACCACTGACAGTCCAGCGCGTGCGAGAGCCATGTCAGCGGATGCCAGTTTGAGGCATAGAAGCTTGTAAACGACCACTTGACGGTATGCCAATTAAATCCGGCTTTTATATGAGAATTGTTCTGAACATAGACGTCGTCGTCGTAGTTCAGGAAAGGATGTTCGCCGACAGGGTAGTAGAGCCCAACCGTGGCGACTACTAGGCAAACGCCAAGAAGCAAGATCAACGTGCGCGCCGACAGTCGCCAACCCAGTTGATTCCCGGTCTGAGCTGGTCTTCGACTCCCGGTCTTTGATTTTTCTCGGACGGCAACCACAGCTTTCGTCTTGTACAGGAGCGCACTACCCTGCTCCTGCTTCAGGGCAGTTCTTGTCGTCGATTATTCATTAGCATATCGAATGACAACAGTGTCATTCTGAGTGCTCTGCACGTCGTGTTCCGGCCGCGCTCTTGCTGAGGATATGATGTCACAGTAACAGAATTTACCCGGGCGACTATCCGAACGGATAGTGCTGACTACGTACCCGCATAATTGTGTCGGCAGGCTAACAACACCTTGGTTTGAGGCACTGGCGTGTGTGATTAATAGGATTGCGCCGGACTGATTTGTGGTGTAGTTTGCGGCTATGATCCGCGCCATTTTCTGCCACCGAGTCATTCTTTCCGGCGTCCTGAGTGCGCTTCTGATTACAGCTTCGTTGGCCGCTGAAAAGAAATCCGCCGACGTGATGACCTCCCTTCAGCGTGACGAAGCTCTTCGAATGCTGAAGGATGTGACGGACAAAGTCGGCAAAGAATATTATGACCCGACCTATCACGGTCTAAATCTAGACACCCGATCCAAAGAAGCTGAGCAGAGAATCCGTAGCGCGCAAAGCCTCAGCGATGCCTTTGGTGTCATCGCGTGGTTCTTGGACGCTCTGAATGACTCTCATACGTTCTTTATTCCGCCGCGGCGCCCATTTCTTGTGGAGGACGGCTGGGAATCCAGCTTCGTTGGCGATGACTGCATGATTACTGCTGTAAAGACCGGCTCGGATGCGGCATCCAAGGGAATGAAGCCGGGCGACCAGCTATTGGCTATCGAAGGCTTCCGGCCCACCCGAGCTAATTGGTGGAAGCTGGACTATGCTTTCCACGGTCTGTCTCCTCGCTCGGGTATGAATGTGACAATTGTTAGTCCCGGTAGCCAGCCGCGCGAACTTACGGTCATGTCGTCGGTTCGCGAGTTGCCAAAGAACTACGACTTCACCAATGGCTTCGACGTGTGGCAGGTGGTCCGGCAATCGCAGACGCAGCAGGAGCGGTTCCGGCCTCGCGCGGTCGAAGTGAACGACGTGCTGATTTGGAAGCTGCCGGTGTTCATGATATCCGACGAGCAGATTGACGCCGTCCTTCATAAGGCGGCTAATCACAAGGCCCTGATAATCGATCTTCGGGGCAATCCTGGCGGTGCGGAAGAAAACCTGGCGTGGTTGCTAGGTGGCGTCTTCGACCACGAAGTCAAAGTCGGGGACAGAGTCGAGCGTAAGGCCTCCAAGCCCTTTACGGCAAAGCCGCGGGGCCATGCTTTTTCGGGCAAGTTGATTGTGCTGGTGAACAGCCGCTCCGCGTCGGCGGCCGAATTATTCGCTCGTGTCGTACAACTGGAGAAGCGTGGTACGGTGATCGGCGACCGCTCGGCGGGAGCAGTCATGGAGGCCAGGGAGTTTCCGTTTTCCCAGGGAGCTGCGTTTGGAACCGCTTTGCCCTACGGAGTCGAAGTGACAGTTGCAGACCTCAAGATGACCGACGGCAATAGTCTGGAACATCACGGCGTGGTTCCGGACGAGATTTTGTTGCCGAGCCCGGAAGAATTAGCCGCCGGTGCAGATCCACAACTAGCCCGCGCACTTCAACTCGCGGGTGTGCCGGTATCAGCCGGCGCTGCGGGCCAGCTGTTTCCCATCCAGTGGCGATGAGTGAACGGCGGCACAGGGGAGTTTTCTAGCGGAAGAAACGGCCCGACGGCGATGTTCAGTCCTCGGGCCTTTCTTATACTTGCTTACGTTCCCACTACCATCCCGCCATCCACCGACAGCACCGTGCCGGTAATGAACGAGGCGCCGTCGGAAGCTAGCCAGCAGTAGGCTTCCGCGATCTCTTCCGGTTCGGCCATCCGCCCCAAGGGAGTGTGCGAAATCATCGAGTCCAGAACCTTCTGCGGCATCTGCTTCACCATCTCGGTGGCCGTAAATCCAGGAGCCACGGCATTGACGCGGATCTTATGGCGTCCGAGTTCACGCGCCCAGGTTTTGGTCATGCCGATGATCGCCGACTTGGTGGCGACGTAGTTGGTCTGGCCGAAGTTGCCGTAGAGTCCCACGACCGAGGACGCGCTCAGCACAACGCCTCCTCCGCCGGCGATCATATGGGGCACGACCGCCCGCGTGCAGGCGAATACGCCCTTCAGGTTGACGCTGATCACGGCATCGAACTGCTCGTCGCTCATGCTGGAGACGACAGTGCCGTCTTTCACCTTCACCAGCAGCCCATCGCGCAGTATGCCGGCATTGTTCACCAGCACGTCGATGCGCTTCCAGCGGGCGATCACCTCGTCGACCGCAGTCTGCACCGAATGGGGGTCGGTGACGTTCACTTTGCGGAACAGAGCTTCGACGGCGCCTGCGGATCGCAGTTCCTTCAGCAGCGTGTCCGTTGCCGCTTCTTTGACGTCCCAGACCGCGACGCGCGCGCCCTCCTCGGCGAAGCGCAATGCCGTGGCCCAGCCGATGCCGCTGGCGCCTCCCGTGACGATCACAACTTTTTCCCGCAAACCTGACTCTTTCACGCTTCCTCCGACAAAGACGGCGCTCCGCCGCAGCCACTTCCCAGCTTTGTAGCTGCCCTAACATTACTGCATCGGCCAATGGCGGAGCAGTGATTACCCCGCGCGCGTACCATCACCACCGCCGGTGACGCCGAATCCGTTACTTCGGCGAATGACCCTGCGTGCTTTATCCTGATACGTATGCCCGCACTCGTCGAATGTGTACCCAACTTCTCCGAAGGGCGCGACAAGGCTCGCGTCGATGCCATTATTGCAGCCATGAAGATGGACGGTGTTTACCTGCTCGATCGCGAGATGGACGCCGACCACAACCGTTGCGTCATCACCCTTGTAGGCGATCCGGTGAATGTGGCAGAGGCCGCGATTCGTGGCGTCGGCAAAGCCGCTGAGCTTATCGACCTCACCAAGCATACCGGCGCCCATCCCCGGTTGGGAGCGGCCGATGTCATTCCGTTCATCCCCATCGAAGGCGTGACGCTGGAAGACTGCGTTGCCATCGCGCGGCGCGTGGGAGAAGAAATCTGGAAGCGGTACAAGGTTCCGGTGTATTTGTACGAGGCCGCAGCGCAACGGCCCGAGCGCCAGAATCTGGAGAATGTCCGCCGCGGACAGTTTGAAGGAATTCGCGAGGAGGTGAAAACCAATCCGGCGCGCAAGCCCGATTTCGGCGAGGCGGCGCTGCATCCCACTGCTGGAGCAACCGTCGTCGGCGCGCGCAAGTTTCTCGTCGCGTACAACGTCTATCTCAATACTCAGGATGTTGAGATCGCGAAAAAGATTGGCAAGGCGGTGCGCTTCTCGAACGGCGGATTCCGCTACGTGAAGGGCATGGGGGTTGGCGTGCGCGGCCTAGCGCAGGTGTCGATGAACCTGACCGACACCGACCAGACGCCGATTGCTCGCGTCTTTGAATACGTAAAGCGCGAGGCCGCGCGCTACGGTGTGATGCCGCTCGCGAGCGAGATTGTCGGGCTGATCCCGAAGAAAGCGTTGGAAGACGCGGCCGAGTGGTTTCTGCAGATCGAGAACTTCGATTCGTCCTTGATCCTCGAAAACCGGTTGGCGGCGGTGATGAGCGGCAAGATGGCGGTGGGCGGGATTCGCGCCGGGGCCGAACCGTTCATCGAACAGCTCTCGGCTCCAACCGCCGCTCCCGGCGGAGGCTGCGCGTCAGCAGCAACCGGAGCCATGGCCGCGGCGTTGGGCAGCATGGTGGCCGGGATGTCGCGCGGCAAGAAGGCCTACGTCCAATACGAGCGCGAGTTGAGCGACGCTCTCGCGCGGCTGGCCGAGTTGCGCGAGCAATTCAAGGCCTCAATCGACGCCGATGCTGAATCCTTCAACGAAGTTATGGCGGCATTCAAGAAGGCGAAAGATCATCCCGAGGCGCAGGCCGAAGTCGAAGCTGCGACCAAGAAGGCGACGCTGGTTCCGCTGGTGGTCGCCGAACGCGCGCGGGAAGCGCGTCAGATCATCGAGTCATTGCGACCGATCACCAATCCGAAAATGGCCTCCGACCTGAGCGTAGGAGTGTCACTGGCGCGGGCAGCTATGGAAGGCGCGCTCGCCAATGTCGAAATTAATCTCGGCGATCTTAAAGACGAGGCGTTTGTCGCCGATGTGCGGCAGAGGGTGACAGCGGTGAAGAGCTAGCAAGGCAACAGCCGCTCACAATCCGGCATCTCTCGCGTCATAGTCGAGTAGAATATGATGCATATGAAGCAGTTGCTTTCCGTGTGTTTCCTTTGCGGCGCGCTCATCGTGCCCGCGTCTGCCGAGCCGCTCAGCAGCAACGCTCGCACCGTGGTTCCGGCGGCTGTGCAGCAAGTCATCTCGGTCGATTACCGCGATCTCCGCGATTCGCAAACCGCCCGCGCCCTACGGGATCGCGTCCTGCCCGATAACATCAAGCAGTTTGAGACCGCGCTGCGTGGGGTCGGTGTCGATCCCGAGAAAGACGCCGAGCAGCTTACCTTCGTCAGCTACCGCGGGCCGAAGAATATCCTGTATGGCATCGGCATCGCCCAGGGGCCGTTCAAGCAGAAGGAGTTTCTGCAGAAGATGCGGCTGAAGAAGATCAAGCCCGAGAAGTATCTTCTCTCGTACCTCTATCCCATGGGCTCAGGCATGCAGATGGTATTCCTCGATCCTACGACGATTCTGTTCGGCGAGAACGCCGCCATCAAGGGTGCTATTGATGTGCGTGACAATGGCGCCACCTCGCTGGCCTCCAACAGCACCATCGACGACCTGATCACCAGCGTGGAAAATTCGCCGGTGTGGAGCGTGCTGGATCAGGCCGGTACGCAAAACATGGTGCGATCGGCGCTGGGGCAGGCGGGATCGCTGACCGACTTCGACGTTGTCAAAAAGCGTCTGCTGGCATCCGACTACGTGATGGACTTCACCAACGGCGTTACCTTCGACCTGAATATAAAGACCTCGGATACAGTCACCGCTGCCACGATTTCGGGCTTGATGAAAGCCGGCGTGCTCTATCGCAAGATGAGCGGCACACCGACCGAAAAGCTAGCTTTGGAGAACACCACCGTGGACAGCTCAAATGATCTGGTGCAGATGCACTTCAAAACCGACGATCAGCGCTTCCAGGCGCTGCTGAAAACAGATTTGTTTGCGGCGGTATCGAAGTAGAGGTCGGCGAAGCTTCACACGGGGATTTTCTCCTGGCTTATAATCCGTGCTCTGATGCAGAGCTTCTTTGCCCGGCGCACCGCGTGGAATCTGGCTACCAATCGCTATACGGAAGCGCTGGAGGCGCATCGCCGGTCGGGCAGGGAACTGCTCGACCTCACCGCTTCGAATCCCACAACCATCGGACTGCATTATCGTGCGCAGGATTTGCTGCGCGCTCTGGCCAGTCCAGAGGCGCTGACCTACGATCCGCAGCCTAAGGGGCTTCTCGCGGCTCGTGAGGCGGTAGCAGGCTACTACACCCAGCAAGGTAGCCGCGTCTCACCCGATGATCTCATCCTGACCACAAGCACCAGCGAAGCCTATTCCTTTGTCTTCCGCCTGCTTTGCGATGCAGGCGAGGCTGTGCTGGTTCCCACTCCGAGTTATCCACTGTTCGACTTTCTTGCCGACCTTCAGGATGTGAAGCTCGTACCTTATGAGCTGGTTTATGACCGTGGCTGGCAGATCGATTTTCCTTCCCTGACGACCGCAATCTCGCGCACTGAGGCGGCGGGGATAGGTTGTCGCGCGGTCCTGATCGTGCATCCCAATAATCCCACCGGTTCCTACGTCAAGCCCCGCGAGGCGGAAGAACTGAATCGCATCTGCGTGACACACAACCTGGCCATCATCGCGGACGAAGTCTTTCTCGACTATTCAATCGACGAACGACAGCCGCTGACATTCTCCGCGAACCGCCATGCCCTTACCTTCACGCTCAGCGGACTGTCGAAAATCTCTGGCCTGCCGCAGATGAAGGTGGCTTGGATTGCAGTAAGCGGAGCGGACCAAGCGAAGGCTGAGGCTCTGGCCCGGATGGAGGTCATTGCCGACACCTACCTCTCGATGAACGCTCCGGTTCAGTACGCGATTCCTGCCATGCTCGAGGAGCGGCACAGTATCCAGGCGCAGTTGATGCAGCGCATTCGAGAAAACTTAGCGATACTGGATGCCCAATTGGCGGCCCAAGACCTGTGCCGTCGGATGGAGGTCGAGGGCGGCTGGTATGTTGTGTTGCGCGTTCCGGCTACCGGTTCTGACGAAGAACTCGCGATCGCCATGCTGCTGCAAACAGGAGTGCTCGTGCAACCGGGACACTTCTATGATTTCCCCGGCGATGGCTACGTGGTCGTCAGCCTGATCACGCCGCCGGAGATTTTTGAAACTGGTGTCGCACGGATTTTGAAACATATTGCGACCATTGGCGGCTGAGGTTCGTCCACAATATGAGCTGGGAGTGCGACCAAGTACTCCGCTTGGGTTCCTGGGCTTCACTTGGACGACAACAGCAGAGCGAAGCCGCGTTTTCCCTTCAATTGGGACGGCCGGACGGTATAATTGCAAATCGTGCTCAAGTATTCCATCGTCGTACCGTTTCACAACGAAGAAGAGAACGTCACCGAACTCTACGATCGGCTGAAGGTCGTGATGGAGGCTGCCGGTGAACCGTTCGAGCTGGTCTTCGTCGACGACGGCAGCCACGACAACACCTTCTGGCTGCTGCAGCAGATCGCCGCCGTCGATCGCCGGGTGGTGGTGGTGAAGCTCCGCCGCAACTTTGGCCAGACCTCCGCGCTGGCAGCCGGCTTCGACCACGCTGAAGGCGAGTACGTCATCGCCATGGATGGCGACCTGCAGCACGATCCGCATGACATTCCCTTGTTCCTCCAGAAGCTGCGCGAGGGCTACGACATCGTCAGCGGCTGGCGCAAGGAGCGCATCGATAACTTCGTTATGCGCCGTATTCCCTCCAAGGTCGCCAACTGGCTGATGGCCAAACTGAGCGGCGTCGACTTACACGACTTCGGGACAACTTTCAAAGCTTATAGGCGCGAGGTGGTGCAGGAAGTTCCGCTCTACGGTGAGTTGCATCGCTTCATTCCCGCGCTGGCATCGGCGTACGGCGCCACCATCTGCGAGATTCCCATCCGCAATGTCAACCGTGAGCGCGGCGAGTCGCATTACGGCATCTCCCGCACCTTCCGCGTGTTCTTCGACCTCATTACCATTCGCTTCCTCCTGAAGTACATGTCGCGGCCGCTGCATTTCTTTGGTAGCTTCGGTGCACTGAGCGCGATGAGTGGCTCGCTGATCGCGCTGTGGATGATTGTTGAGAAGTTCGCCCGCGGGAAGAGCGTGATGGACGAGCACGGCCCGCTGCTGGTATTCGCCGCGGTGCTGATCGTGGCCGGGGTGCAGTTGATCGCGCTCGGGCTGCTCGGCGAGTTGCAGGTCCGGCATTTCCACGAGCCCTCCAAGCGGGCGCCCTATACAGTCGATCGCGTCGTACGTTCCTCGCATAGCGGTGCGCTCGCGGATTGAAGAAAGTGGATAGTGGCTAGTGGATAGTGGATAGAAACCGCCAGCGAACTGCCAGCAACGATACTTTCACGGCACCAGCCTCACCCTCCCATCCTCTGCGTGGCTATTTGCTCATCGCTGCCGCTACGTTCTGCTGGGGACTCGCAGCCGCCCTGGGTCGAGCCATGTTTACCGGTCGGTTGTCGGGCGGAGCGCAAGTCCTGCCGGCGATTGATCCGCTGGTGCTGGCGCAGAGCCGCAGCACCTTCGCCCTGCTGATCCTCACTCCCATCTTGCTGCTAAAGAGTCGATCGTCACTGCGCGTGCGCGGAAGCCACCTGGTTCAGTTTTTTCTGCTCGGCATTCTTGGACTGGCCGCTTCGAACTACTTCTACTATTTCGCCATCGAGAAGACGACCGTAGCGACCGCCATCGTGCTGCAATACGTGGCGCCCGTGTGGGTGTTGCTGTACATGCTGGCTCGCCGGCTGCAACGACCGACGCTGTTGCGCGTCAGCGGGGTGATTCTTGCGGTTGTCGGTTGTGCGCTGGCCGTCGGCGAAGTTGCGGCACGGCGGGGGTTTCCATGGCTGGGTCTCAGTGGAGTGAGCTTTAGTACTGTCGGCGTGGCAGCGGCGGAGCTGGCTGCGGTTTCCTTCGCCTTCTATAACGTCTACGCACAGCACCTGCTGCAGATCTATCCGCGCTGGACGGTGCTGGTGTATTCGCTGCTGGGGGCCAGCGTGTTCTGGCTGTTGCTGAACCCGCCGTGGAAGATCGTCGCGCAGCACTACAACGGCGGACAGTGGCTGTTCATGTTGGTGTTCTCGATTGTGTCGATGCTGATTCCGTTCTCACTCTACTTTGCCGGCCTCCAGCATCTGGATCCCACGCGCGCCATCGTGACCGCTTGTCTTGAGCCGGTCTGGGCGATTCTCCTGACCGCAATCACGCTGCGCGAGTTTGTCTCGCCGACCCAGGTGGTCGGCATTGTGGTGGTGTTGCTGGCGACGATCCTGGTGCAACGGCCGGACCGTGAGGCTCCGGCGGAGCCGATGATCGCCGTGGAACCGATCGAGTAATCGCGCTGCAACAGAAGTGTTCCTTAGCCGGCGATTTTCGGTTATTGTGGAACTCAGATACGGTGGAAGTGGCGCCTACCGATGATGACGTTGCTAAAAAAACGCACTCGACTCGCAACGCTCGCGTTGGCAGCCACCGCCTTCGCGCCGAAGGCGATCTCGCAGACCACTCTGTCCCCGACCTGGACCCAAGTCCAATCGCCAGTCGCAGCGCGGAGTTTACCACTGGAGCATCAGTCCTCGCCGTTGGTAGCGTTGTCTTCTGGCACCTCTTTGAATGCGCAGCCGCTATTTGCCTTTAGCGATTCGGATATCAAGTTCAAACTCCCGGCCTTGATGAACATCTTGCGCGATAGCCGGCATGAGGGTTGGGTGCTGGCGGCTTATCCCGATCCCAAGACCACCCGGCCATTGATTGGCGCGGGATTTAGTCTCGATGTGCCTGCGAGGGAGCATATCCAGCGGGACCCGCTGAATCCCACTCCGTTCCTCGAGCCGTCATCGGCGCAACTGTGGCAAGCCGCCGGCCTTGACGAGGACAGGCTGCAAAGCATCCTAAGTCAGTTCAACGCCGATCTCGATACCTGGCAGAAGAAGAAATTCCGCAGGAAGATCAGGACGCATGAACTATCGCCGCAGCTGACGGAAGACGAGGCTGCGAGTTTGCTGCAAATCTCGGCTATTCAAGCGATCCATAATGCGAAGGCCTATTGTCGTGATTTCGAACAGCTCACCGCATCGCAGCAGATGGCGCTTAGCCAGTTGGTATTTCAGATGGGCGTAAATCTGGAGGAGTTCTCGCAGTTTCTCACCGCGATCAATAACGACTCCGGCTACAGCAATGTTCCCCCAATCGATAACCCAGTGTGGGAAACGGAGCATTGGAAAACAGTGCAGAATACCCTTATCCAAAGCGACTGGGCCCGACGGTACAGAAATCGCGCCGTAAACGTCATTGCCATGTTTGATCCGAGCTACGACTACGACCCCTGGGAAGCCGAGCGTCGCGTGCGGCTAGCAATTCATCCCATCGGGGGGAATCACCATAGCCGCCGAGCCGCCACGCTACGGAAGGTGGCCGCCTCCCCGCATGCCACTCATAAAAAAGGGTCAGGACACGGTACCAGTCAGAGCTGACCTGTTTACCTGCGTTAGCGCAGAGACTCTCCTGTCAGCATTTCGTCTCAGGGACTCTCAATTCTACTTGCATTGCACAAGTAAACATTGCTAGGGTATCGTTTTGTGACTGGTACGCTTCCTTCCAAGCACCGTTCCGGCTGCCCCGTCAGCATTTCGCTCGAGCTGCTCGGAGACCGGTGGTCACTGCTGATTGTCCGCGACATGATGGTGCGCGGACATCGGACTTTTAAGGAGTTTCAGCAATCGGGGGAGGGAATTGCCAGCAATATCTTGTCGAACCGGCTGCGGAAGTTGGAGGCATCAGGTTTCCTTACTACCAAGGCTGACGAGCAGGATGGACGCAGGCTTAACTACCGGCTGACAGAAAAGGGAATTGACCTGGCTCCGGTGGTGTTGGAGTTGCTGATCTGGGGAGCGCGGCACGAATCGACGGGGACGCCATGCGCGGTTATCGACAAAATGACAAAGCATCGCGAAGCGCTGCTTGCCGAAGTGCGGCGGCGCTGGCGGGAGCGTGATCCGACGCCACTGCAGGCTAAGTCCGGCGAATGGAGCTGGCCGTAGTTCCCATAAGCTGTCGAATCGGCTAACTGGTAGGACAAAGGAAGGACTGATCTTTGCGCGACTCGGTTGCGGGACTCTTGCCCCAAGCCGTCGGCGCCTGGAGGTGCTTATGAAGGAGAAGTCAGTAGCAGGAAAGATCGGAATGGCAACTGCATCGGCAATGCTGGTGCTGGCTATGCTGGCTTCGGCTTACGGAGCAATGCCGCCGGACTCCAAGTCACAGTACACCAGCATGGCTCCGCTCCACCTTTATCTCGAAGATCGCGAAACCGAGATCGCAATGGCGCGCAGTGCGGCCCCTGACGCGATATCGCGCGACGCAACCGTCATGGTGCTGGAAGAACATGGCTACGTAAAAGCGGTGGAAGGCAAGAATGGTTTCGTCTGTATCGTGGAGCGATCCTGGATGTCGCCGGAAGACTCGCCGACATTCTGGGACGCCAAACTCCGCGGGCCAATTTGCTTCAACCCTCCAGCAGCACGCTCGATCTTGCCGGCGACTTTCGAACGAACGAAGATGGCCTTGGCCGGTAAGTCAAAACTTGAGATCATCGCAGCCAATAAGGCGGCATACGAAACGAAAGAGCTGCCTCCGCTGGAGCCGGGTTCAATGAGCTACATGATGTCGAAGCGGGCCTATCTGACCGCGAAAGGAGGCAATCTCGCCCACGTGATGATTTACGCGCCGCACATGGACCCTGCGTCATGGGGAGACAAGGTCGCCAACTCGCCTGTCATGCTGAACCCGCAGTTCAAAGACGCCGAGCCAATCGACGTCTGGGTCATCTCCGTTGGCAAGTGGTCGGACGGAACACCAGCGCCGGTAATGTAGTGAGCGATTTCAGGAGCTGCATGTTGAAACCAAGGAGAGAGGATGAGCAAAGTACGCGTACTGGTCGGCACACGCAAGGGTGCATTTATTCTGACGTCGGATGGCAAGCGGGAAAACTGGGAGGTTACCGGCCCGCACTTTGCGGGATGGGAGATCTATCACATGAAGGGATCTCCGGCCGATCCGAATCGCTTGTACGCATCGCAAACCAGCGGCTGGTTCGGGCAGATCATTCAGCGATCGAGCGACGGCGGCAAGACCTGGGAGACACCCGGCGGCGCGCCGGAAAAGACGCCGGAAGGATTTCCGAAAGGCGAGAGCAACAAGTTTGTCTACGACAATTCTCCGGAGACCGGCAAGCCGCTCACGACCCACCAGTGGTACGACGGCACGCAGCATCCCTGGGAGTTCAAGCGGGTCTGGCATCTGGAGCCCTCGCTCGCCGATCCGGATACTGTCTATGCCGGCGTGGAAGACGCTGCTTTGTTCCGCTCGACCGACGGAGGAGTGAGTTGGCAGGAACTTTCAGGCCTGCGTGGACATGGCACCGGGCCGCACTGGCAGCCGGGCGCTGGCGGCATGTGCCTGCACACCGTCATCCTGGATCCCAGCGATCCGGGGAGGATCTATGTTGCCATCTCGGCCGCTGGAGCATTCCGCACCGACGACGGCGGACAGACCTGGAAGCCCATCAACCGCGGATTGCGTTCGCAGTACATTCCCGATCAGGATGCCGAGATCGGCCACTGCGTTCACCACGTCGCCATGCATCCCTCCCGTCCCGGCGTGCTGTTCATGCAGAAGCACTGGGACGTGATGCGCAGCGATGACGCCGGCGATTCGTGGCGCGAGGTCAGCGGGAATCTGCCGACAGATTTCGGCTTCGTTATCGACGTTCACGCGCATGAGCCGGAGACTATCTACGTGGTGCCGATCAAGAGCGATGGAGAACACTATCCTCCGGATGGAAAGCTGCGCGTCTACCGCAGCCGCAGCGGCGGCAACGAGTGGGAAGCACTGACCGATGGCCTTCCGCAAAGCAACTGCTATGTGAACGTGCTGCGCGACGCGATGTGCGTCGATAGGCTCGATCCCTGCGGTATTTACTTCGGCACGACCGGCGGACAGGTGTACGCGTCGACGAATGCGGGAGACAGTTGGGCGCCGATCGTCCGCGATCTTCCGGCTGTGCTTTCTGTCGAGGTG
>JBARGS010000304.1:0-2961 GCA_049798495.1 Candidatus Korobacteraceae bacterium | reverse complement strand
CCTGGATTCCACCACCGTCAAAGTTCACCCCGATGGCATGGGCGCTCTAAAAAAACGGACCGCGGGGTGAACTTTGACGGTGCGGGAAATCGCGCGGGGGATGGACTACCAGGATTCATATGGTTGCCGCAGATGCTCGAACGGCCATAACTTTGCCCTCTCCCCCGGCCAAGCCTCCGATACCGTCGAAGCCGCAAACTGCTGGGCGGCATCGGACTCCTGTCTGCGCCCTTGCATCTGATGATGGACCGCGCCTACGAAGAGAACGAAACCCTGCAATTGGCGTTGGATTTCGGCTTCCTTCCGGTGGTCCCGCCGCGGCATAACCGACTCGAACCGTGGCCGTACGACAAAGCCCTGTACCGCCGCCGCAACGAAATCGAGCGCCCTTTCCGCAGGCTCAAAGGCTTTCGCCGCATCTTTTCGCGCTTCGACAAGCTCGATCTGGTATCCAAATCGGCTACTCGTGCAGGTTGCGCTAAGTAAAGATTCGGCCAGGCTCTCACACTGGCTGGGACTTACGAATCTTTACTTAGCGCAACCTAAATTTACCGTAGCAGTTCTGCCAGCTGTGTTTCCATACGTTGGGGGGCTGCTGCTGATTGAACTGCCTGTACACTCCGCTCCATACCGGCTTCTCCTTATTAGGATTCGGTGGCTTCTTGCCAGCAGAGACTGTAGCACGGTTGCAAAATCGCCCCGGTTGAAAGTAATTATTCTGGTATAGGCGCGAGCGATAGCAAATTCGGGGTCGAGCTAGTGTCTGCGGTTCACCCGGCTGCTTGTTTGCCTCCGAGAACGCGTTCATGGCCTCTAAAAACGATGTGGTGGTCTCCTCCAAGGGTTTGTTGAATCTCGCAACTGACGCACTGGGCTCGCCGAGCTTTTCTCGCAACTGGGTGCCTGCCACTCCAAGCATCTTTACAACTTCGTTGCGGTTGCTGGCGCCCAGCCTCCACGCGCGCCAGGCTTTTCCCGGTCTGGCAATTCTCTGCTTCAAGAACGATGTGATACTGATCGCCAGCTGCGGTGATCGAACCGTTAACAATGGTCCGGCTATTGGTGTGCAAGCACACATCCCTCGCCACAGCTGGAAACCAGCTTCGCGTCTCCGGGTCGATTCATTCGCTCCAGTGTTCCACGCACCTTGTCGGCGGTGAGCAGATTGAGGCAGGGCGTCTGTTCGAGCTCGATTCGCAGCGCGAAGTTGAGCGAGTCGAACAACGAAACTCGTATCACTCTCCTTTGCCCCCGAC
Source organism: Candidatus Korobacteraceae bacterium (assembly GCA_049798495.1). Classification (GTDB taxonomy): domain Bacteria; phylum Acidobacteriota; class Terriglobia; order Terriglobales; family Acidobacteriaceae; genus Bog-257. The sequence continues at coordinate 1,705 of JBARGS010000304.1, read as the reverse complement.
CTTCCCCTGTACAGTGCCCTCGGGCGAGCCGCGTTTCCCGCTCTTCGCTGTGGCGCCTGTCGAAGCACTCTGCCCCGCATTTGCTTTACTCAAACGTTTCGTTACTGATTTCTTTACAGCTTTCATAAGTAGCTCCTTTCACAATTCTTATCGGAGGATATTCTCCAAACTAACTCTGCCCGCAGTTTACGTTTTCATGGGGAGTGCAGTAACTCCCTAATGCGTGAATCTGATCGTAGGTCGTCCATCACCGGGTCGTCGCGCACCATGACCGGGGAATAACCTGCATTGAGTGCTTTGATCAGCCACCCAGTTGCCGTTTCTCGGTCGCCAAGCTGTTGATACACTTCAGCGGCTTTGTAGCGGACCATCGGGTCGTCAGGTTCCAGTGATAACGCTTGTCGCAGGTAGCCAAGAGACCGATCCCGATCACCCAACATTGAATAATAATCCGCGAGATTTCTCAACACGCGCACGTCCTGCGGATTCACCAGTAGTTCACGTTCCGCCAGGGAAATCGCCTTCTTGTAAGCTGTCGCGGCCTCGCCTTGCCGGTTCGGCACTCTGATTTCAGCATCCGCCAGATCGCCCCATCTCTCGTAGTTATGGTCATTGAGTTTTACCGCCTGCGTAAACACTTGGGCCGCTTCGACGAATTTGTGCAGGTAGTAATAGGCGGTTCCAAGATTTGCATACGTGACAGCGGACGACTGAATCTGGAGCGCTCTTTGAAAAAGAGGAATCGCCTCCGAGTAACGTCCCTCGTAGAGGTATACGACACCCAAGTTGCTATACCCACGGTAATTATCCGGCGACAGGGCGATCACTTGCTGAAACATATTGGCCGCTTCGCCATACCTCGTCTGTCCGTAGTAGAAGGCGCCCAGCATGCTGTACCCTCTCCAGTAATTTGGTCGCAGACTGATGGCTTGACGGTACGCTTGCTCCGCTTCTTTCGGCCTATCCAAACTGGCATATGCGGAGGCCAATCCACGAACCGCGTGGTCGCTGGTCGGATCCAAGTCCACGGCGCTTTGGAATTGCTGGGCCGCTAATTCGTATTTGCCAGTTCCCTGATAGATCGTGCCCAAGCACTCGTGAGCCTGAGGACTGTGATCGTCAATTTCCACCGCTCTCTCACAAATCCCACTGGCTTTATTGAGCCACATTTGCTCACGCGTTCCCTCAAAGCGATACCAATAAGCCAGTCCGAGACCCGCGTATGCCGGTGCATATTCCGCGTCCAATTCCAGCGCATGATTGAACACCGTGATCGCGCTCTCGAGATTGTCGGCCTTGGTGAAATCCTGCAAGTAACCTCTTCCTTGTAAGTAGAAATCGTATGCAGCAGGCGCAGTCGCTCGATGAGAGCTTTGCGATGTTTGTTCCTGCGGTGCAAGCTGGATTTCCAAGGCGCGCGTAACGCTGTTGGCGACCTCATCCTCGAGCATAAAAGCATTGGAAGCGGGCGCGGTAATCGTATCGCTGTGAAGTTGCCGCCCATTTTGAGCGTTAATTAGATGATAAGTAACACGCACCATTGGTCCAGAGCGTTCCACGCTGCCTTCAAGTGCCAGATTCACCCCAAATTCCCGGCGCGCCTGTTGGGAGGTTTCGACATGGTTGCTCCGGACTTCATTTGCCGGTATGACTTGCAGCGAGTGCTTCTCGCTCAGTTTGGTGAGTCGCCCGGTCAGGGTCTCCG
>JBARGS010000303.1:0-2056 GCA_049798495.1 Candidatus Korobacteraceae bacterium | reverse complement strand
TTAGGGAAGCTCTGATTAAGTCCCGGTTTTGAAAGGGCACGGCTTTAAGCCGTGCCGCAAGCGTCGCAAAATCAACGGGGCTTTAGCCCTTGCGGCAAGTTCGACAAGTTATTCAGAGTCTCCTTAGGTGCGCCGTCCGAAGTGGCTTTATTCTTGTCATCCCGACCGGAGCGAAGCGGAGCGGAGGGATCTGCGGTTTCCGACCCCGTAAAGAAGCGGATTGAGCGACGGGCCCCCTCACTCAAAGCACTAGCGGGCCTTCCTCTTTGCGGCTACCACTCGCGGAATTCCCTGGAGATCGGGTACAACATTAATATCATCCCACAATGTGGGACTTAGAAGATTCACCACCGCATCGCGCATGGAATAGCCGATTTCCACCGCCAGCCAGCCGCCCGGCTTGAGCGCACGATGCGCTTGCGCCACCAGCGGACCAAGCACGTCCAGCCCTTGCTCGCCCGCGAACACCGCCATTCTTGGCTCGAAGTCGCGCACGGATTTCTGAACTTTGTCGGCCTCGTCGAAACCGACATAGGGAGGATTGCTGACCACGAAGTCGAAATTGCGCACTTCGTCCAACGTCTCCAGGACATTACTCCGCGCGAAGTGGACGCGCCCGTCCAATTGCAGGCGCGCGGCATTGGCGCGCGCTACCTCCAGCGCGTCAGTGGACAAGTCCAGCGCGTAAACCTCGGCATCCTTAAGCTCGTGCGCCAATGCCAGTGCGACGCACCCCGAGCCGGTTCCAACATCGATCAGCTTCGGATGCGGTACGCCACGCGCCAGTTCCAACACTGTTTCCACAAGATGCTCCGTCTCGGGACGCGGAATCAGCACCGCCGGCGTGACCACGAAATCCAGCCCCCAGAACTCCTGATGCCCGGTGATGTATTGCGACGGCATGCCGGTGGCGCGCTGGGCCAACACTTCGTCGTAGCGGACTTCTTCCTCGGAGGTTAGTTCGCGCTCAGGATGAGCATAGAGGTAGGCACGATGGACGCCGAGCACAAACATCAGCAGCACCTCGGCATTCATGCGCGGCGAGCCCACGTCGGCCGCCTCCAGGAGATCCACCGCCGACGTGAGGGCTTGCTTCAGTTGCATCGGATCACACGCCGACGGCTGACTCCTGCTTCAGCTTCTCAGCCTGGAAGTGTGTGATCAGCGCATCGATCATGGGCTGAATGCGGCCGTCCATGAACTCAGGCAGCTGATGTGCCGTGAATCCGATGCGGTGATCCGTTACGCGGTTCTGCGGGAAGTTGTAGGTGCGAATCTTCTCGCTACGATCGCCGCTGCCCACCATCGCCCTGCGTTCCTTGGCCAGTGCGTCCTGCTGCTTCTGCTGCTCCATCTCATAGAGCCGGGCGCGTAACACGCGCATTCCCTTTTCGCGGTTCTTGATCTGCGATTTCTCGTCCTGGCAGCTGACCACGGTATTCGTCGGCAGATGGGTGATGCGCACGGCGGAATACGTCGTGTTCACCGACTGGCCGCCCGGGCCCGACGAGCAGAAGGTGTCGATGCGAATGTCCTTGGCTTCGATCTTGATGTCGACGTCCTCGGCTTCTGGCAGCACCGCGACCGTGACCGCCGAAGTATGTACGCGACCTTGCGTCTCCGTCTCCGGCACACGCTGCACGCGATGCACGCCGCTCTCGTATTTCATCCGCGAGTACACGCCCTGGCCTTCGATGATGGCGATGACTTCTTTTAGTCCACCGACGCTGGAATCCGACGTCGACAGCACCTCCACCTTCCACCGCTGGGACTCGGCGTAGCGGTTGTACATACGGAAGATCTCCGCCGCGAAGAGTGTGGCTTCGTCGCCGCCCGTGCCGGCGCGGATTTCCAGGATCACGTTCTTCTCGTCATTGGGATCTTTCGGCAGCAGCAGGACCTTCAATTCCTCTTCAACCTCGTGCAGGCGCTTGTCCAGCTTGCCCAGTTCCTCGGTAGCATAAGCCAGCATCTCGGGATCGGTCTCGTCGGCGGCGAGCGCCTTGCTCTCCTCGATGCCGCGCGTCAGGTCTCGGTACTCGCGATACTTCTCCAC
>JBARGS010000302.1:0-6096 GCA_049798495.1 Candidatus Korobacteraceae bacterium | reverse complement strand
GCGCTGTCGATGGCCAGCAGATCGACCTTGGCCCGCACCAGCTCCTGCGCGCGCTCGAGATAATCGCCGGTAGCGCCGATGGCCGCGCCGACTCGCAACCGGCCGTGATCGTCCTTCGCCGCGGTGGGATATTTCAGGCGCTTCTGAATGTCCTTGACCGTGATGAGGCCCATGAGATTGTAGTGGTCGTCCACGACCAGCAGCTTCTCGATCCGGTGCTGGTGCAGGATGGCCTCGGCATCGCTCAGCGTGGTCCCGACGGGAACCGTGATCAGGTTCTCCTTGGTCATCACTTCGCTGATGGGAATGTCGGTGCGGGTTTCGAAGCGCAGATCGCGATTGGTGAGGATGCCGACCAGCTTCTTGTTTTTGGTGACCGGGACGCCCGAGATACGGTAGTGGCGCATGACCTCCAGAGCGTCGGAAATTTTCTCCTCCGGCGACATGGTGATGGGATCGACAATCATGCCGCTCTCCGAACGCTTCACCTTGTCGACCTCGGTGGTCTGCTGCTCGATGCTGAGATTGCGATGAATGATGCCCAGCCCGCCATGCTGGGCCATGGCGATGGCCATGCGCGATTCGGTGACCGTGTCCATGGCGGCGCTGATCAGGGGAATGCGAAGCTCGATGTTGCGGGTCAGGCGGGTTGTGGTGTCGGCCAAAGCGGGTACGACGTCGGACTTGGCAGGCAGCAGCAACACGTCATCGAAGGTCAATGCCTCGGGCACGGGAAAATGGATCATGATAGTGGTTCCATGGAGGGGTAAACATTTATTGTAGAGTTGTGGCGGAGGTTAGGCAAACGGCCTAACATTGCACGGCACCAACACTGTGCCTTGGATATAATTAGGCTTAATGAGGGAGCCGTTACTTGAAGAGAATAGAGTCCAAGCCGAATACGGACCTCGAAAAAAAGCGGAAGCGAGAAGGGGCGTTTGGCGAGTCACCTACAACAAGCCGCATCATAGCCCATGCAACTGTCGTCGGGGCCCGTGGGGCTGGGAACGACTCTGTTAAGGAGAGAATTCTAGCCATCGTGGCCGGAAAGACGGGATATGCCAGGGACATGTTGGACTTGGATCTGGATCTGAAACAGGACCTTGGGATTAGTGAGGCCGATTGGGACGCGATCTTCGAAGTCATCGTCGCGGAATTTGACATTCCGCCTATTAACAAGTTCCAGCCGCTGAATTTCCAAACATTGGCTCGTGTGATTAAGTTTGTCGAGAGCATTCAGACAGAGCTGGGGGGAGGGAAAGCTATCTCTGGATCGTCGAGACAAACAGAGCCGCAAGCTCTGCGCAGCCAGGGGGCCGTTACGCAGCGCGGCGTGCGGCGTTCCCCTATCAAAGACAAGCTCCACTCGAGGGTAGACGCCCAAAGCATGGAATACGCCCAGGTCTTAGCACACGCCGTCGACACCTTCGGTTCTCGCAGTAACGCGAATTCTTGGCTCAACAAGCCGAACCGAGTCTTTCACAACCAAAGCCCCCTCCAGATCCTCACGCAAGATCCCGCAGCCGTTGAAGAAGAGCTCGTCCGGATCGATCACGGCATGTTCATTTGATCGCCTACCGTTTGACGCGTAGCAAGTACGCTGATGACCTCGCCGGAACAGGCGGCCTGTACGCCGCCGGAAGATGCAATCACAAAGGAACGCCAGTTATTTACGCTGCCCAGCAGCCGTCGCTGGCGCTTGCCGAAATCCTCGCACATTTGGATTTCGACAGTCTGCCTTTGGACTATGTGCTGGTGACAATCGAAATACCTGACACGGTTCCCACCAGAAAAGCTACTTCCGAGGAGGCGCTGGCCGCGTCAACCGATCCGCCTGTTCCCGTTTTTGTCGTGCCCTCGGTGGTGGTTCCGCAAGAGTTCAACGTCGTGATGTATCCGCAGGCGGCTGGTTTTGAAGCGAGAGTTACGAAGGTCGAGCCGTTCCGCATCGATCCAAGGCTCTTAGGCATCAGATAGACAGCGAGTCTCACAACGGCGAACCAGCAGACTGGTGTTCCCAGATAGCTGTCGAACGCTTCCGATCTTCCGTTGAATTTCGCCCGTTTTGGGCGTATATTTATCGAAGTACTGCTGTGTTTTGAAGGGTCCCGTTACCGGCTCCCGGTGTAACGATGGGCCTGTGCAGATTCGGCGAAGCACATCGGTGGGCGAGAGCCCACTTTTTATTTCCACCTGTAATCCGCGGGTGCACGGCGAGTCCAGGCAGTAACGCGAGCCTGACGGGCGCTCTTTGCTTAGCCAGCGGGAGCCAGTACGCAACACCATGGCAGCCGGTTTGGACAAAATTCGGGAGATTGCCGAGCGCGTAGCAACTTCGAGCGGACTGGAAGTGGTCGACCTGGAGCTTCTGGGCGGCGGCAAGGCCCGGATATTGCGGGTCTACCTCGACAAGCCGGGCGGCGTGACCCACGAGGATTGTTCGAACTTCAGCCGGGAAGCTGGAACAATCTTCGATGTTGAAGAGGCGGTGCCGGGCGGATCGTACGTCCTGGAAGTTTCGTCGCCGGGGCTGGACCGCAAGCTGTCAAAGGCGGAAGACTTTCAGCGCTTCGTTGGCAGCCTGGTGAAGCTGATGACGCGCGATCCGGTGAACGGAAACCGCCACTTCGAAGGGCGGCTGAAGTCGTTTGACGATGGGCGGCTGAGGTTGGAGCTGACCGGCCGCAAGAAGTCGAAGAAGCACGAAGCGGTGGAGGCAGGGGCGGAAGTCGAGATCGCGTTTGCCAACGTGGAGAAAGCGAATCTGGTTCCGGAATTTTGAGTTGGCTACGAGCCGCGACCTTCGAGCCGAGAAAAGCAGATTCCTCGCAGGCTGAAATCGGCTCGGGATGACAAAGCTGTGCAGGGGCGCACTTTCTATCGCGCGAAGGCTGGAATCGCCACGCACGACGTCCAGAGCGACTATCGGGTTGAGCGCTGGTGAATGCATCGCGAAACTCGAGCCCGCAGGGGCGTAAGTGATTAGCCCAGGGCGGCAGCCCTGGGTCAGGTAAGCAAAATTAGGATCCGAGTCCCGTAGGGACGAAAGCAGGTCCCTCCGCGCGGACTGAAGTCCTTGGTCGGGATGACAATTTTATAGAGGACGCGGCAACGGCGCGGCTGAAGCCGCACCCCTTCGAGCGGAACACCTCTTCGCTGGCGGAAGAGAAGCTGAAGCAGAGCACAGGTGGCAAGGAATCTATGGCGAGTGAACTGTACAACGTAATCGACGCTCTCAGCCGGGAGAAGGGTATCGATCCGCAGATCGTCGTGAGCGCGGTGGAGGATGCCATTGTCGTAGCCACCCGAAAGTACTACAAGACGCAGGAAAATCTGCGCGCCGAGCTCGACAAGGAGAGCGGCCAGATCCGCGCCTACGCGGTTCGGTCCATCGTCGAGAGCCCCGAGCAGATTGAGGATCCTCTCTCGCAGATCGCGCTGGACGACGCCAAGCGCATCGATCCTGCCGCCGAAATTGGCGGTGAGCTGCGCACTTACAAGGCTACCGACGTCCTCGGCCGCATCGCCGCGCAACTGGCCAAGCAGGTCATCTTCCAGAAGGTGCGCGAGGCCGAGCGCGACACGATTTATAACGAGTACATCGGACGCGTAGGCGAGATTATCAACGCCACCATCAAGCGTACGGAAGGCCAGGACGTAATCGTCGATCTGGGCAAGGCGGAAGGCCGGATGCCTCGCAAGGAGCAATCGCGCCTGGAATCCTTCGCTCCCGGCGAGCGAGCGCGCGTGTCTATCGTCCGCGTCGAAAAAGCTTCCAAGGGTCCGCAGGTTGTTGTCTCGCGCGCCGTGCCCGAGTTGGTGTCGCACCTGTTCCAGACGGAAGTGCCGGAGATTTACGACAACACCGTGGTCATCCGCGCCATCGCACGCGAGGCCGGCGAGCGCACCAAGATCGCAGTCATGTCAAAAGACAAGGACGTCGATCCCGTGGGGGCCTGCGTTGGCATGAAGGGTATGCGCGTGCAGTCCATCATCCGCGAGCTGCGCGGCGAGAAGATTGACATCATCGAGTATCACGAGGACCCGGTGACCTTCGCCGAGAAGGCATTGCAGCCGGCGAAGGTCAGCCGCGTGACCGTGCTGGAGGGCCAGGAGAAGCACCTGGAAGTGATTGTCGACGACAGCCAGTTGTCGCTGGCCATCGGCAAGAAGGGGCAGAACGTCCGTCTTGCCGCCAAGCTGCTGGGCTGGAAGATCGACATCAAGAGCGAGGAAGAGAAGCGCCAGGAAGTGGAAGAGCAGATGCGCGGCGTGCTCAACCTGCAGACCACGACTCCGTTGGAGTCGGTGCCCGATCTCGAGCCCAACATTATCGAGAAGCTGGTTGCCGCCGGCATCACCACCGTCGAACAGGTCGCCGACATGACGCCGGAGCAACTGGAAGAGGTTCCAGGCGTCGGCCCCAAGACCGTAGAAAAAATCAGTATTGCGGTCAATAATTATTTTTCCAGCCTGGATGCTGCCGAGTCCGCCGGCGGCGAGGAAGTTGTTGCCGAGGGCGAAGAAGCCACCGCCGTCGAAGCCGAAGCGGCGGGAGAGGAAGCGGTCCTGGCCGAAGCGGGAGAAGCAGAACCCGGAGAAGCCGAAGGCGAGGACATTCCTGCCTCAGAAGAGGCGGCAGAGCTGGCCAAAGAAGAAGCACTCGAGGAAGACGAGGAAGGTCTCTCTGACGAGGAAGCTGAGGCCGAAGGCGCGGGCGAAGAAGACGTTACCGAAGCCGAAGAAGGCGGCCAGGCCGGCGACGAGGAAGGCTTGTCCGACGAGCCGGAAGCTTCCTCCGAGAGCGTCGAGGAACTCGCCGACGAGGGCCAGGCTTTCGAAGCCGAGGTGGTCGACGGAGTGGAGAACGCTCCTCTCGCCGATGAGGCGGAGAGGATCATTCACGAACGCCCGGTAACCGAAGGCGAGAATGTGCCCGACGAAGAAGAGCCGGGAGAGAAACGTTAGAGCGGAAAGCCGCCGTTGGCGGCTGGCATTTAGCTAAATGCTAAGTGCCAAATGCCAACGGCTATCACAAACCACACCGTGAGGATGCTAATGAAGGCGTAACCCAGACGGGACATAACGACGGAGGAAACAGGGCGGAATGCAGCACAAGATTCGAATCAACGATCTGGCCAGGGAACTCGAGGTAAAGAGCAGAGCGATTCTCGACGTTCTTCCCAAGGTCGGCGTAACCGAGAAGAAAACGCACTCCAGTTCGATCGAAGAGGACGAAGCCGAGCGCGTCAAAAAGTACTTTGCGGAGCATGAGCCCAGCAGCAGCCGTGGCTCGCGAGCTCCGGCAGCGGCCGCCGATGAGTTCAAGCCCAAGATCGACCTCTCGCACATCTCCAAGCCTGGCGATGTGCTGAAGGCGATCACGCAGCGGGCTGCTCAACCCGTCACGCCGTCGCGTCCGGTGACGCCTTCCGTCCAGGCCGCCGCGCCCAGCATTGCTCGCTCCTCAGTTGCTCCGCCTTTGGCTGTTTCGCCCAAGCCAGCGCCCGCATCGGTTCATCCCGTGGCAGCAGCCAGCACTGCGCCGGCAGCTCCGCCGGAACCGCCCAAGCCTGCGCCGCGATTCATCACGCCGCAATCCGTGGCGCGTCCACCCGCCGCGATTGTGATTCCGCCCAAGCCGCCTGCGGCTCCGGCCGCGCCACAAGCCCATACACCATCAGTTTCCGAGGCTGCGAAGCCGTCTGAGGCAATCATCGAAAATCAAGTTGCGGTCATGGAAGAACCGGAAGCCATGCTTCCCGGTGCTGGCATAGAGATAACGGCCGAGGAGACAGTACCAGCCGAGCAGGAGATAGCAGCATCGCCAACGACGTCCGCAACGCGCCTGGCGCCGCCGCCCCCGCGTCCCGCACCTCCCGTAGCGCCGCCGTCGGGCGGAGTGCGTCCAACGCCTCCTGGAGTTTTGGCGCGTACGGGACAACCGCAGCAGCCCGCAGCCAGCGCGGCTACACCGGCGCATCCGCCGCGGCGATTGATTGTGCCGCAGACTGGACCGCGTCCCGTTTACCACGCGCCGGTGCGTCCCCCCAGCGCCACGCCGCCTCGCGCCGTTATGCCGGAGCGGGGCAAACC
>JBARGS010000301.1:0-16707 GCA_049798495.1 Candidatus Korobacteraceae bacterium | reverse complement strand
GGTTTGGATTTGCTCGATTGATGCGCGCGTGTTCGATTCGTGAACGGAAACCGTGCAGGCAAGCTATGCTTCGACATCTCGTTCTTTGTGCTCTTCTCTTCGCCACCGCGGCTTATTCCCAGACGCCGCAGACGCTCTCGATTGCCGCAGACTCCGCGCGCTGGGATCTGCAAGGAGAGGCCAAAGTGGTTGACTACCAGGGCCGCAAGAGCCTCTTGCTCAATGGTGGGGCGGCGATTGTGAAAGACTTCGAAATGCGCGACGCGGTTATCGATGTGGATGTCGCCACTTCCGCAAAGCGCGGGTTTTTCGGCATTCAGTTTCGCATCGTCGACGACGGCGCCAACGCCGAAGAGGTTTATCTCCGCCAGCACAAGTCCGGGCTTCCCGACGCCATGCAGTACACGCCGGTCCTCAACACCGGCCGCAACTGGCAAATCTACAATGGGCCGGGTTTCACCGGCGCAGTCGATATCCCGAAAGACGTCTGGTTCCACCTGCGGCTGGAGGTGACGGGCGCGCAGGCCAAGTTGTATGTCAAGGATATGGATAAGCCGGCGCTGGTGATGAGCGATCTCAAGAGCGGCATTCAGAAAGGCCAGCTAGCCCTCTATGATTTGACCGGCGCGACCTATTTCTCGAATTTCGAAATACGCACCACACCCGATGCTCCCTGGGAGCGGCGCCTGCCGCCGATGCCGCCGGACACCCTGACCAAGTGGAGCATCTCGCCTTCGTACGATGGGCTGGCGCGCGATCTGGAGCATCCTCTCTCGGCCTCCGAGATCGCGGCGATCCAGTGGCAGGAGGTGGAGGCCGAGCCGCCCGGCTTTGTGGTGCTCTACCGTTATCGCGAGGCCCCGCATCCGGTCGTCACCTTCCAAACCGACTTCTCGACGCGGCTGCAGCCGCAACCGGGAATGAAGGTCCTATATGCGCGGACCACGATCGAGTCCGACCGCGACCAGGTGAAGAAGCTCTACATCGGCTATAGCGACGACGTCAGCGTCTTTCTGAACGGCCAGATTCTCTACCGCGGCCGAAGCGCCCAGGGTTTCCGCGACCCCGGATTCCTTGGCATCGTTAATCCGGAGAACGACGCCGTCTACCTTCCCTTGAAGAAGGGCAGCAACGAACTGATGCTGGCGGTCAGCGAACTCGGCGGCGGGTGGGGATTCATTTGCCGCTTAGTGGAGATGGAAAAGTGAGCTTGCGCGCGGCAGCCTCGACGCTCTAAGGATCGCGGGTCTGGTGTCCCTGGCGGAGCCGATTTATTTTGAAGGTCCGCACTACCCGAACCGCGAGCTTAGGCAGCCTTCTGCATCTACAATCGGTATGAGACGAATTCATGACGACTGAGACCAAGATGCAGGCGAGAGTGTCTCCACTGGCGGGCAAGCCCGCCCCTAAAGAGATGCTGGTGGATCTGGCTCGTCTGGAACGCGACTATTACGAGAAGCGGCCGGACACAAGCGATCCCAACCAGATGGTCAGCTTCGGCACCAGCGGCCATCGCGGGTCGTCGCTGCGCGGCACGTTTACCGAAGCTCACATTCTGGCGATTACGCAGGCCATTTGCGAATACCGGAAGCGTCAGGGGACCGACGGCCCGCTCTACATGGGCAAAGACACGCATGCGCTATCGGGGCCTGCACAGCGCACAGCGCTGGAGGTGCTGGCGGCTAATAGCGTCGATGTGGTGATTCAGCAAAATGATGGCGTCACGCCGACGCCGGTGGTTTCGCACGCCATCCTGGTTTACAACCGGGACCGCAAAGATCATCTCGCCGATGGCATCGTCGTCACGCCGTCACACAACCCTCCCGAGGATGGTGGCTTCAAGTACAACCCGACGAATGGCGGTCCGGCGGACACGGATGTGACAGGCTGGATCGAGGATCGTGCGAACGAACTGCTGCGTGCAAGCAACGCAGGCGTAAAGCGTGTTCCATTTGACCAGGCGATGAAGGCAGCGACGACGAAACAGGAAGATTTCGTCATGCCTTATGTCAACGATCTGAAGAGCGTCGTGGACATGGACGCGATTCGGTCGGCGGAGTTGAAGCTTGGCGTCGATCCGCTGGGTGGGGCGTCGCGTCCGTATTGGGAGCCGATTGGTTCTGTGTACGGACTGGATCTCAAGATCGTCAATCCAGTCATCGACCCGACGTTTTCCTTCATGACCGTCGATCACGACGGTAAGATTCGCATGGATTGTTCCAGCCCTTACGCGATGGCGCGGCTGGTGGGTTTGAAGGATCAGTACCAGGTTGCCTTCGCCAACGATCCCGACGCGGACCGGCACGGAATTGTTACCCCGTCGGCGGGACTGATGAATCCGAACCATTATCTCGCGGTGGCAATCCAGTATTTGCTGACGCATCGCGAGCGTTGGCCAGCGAGCGTCGTGGTTGGTAAGACGCTGGTCAGCAGCAGCATGATCGATCGCGTGGTGAAGCGGCTGGGGCGGCGGCTCTCCGAGGTGCCAGTCGGCTTCAAATGGTTTGCGCCGGGACTATTCGATGGATCTTTCTGCTTCGGCGGAGAAGAGAGCGCCGGTGCGAGTTTTCTGCGCCGCGATGGCACGGTGTGGACGACCGACAAGGACGGGCTGATCATGGCTCTGCTGGCCGCCGAGATTACCGCCCGCACCGGCAAAGATCCGGGAGAACATTTTCGCGAGCTGGCAGAGGAATTCGGGATGCCGTATTACACGCGTATCGATGCGGCGGCGACTCCCGAGCAAAAGGCGAAGCTGGAGAAGCTGTCGCCCGAGGCGGTGAAGGAGTCGGACCTGGCGGGCGAGCCGATTGTTGCCAAGCTTACGCGCGCGCCGGGGAACGATGCCCTGATCGGTGGTTTGAAGGTGGTCAGCGCGAGCGGGTGGTTCGCGGCGCGGCCTTCGGGGACCGAGAACATCTACAAAATCTATGCTGAAAGCTTCAAGAGCGAGACACACCTGGAGGCGATCGTGGAAGAGGCTCAGCGGATCGTGAACAACGCGTTGCGATGATGGCAGCCTCGGATGCGGCGCGACGACAACCCGATTGGACGAAGCGGATTCGGCGGGCGGGTGAGCTGGCTGAGCGCTTTCCTCACGCTGCCGAAGTCCTGACATTCTACCGGCAGGTCCTCGAACTTCAACAGACGATTTCCGCGGCGATCGCTTCCGCGTGTCCAGCTTCGCCGCCGGGACTTACCTTTCGCGAACAGCTCAAAGCGAGCGTTGTGCTGCCACATTTGCCGGCGTTGCTGTCGCTAATGGAGAAGCACGGTCCGTCCACGCTGGCAAAGCAAGCGCGAGAGATCGGCCGGGGGAGTGCCGATCAGCAGATCGACGTGATCGAGAGGGAACTGACGGCGCCGGGTTCAGAGTCATTCTTCGCGCGGGTTCTACTTCAGCCTTATGCCGAACAATTAACCAGCACACACCCGCCACAGCCGCCAGGATCGGCGGGCTCAACTTGTCCGCTGTGTGGTGGGCGGCCGCAGGTCGCGGTGCTCCGGCCGGAAGGCGATGGTGGGAAGCGGTTTCTTCTCTGTTCCTTTTGTCTGACAGAGTGGGAGTTTCGGCGAATTCTGTGTCCGGTGTGCGGCGAGGAGGATTACGCGAAGTTGCCGCGTTATTCGGCGGAGGATCTGATCGCCGTGCGGGTGGAAGCGTGTGACACCTGTCATTACTACCTCAAGTCGGTCGACATGACGATCGATGGGCTGGCGGTTCCGATGGTGGATGAAGTGGCGACGGCGTCGTTGGATCTTTGGGCGAGTGGGCATGGGTATAAGAAGGCGGAGCTAAACATCATGGGGTTCTAGCCCGTTCGGGTTGAGATCCGGGGTGCCGGCCCTGCAGGGACCATGCGAGAGACTCTCTTGTGCCTAGCTGTGTCGTAGCTGTGCCGCCGCTCCTCCACCCCAGCAAGCGCAAAACCGGCGCTCGCCGGGGGCCCCGGGTCCGCGGCTCAATCATTTCTCCCACTTTACCGCGGGCTCACGCCCACGGCTAACACAAATGTCGCCGCTGCGCGGCTGATTCAATGCGAAACCGCTGGGCTAATTACTTTCTTTCAATTCCTGCTACTCTGTGATTCCAGGAATCATGCCGCCGGTACAACGCTCTGCCCATCCCATACGATCGCTGCTGAAGCAATCGCCCTTGTATACCAGCTTCAAACAGCTGGGGCACCATCCCGATTATTGGTGGTGGAAGTTGCGGGGCGAGCCGCGGCGGATTCCGCATCTGCTGAAGCAGCGAACCGTCCTCGAATATGCGAAGAGATTTGCGCTGACCACGCTGGTCGAGACCGGGACGTATTACGGAGAGATGATCGCTGCCGTGCTAAAGCGTTTCCGCCGGGTCTACTCCATCGAGCTTGACCCCCGGCTGGCGCGCCTGGCGCAGGAGCGATTCGGCAAGTATCCGCAGGTAGAGGTTCTGGAAGGTGACAGCCAGATCATCGTGCCCAAGTTGCTGGAGAGTTTGCAGGAACGTTGTCTGTGGTGGCTGGATGCGGGCTACTGCGGCTGGGTGGGCGAGACCGGCAATCTTAATCGGCTAAGTACGGAGCTCGACGCAATCCTCGGCGATCGAATTCGCGACCATGTCATCCTCATGGACGATGCCGATGGCGTGAACGGCGAAGGCGGATCGCCGACGCTGGACGAGTTGATTGCGTCCATTCATGCGAATTATTCCGACCGGCAGGTTGAGGTTGCGCACAACATCATCCGGATCACACCGAAGTAGCGAAGTGGCCACGACGTGTTGGTTGAGACAAGTGCCCATAACGCGGGGTTTGGCCCCGTAAGCGCTAACTTAAGAGGGTTCCTTCCGGTTAGCCCGTGACTCGCTAGTTGAAGCGGTCACGGGTGAAATGGCGAGCTTACGGGCGCCAAACCAGGAATAGTCACTTCCAGGATGCCATCGTCAAATCTTGCTTGAGTTCGACGAACCTCAAAGGCTTTTTCAGATCGATATTGCCGGTCGTGAAGTCCGATAAAGCCGCCAGGCAAATGCTCCCAAACCCAAGCAAACCACACCCAAGCGGATCAGCCCGCCAAGATACGGGATGAACCCGATGATGGTGAGGATCAGCAGGCCCACCAATAGTCCCAGCAGCCAATCGCTCTTAGTCGCCCCAGCTGGCTTCAAAAGTCTCAGGCCCAGGAATGCTGCAACCCAAATCTTTGCCAGGCCAACCGCAACCAGATACGCGGCGAGCAACATCAGCGAGAGCGGCAAGCCAACCAGCGTGATGGCGCTCAGGATTATGGCCAAAGGCACGCCCGCCAGAATCGCAACCCCAAGCCCGAGACTGCGCCAGCCTGAGCCTACCGCCTGAGTGCTGGCCTGGAAGAAGCCGGGAAACAAGAGCAGGCCCAACCATCCCACCAGCATAGCGGAGGCGAGCCAGACAGCCTGGAAGAAGTAGAATCTGGGACGCGTGAAACGGCTCTGCCGTACGCGCACCTGGATGTCCCGTGAGCCCACAATCGTCGCGCCCTCGGCGATGTGTACGTTCTTCGCCTTGTCCACGCGAGCGCTCAAGTTGCCGCCGATTCGGGAAGTGCTAGTCAGGGTAAGGCTATCCCCGGCCATGGTCAGTTCGCGGCCGATGCTGCCGCTCACATCGGCATTGCCAACGGCCATGGTCACACTGCGATTCACCTCGCCCTCGAGGCTGACGTCGCCGGCAGCAAACACCATACCCTCGCCCACGTGGCCCCGGTCGTTCACATGTAAGGATTGCGCCAGCGCGTAGATGCTGTGGCGCAGTTGCCCATCCAGGTCGAACGAACTCGAAAAGTTGTAGATGTTGCCTTCCACGGTTCCGCTCACCACGGTCCGCTTGGCAAAACTCACCAGGTCGCCCTTGATGGTGCCGCTCACTTCCACCGATTCGCCAAAAGCCAGCACGTCTCCATTGACCACGCCTTCCACGCGCACGCTGTTGCCGGAAGCCAAAAGGGTGTCGTCTATCGTCTCGTTCGCCGCTACGGTGACGAAGTCACTGTGACGCCGCTCCAGGGCGAAGCCAGGCAACGACAACGCCAGCAGAACGATCAGCAGGCGCAGGCCAGGTCGCGGCAGCCGCCATCGGCGTCCCAGCAGCAGTGCGCTGCCGCCCAACAGCAACAGTAAAAAGATCTTCCCGATGGCAGCAGCATAATCACCCAGCATGGCAGTACCTCCGTGTGCAAAGTAATAAGAAAGGTTGAAGATCAGGTTGGTGCGGCCGCTTACGCTGAAGGGATTTAACCACTGCAGCGCTTCCGGAATGCTGACCTTATCGATCCAGCCGGCAACCATCGAACCTAGCGCCAGCACCGCGGCCACCACTGCCAACTCACTCCACGGCAAAGACCACGGCGAACGGGAGAAGCCCGGGCTGGCCGCTTCTTCGGGAAGCTCTTGCAGGCTTTCGCTCAGAACCCGGTTCTCAGCGCGTAATGCGTCCAACAGTTGCCGGCAGCGCCGGCACGAGGCCAGGTGGTCTCGCAGGCGCTGCGCCTCCTCCACCGCCAGTTCACCGTCCACGAAGACAGCGACGATCTGTTCCGAATAACATTCCATGATCACTTGCTCCCGTGGCCCAGTCTCCGGCGCAGTTCCTGTTTGGCTCGAAATAGCAACGCCGCCACGTAGTTTCTCTGCAGGCCCAACTGTTGTGCGATTTCGTCGTAGCTCAATTCGCCGTAATAGCGCAGGACCAGCGGCAAGCGATAGTTCTCCGGCAGACGTGCGATGGCATCCCGCACCTGCGCCCTCTCTTCCGCGCTGAGGACTGCACCCAGCGGCGACGGCTCCGAGCTGGCTGCCTCGACGACCGCGACTCCTTCTTCACCTTCCACAATCACCTGCCGTCCACGCTTCCGGCGCCGCAAAACGTCAATGCATTGGTTGCCCGCCACCCGCAGCAGCCACCTGGGGAACGGTATTGACCCGTCGTAGGTCTCGATGGAGCGCTGCAGCTTGAGGAAGACTTCGCCGGTAGCATCTTCTGCGCTCTCCCGTGAGTCCAGCATGTAACGGCACAAGCCGAATACGCGCCGGGCATAGAGGTGATAGATCTCCCCCAGCGCCTCGGCATCGTGGCCTTGGGCGCGCGCTATGACGCTCTCCAGATCCGGCCCCTCCATTTGCATGGCTTTGCCCTCGCGGGGCTGCGATCTTCTCGCATTGTTTCTCTTGGCGTCCGTAAAGCAGTACGCTGCAGATCGAACAAAGTTACACAGATTTAGGAATAAGTGGAACGCCACGCTGGACGACTCACCGGAGTTCCTGCAAAAGGCGAGTCACGGATGTGCGTCTCGGGTAGTTGGCTATCCGGAAGTTACGCCTAGAAGCCGGCCGGTAGGTCAACTTCCAGCCCGGTCTTGCTTAAGTTAGCGCTTATGGGGTTTGGCCCCACATCTACTTTAGTGGACCCCGGTACGCCCCCGCCTAAAGTCATCCCGCCGCGCGGCGGCTAGTCTGATTTGCTTCCACCGCCCGCCCGGAAGTCGAGTTCTCACGCCCGCTCTGTCTTGCCGAAGCTTTGAATCCGCGGATCCCTTTCGCAAGGTCAGGGCAAGCTCCCCGCTCCGCTCCGGATGACAAGCAATCGGCGCTCCCCTCGGGATGACAAAGGAGCCGCCGACCCAGCACACTAGCGGATTCCAATCGTATAGTTCTGCGAAGCAATGCCGTTTACCACTACCTGCAGATTGGTGGCGCCGGTTTCCATGTTCGACGGGATATCCAGGTGTGTATAGGACGGTCCCGAATATCCGACTGCCATGGTGTTGTGATCGTGTGTCCTGGCGTAGAAGACATGGCCAGTAGCGATGTTGGTGAAGCGTACGATCGGGTAATTCGTGGCGCACTGCGCATCGTCGCCATAAGCACATGCCTGCGACGCGCCGTTGAACTTGTGGCCGGTAAGCAAAAGGCTCGAGCCGCGAGCGAGAGTCGCAGCATTTAGGAGCACAGTGGGTTGCCATGATGAATCCGGATTCCCAGCGGGAGTATAGATCTCGACGTCGGCAGAGCCATCGGTGTAAAGGATCTGTCCGGTTGGGAGCACCAGCATGCGCCCGTACCAGGAGGAATTATTCGGAGAGTTGGGCGTGGCCGGCACCGGATTGAGATTGCTTCCGTCCCACTCGAAGAACTCGGTGCCGTTCTGGAAGATGCCGGGGCTGGCGCTCACCAGTACGTTGCCATCGGGCAGCAGCGCAGCGGGCCCGTCAGCGACATCCAGGGTTCCAGGGAAGTCGGGTCCGGGAGTCCAGCTTCCGGTATGGGTGTCATAAACGGAGGTGTGTCCGGCGCCGCGGCCATTAGCGCCGGTGGCAAACACCGTGCCATCGGGGCGCAGCACTGCCGGTCCAACCTCGTACGATCCGTGCGAATCCCAGAGCTGCGCGATGGTACTGCCGGCACTGGACCAGGAGCCGGTGGTGGGATCATACAGTTCGGAGTTGGTGCCGCTGGGGTTATTCACATTGGTGTAAGCGTCGACGGTGAGAACTTTGCCGTTGGGCAGCAGAGTCCAGCCTTCCTCATCGTTGTCATCGAACTTGCCAGAGCCGGTCGGGCTATAGGTCATAGTCGAGAGATTCAGCAGGGCCGTCTGCTCGGTGGTGGTATTGGCCAACATGAAGGTTCCGTTGTTCAGAGCCAAGCCCGAGGCGTCTCCGATGCTGCTCCATCCCTGGGGCGGATTCACGCTGGTCCATTGATTGAGCTGCGGGTCGTAGATCGCGCCCATGTTGGTCCAGACGTATTGGCTGAAGTTCTGCTCGCCGCCTTCGATGATCACTCGTCCGTCGGCAAGCACCACGGATGCGAAGAACAGAGGGCCATAGTTCGACGCCAATGACGCCAGCTGCGACCAGGTGCCGGTGACATAACTGCCATTGATGTCCGGCGTCAGCTTGTACCATTGGCTGAAACCGTCATTCGGATCCTCACGGTGAACCATCACCGTGCCGTCGGTGAGCAACAGCGCGGTGCCGGCGGTGAAGCTGGGCTGATGTGTAAGGGGTTGCCATGATTGCGCCCCAGCGATTCCGGTAACGCTAAGAATGGTGGCACAGACCAGTGCGAGACTTTGCAATACCTTCATTGTTCTCCTCGATTTGTGGATTCAGTTGAGGGCAGGATTGAGCTGGATTCCCGGCGCCTCCGCGACCTGAGCTTTCACTGACGGTCGAGACACGCGCGAGCAGCATGAAAAACTTACGTCGTAGTAGAGCGGAAAGTCAATCGATATGGGACGAATTCCGCTGTAAGGAAAGACGGCGGCTCACAAGCAAAGGAGTAATGAGCAGCGACGTGGTTGAGACCTTAGGAGCGTACGCGCACGCAAAAAGAAAACGCCACGCGTGCTCCATAAGAGCGAACGTGGCGCAATGTTGCAATACTGCTCCCAGTCTTACCGGATACCGATCGGATAGTTCTGGGAGGGAATGCCGTTAACCACTACCTGCAGGTTGTAAGAGCCGGTAGGGATGTTGGGAATGTCTACGTGGGTGAAGGTCGGACCGGAGTAGCCTACTGCCATCGTGCTGTGGTCATGCGTCCTGGCGTAGTAAACCTGGCCCGAGGTAGTGCTGGTAAAGCGCACCAGCGGATAGTTGGTGGCATCCTGGAAGTCATCGCCGTAGGCGCCGTCCTGCGATGCACCGTTGAACTTAAATCCGTTCAGCAGGACCGTCGTGCCATGCTGCAGTGTAGCAGCGCTCAGAAGCACGCTGGGGGTCCAGCCGGAGTAGGTGCTGCCAGTCGAGTTAAACAGCTCGACGTCATTGCTGAAGTCGGTGAACAGGACCTGGCCCGTGGGAAGCATCAGCAGGTGGCCGTAATAGGAAACATCGCCCGGACCATTCGGCGGGCCGGTGATCTGGTTGAGGTGGCTGCCATCCCACTCAAAGAAAACGGAACCAGGGTTGAAAATTCCAGGGCTGGTCATCAACAAGACTTTGCCGTTGGTTTCCAGGGCTCCCGGGCCATCGGCAATGTCGAGGCCGTTGGGGAAATCGGGACCGGCAACCCAGGTGTTATTGCTCCAGGTGTAGACGGCGGTGTGGCCGGCGCCACGACCGTTTGCGCCGGTGGCGTAGACGGTGCCGTTAGGCATCAGCACATCCGGACCCTCTTCATAGGAGCCGGAAGAATCCCAAAGCTGCACGGGAGTATTGCCCTGGCTGGTCCAGGTTCCGGAGGAGGGGTCGTACAGCTCGTAGTTCATGCCGTTCGACTGGAAATGAAATACGTAGGCATCAACGTCCAGCAGCTTGCTGTTGGGCAGCAAGGTCAAGCCTTCCTCATCATAAACGTCGAACTTGCCGGCGCCGGTCGCGGTCCAGGTCAAGTTTGACGCATTCAGCAAGGCAGTATGAATTGCCGTGTCGCAGCAGGAGCCTAGCAACCAGGTTCCATTGGTCAAGACGCTGGCGGAAGCGTCGCCGATCGACGACCATCCACTGGGCGGATTGACGTTGGTCCAGCTGTTGGCAACGGGATCATAAATGGCTCCCAACTTGGTCCAGGCATCGTTGCCGTTGTTATACTCGCCGCCTTCGATGATGTAGCGGCCATCGGGCAGCACAGCCGAGGCAAAGTACAGCGGACCGTAGGTAGAGGCGGTGGAAGCGACCTGCGCCCAGGTTCCGGTTTCGTAGTGACCGTTAGCATCGGAAGTCAAGGTCCACCAATTCTGCCAGGTTCCAGGATTGCCGCTTTCGTCGTGTACCAGCACGCGGCCGTCGGTGAGCAGTGCTACCGCGCCGGCCCCGATGTTGGGAACGTGTTGTACAGGTGTCCACTGAGACTGCGCGCTGGCGGCACCCACTGCAACCAGAACGATCAGTGACATTCCGAGCATTCGCACAAGCTTCATGATTCTCCTCAATTGTTGTGACATTATCTGAAGGAAGGGTTTCGATGCAGATCGCCGGCATCCATGGGAGCCGCCGTTGTACATCTCGACTCAGCAACAGCTTCGGAACTCTACTCCGGATTGTGAGTAGAAGTCAATCATTGGGTCGAAATACTATCTTGGCTAGTAAGTACTTAGGTGTGACACTTGCAAAAAGGGAAGGAGCGCGCCGGGAATCTTAACTATCAGTGAACTCAGAATCGTGTCGTCCTTAACAAGTTCCATAGATCGATACTGCGGCGAAAGCGACTGCGCCGTGAAGCTTTCGGTGACAAAAGTCTTACAATCATTGACGACGACAATCAGGCGTAGAGTCGCCAAGAAATAATCATGGCAATTATTTCCCATAATGGGCTTCCCAGGAAGCAGTCGCTCGAATTCGCTACGGAGTACCTTGGTGAGGACGATTGGGCTGCGTGAAGATGGAATCCACTCTTCTCTGAGCTGTGGGGAAATCGCGCGAATGCCGGCGCGCTTCGGTGAGGGCCCCTTGGGCCGCTTCGGCGTTGCCCGTTTGTTGCAGCGCGCGAGCCAGCAATAGATAGCCTACATCCGAAGGCTGTATCTTGACCGCTTGCGAGTATGCCTGAATCGCTTCGTTGGGATTTCCCGACAACTGCGTAACAATCCCCAGACCGAGCCACAGTGGTTCATCGTTGGGATTGATTTCGAGCGCCTTCCGATAATTCTGGCGTGCCCGCTCCAAGTCTCCCATCTGGCGATAGACCGATGCCATGCGGCCAAATGTGTTGGAGCGCAGCCAGAGATTTTGCCGAGCCGCGCCGCCGGTAAGCGTTATCGCTTTTTCATATTGCGCAATCGCCTGCGGCAGCTTGCCGGTTTGCTGGTCATAGGCCCCGATGTACATGTAGGTATCGGCGTTCGAGGGGTCGATTTCGATCGCAGCCTGGAAGTGAGGCAGTGCCTCGTCAAGGTCACCCTGATCCATCAGCGTCGAGCCAACAATGTTCTCCGCCAGAAAGTTGCCTTGCGTGACCTCCAGTGTGTGCGACCAGAGCGCCAGGTTGTCGCCCCAGAATCCGATCTGGCGGTAGGTGACAACTGCCAACGCCAGCAGCACTGCGACACTGACGCCGCGAAGCCAGATGCGAGAGATGTGCAGCGGCTCGGCGAACTCCGCCACGCCCCACGAGATCAGAATGAACAACCCGATAAATGACAAGTAGGCGTAACGGTCGGCCATCGCCTGACGATTCAGTTGCACCAAGCCGATCATGGGCACCAGCGTCCCCAGAAACCACAGCCAACCGACCAGCAGATAGCGGCGACGGCGCTGCCAGATTACCAGTGCGGAAATAGCGAGCAAAAGGACGAGAGCCGCAAACACTTGCCAGGCCTGGAGGGAAGTTCTGGGATGGGGATAGAAGAGAGCCAGGTGGGATGGCCAGAACGCTTTGCCCAGATATCGGACATACGAAAGGATGGCGTTGCCCAAGCGAATGGAGAAGGACATGCGCTTGTCGGAATCGATGCTGCCGATCGCCAGCTGCGACTTCACGGTGATGATGGCGCTGGCTGCGGCGATTGCGAACAGTGGCACCTTCTCCTTTACCAACCACCAGAAGCTTCTCGCAGAGAGTCTTGGGTCTGCGTGTTCCACCGGCGAAGCGGGCGAGCTTGCGGGGAACATGCGTTGCAGCGGCCAATAATCCCAGAGCAGCAGAACGAAGGGCAGGGTGACGATCTGCGGCTTGGCCATCAGTCCCAAGGCGAAACAGACGGCGACCGCAATGTAGCGGCCCACTCGCGGCTCGCGCACGTACCAACGATAGGCGGCCAGCGCCAGCAGGAAAAACCACATGCTGAGAAGATTCTTGCGCTCGGCAATCCACGCGACCGACTCGACGTTGATGGGATGCAAGGCGAACAGCGCAGCCACCATGGCGCTGCGGCCAACGTAACCCGTCGCTTGCTTCAATACCCAGAACAGCAGCAACACATTCAAGACGTGCAGGAAGAGATTTACGTCGTGCGGACCGGCGGGCTCGGGGCCGAAGATCTGCGTGTCGGCGGCGTGGGAGAGCCAGGTCAGCGGATGCCAGTCGGGTACGTCAGGGGTGACCGAACCGATGGAGGTGAATGCCCACTTTACGGTGTCCCAGCTCAAGCCCGCCTGCACGTGCGGGTTGGAAGACACGTAGGGACCATCGTCGAAGTTCGCGAAGGGATGACTGTGCACCGGTGAATACACGGCCACGGTGGCGATGGCCAAGAGCAGTCCAAGCCAAAATGCCGGATGGGCGCGCCGGCCCGGCTTGGTTGCGTGTTTGAGCGCACGCCGGTCTCTTGTCCGAGAGCGCGACTTGGTGGCAGATGAGGACTTCACAAAAAAAGGCAGGTCCCTTCGGAAGAAAGAGTACTTGAAGGAAGTGAGAGCGAAGCCGCTCCCGGCTTCGCGTATGGCCCGGATTATATCAATCTCCGTTCTTGCTTGATTTAGGGTAGTGTCCTAAAGTTGCGTTGCTGGGTTGTGGCACAGTGAGCGGTGACGGTTATCACCGAACTATGCCTCGCAGTCGGATAGTTTTGGTGCTGGACGAAGTAACGGTTAAACCTGCAGGGAATCGTAAGGAAGTTTTGGACGAACCGACTTCCAATTCTCTGCGGGTCTGGGAGTTTGTCATGAGTACCCCAGATCCCCTCGACACCAAACAGCCACAGTTTACCCGACGCTCTAACACAGAGAGCATATGTATGTCTTGCTTCCAGACGGTAAGAGCTGACAGATACCTGCCACTCAACGTAGCGGAGGACATTCACGCAGACCTCTGCTTATTAAGACCAGATTCTGCGATACGCTACGCCCTCCTGTGAACTTTAGGACACTACCTGATTTAGTGCAATCGTAGCTATGTGTTTTGCGCTTTGGTCGAGCGAGAAGCGTAGCGTAAAATGGGCGGTGTTCGAACAGGCAAGAATCGCTACGGACACCGTTTCGACGCAACTTGCCTGGGATCGGGCTCCAGCTTCGCGTACCCGGCCCCGGAGCTGAGCGAGGAACGACATTTGGCAGATAGCGGTACATCCGCCTTGCACATTCGCCCTCATATGAGCCTCGACGAGGGGATGGCGGAGGTGCGCAGATACCTGGACGCTACGCATACTTTGCAGTTTGACCAGGCTTTGCAGCGCATTCGCCCGTGCATGCAAGGACTACAGCAGCGGGCCCATGTAGGGACGAGTATAATCGAGGGGCGTTGCCCTTGTTCTGGACACTTCATGAGTCACCGCGCTTTCTCGGAAGAACCGGCAGGTAGAAATCTTAGCCAGATGGAGCCAATCCCTCCACCCCCGCAGCAGCAAGCCGCGGCAGCTATTCCTCCCCGTGGAAATTTCAGGGTGTTCGGGGCGGAATTGGAAACCTGCATCAGAGCTTCCGCTGAGTTCGGTGAACTCAATCCGCGGCCTCCTGGTTTTCTGAATGACGGAATTCAGTTTGCCAAGGGGCTAATGCGCCGGTCGCTAACCTGGTACACGCGACCATTGCGCTTATTTCACGGCGCGGTAATTCGCGCGATGGCGGGGCTTGAGCAAGAACTTGAGCAAAGACAAGAGCGCGTCGTTGAGGCTGTTCAATCTCTCAGTGAAGTAGACGACGCTCTTTGCGCAGGAGTGGCTACAAATCGCGAGGGATTGCGCACGCAGGCGGATGAAATCGATCGGTTGGGTGAACAGCTTCGCACGCAGGCGGACGAAATCGGTCGGCTGCTAGCAGAGTTAGAGCACGTCCGCAACGACTTACGCCAATCCACATCGCAGGGTCGGCTGAGGGATCGCGACTTACGACGTTTCCTTTATGACATCCAGGCCGACACGTCACACTCATCCGTGCATTCCGTTGCTTCTACTGTCCCGCCAATGTTCCCCTCGGGTATCAAGGGAGATCCGGAATTTGACTATTTCCGCTTTGAGGAACTCTACCGAGGAGGCGAGGTGCTTATCGCCGCCCGACAGCGAGAATACTTACAATATTTTAGCGGACGCGACGACGTGGTCGACATTGGCTGCGGTCGGGGCGAATTTCTTGAGCTCCTCCGGGAAAACGGGATTGGCGCCCGGGGAGTCGAATTAGGAACGGATCAGTACCTGCTGTGCTTGGAAAAAAATTTACACGTCGTCCAAGAGGACTTGTTCAAGTTTCTTGAATCCCTGCCGGACGAGTCGCTGGGTGGCCTGTTTAGTGCCCAGGTAATTGAGCACCTCACCGCCGGCGATCAACTGCGCTTTGTGTCCCTTGCCCACAGGAAAACCCGACCTGGCTCACCTGTGATCTTCGAAACGATTAACGCACAATGCGTATTTGCCGTGGTGCGGAACTTCTTCCTAGATCCCACGCATGTCCGCCCAGTCCACCCGGAGACCCTAAAGTTTGCGATGGAGTCCATGAAGTTTCGGGACGTGGAGCTCCGCTTCTCGGCGCCGATGTCTGAGCGTCAGATTCCTCCGCTGAAGCTGAATGGAGATTCACCCCAATTGGAGGATTTCAACCGGGCGATAGGTTATTTGAATGATCTGCTATATGGCGATATGGATTACGCTGCTATCGGCTGGCGGTAAGGCGGCATAACCTCCAGACAAGCCATACTGAAGCGGCGTAGCGTCCTACCTTTGTATCTAAAAGGCCCACAGCAGAAAAAACCTTGAGGGTTACTGTGAGCCTCCCTACCTAACTTAGGCAATAATATACTTGACAAAATAACCCGCCGCCCCTGCGAAGAAGTGAAAGCCCGCAATGGCCATCAGCGTCTTTGACCGGACTGTCCTACATCCGCACTGACGGCGTACCACGGGCTTCTACCACAACTCAGAAGAAACGGAGTCCGAGGATCAGGATTCCTATAACGATTGCACCCATAACGACCCACGCGCCAACGTTGGGGCCGTTAGTTAGCATGTCAAACATGAGAAGATTGTCACATGCAGCAATGAGAATATTCTGTGACGCGAGTCACTATAGTATGTGCTGATCCTTACAGGGTCGCCGTCTCGCCATTTCCCGCGACCTCCCGCCATATCCCGTCATTTTGCGAAGTATATTATTGCCCAAGTTTGCGGAGATATGGCGGCAGCGGCTGGTGAAGCAATTGCCACGCGACGGCGCCAGTGTCGCGTATGCCCGCGTAACCCTTCAGGCTGGCGGAGTTCGTATCTTATGTATGGATGACCGCGTGCCACACCGAGAGCTCGGCCCGGAGTACGCTGCGGTCAATGACGTGGTGACGCGATTGACGACCGCAGGCCATCACGTGACGCTGGCTTCCATGGAGCAACCTCTCCAGGAAAACGAGCACAGCGATATAGCTTGGGACATCGAGCTAGCGGACGTTATGACCGCCGGGCATTACGTCTTTCGCGAATTGCTGCCGGCGTGTGACGTTGTGTGGATCAGGGGAAGGCAGAACATGCAAAACTTCCTCCGCCGAATGTGGAACATGTATGAGAAGATTCCGCCCATTGTCTACGAAGCCGGATCGGTTTCCGCGGAGGAGGAATCGGCGAGCGCCTTGGCAGAGGATGTAGCGCTGTGCGAGGCTGCGGATGTGATTCTGGTGCCGAGCGAGGGCGAGCGAGAGTTGCTCAGCGACAAGAACGTCGGCGACGTTCACGTCGTCGCTGTCGACGACATCGGCAAGGTGCTAGTTGAGGTTGGTACAAGCGTGACGGAGCCGAGCTTCAACCGTTAAGCCGAAAGTAATTAGCTTAGGGTGGAAGCGCGCCTTCAAGACCTCACGGCATCAACCGCTTTGTATCAGGGCACGGC
>JBARGS010000300.1:0-13527 GCA_049798495.1 Candidatus Korobacteraceae bacterium | reverse complement strand
TGGTCAGCTGATCCTGACGCACGAAGCGGCGGCCGAAGAATTTCGCGATGGGCGTAAGGAACGGCACGTTGAGAAAAACATTCCACGCCGCGCATACGTCGATGCGGCAGTGGTTCTCGACGGTCGGCGTAACGGTGGTGAGGCTGGCGAACCATTTCTCTCCGGCGCGGATGATTTCGTACCGGCGATTGGGGAGCACAAAGTCGATGGTGGTGGTGATCGGCTCGCCGTAGACGCCCAGCAGCTTATAGGGAGCGCTGTTGGCGGAAGGCTGATGCGCCGTCATGCGAAAGCCGTTGTCGATGGGCTCGAAATGTTTTTCCTTTTCGTGGATGCTGGAGCGCGATCGCCACCACCACGCCTGATGAACGAACGGCCCGTGGGCCGGGTCCATCAAGCCGATGATGCCGTGATCGATGTTGCAGGGAAGATCGGCCGTGAGATAGGCGGAGCGAAAACGCCCGCTGAACTTGGGTACCTCGGGGACCGGTGGAAGCTGTGGAAGATTTTCTTCCAACATGTTTGCGCTCCCTGTAATGAGATCCTGGGTGCCCCGTTCTAGCCCTTCTTTTGGGCTAGGGCGGGGTAGTTTCTCCGGATTACGGGAGATCCTTCCCCTCCCACTCTGTGGGACATAGACCCACACATGTCCGTCCCGTTCCTCGCAGGGAAATGCCGTGGCGTAGATGCGGGTGCAGTCGAGCGAATCGTTTTGCGTGAGCGACGGGATCTCGCGGCATTGGCCGGAGACAGGTTCAAATCCCCAGCCATGATATTTGCACGTCACCTGCTGCCCATCGAACCATCCGTAAGAAAGCGGGATGCCGCGATGCGGACAGCAGTCGCGCATGGCGAAGTAGCGGCCGGCCGAGGTACGCCCCAGGACCAGCGGAATTCCGAGAAGCATGGCCTTCGCCAACCGCTTGCCGTGGATCTCCGACGAGCGAATTGCCGGGTACCAGTCGTCGTAGATCAACGTGGTAGCGGGAGCGGTGAGAGCCGGGGCGGCGCGTGTGACTTCGCCAATCATCTTCGAAGTCATACTATAGCGGAACTGCCCCGCCCTAGCCCAAAGGAAGGGCTAGAACGCGGCACCCAAAGCTTTTCACCACGGAGGACACGGAGATCACGGAGTTCTTGATTTCAATATTGTCGCCACTTGCCTCCTTCCAGCCGAGAACAACTCTCTACCTTGGCGCCATGCGATTCGTTGCGTAATAGACTTGAATTTTCCATTCCTCCGTGTCCTCCGTGGTGAAAACAAGTCTTCCCAAGTGAAAAACGGCCGGAGCATAGCGCCCCGGCCGCAGCTTCTAACCACTAGTCACTGACCACTAACCACTACTTAGTGATCTTCTCCCCGATCGACTTCGCTTGGGTGAACAGCAGCAAGTAATCCGGGCCGCCGGCCTTCGAGTCGGTTCCCGACATGTTGAAGCCGCCAAAGGGATGCGCCCCCACCATCGCTCCCGAGCACTTGCGATTGATGTACAGGTTGCCGACGTGGAACTGCTGCTTGGCCGCCTCAATCTTGTCGTCCGACGCGGTATACACCGCGCCGGTCAAGCCGAACTCGGTGTTGTTAGCGATATCGAGTGCCTGCTCGAAGCTGCGCGACTTGATCACCGCCAGCACCGGTCCAAAGATCTCCTGCTGCGAGATTGTGGCCATAGGATCGACATCGGCGATCACGGTGGGCTGGATGAAGTAGCCTTCGCCGGCATCGGTCGCCCGCTCGCCGCCGGTGATGAGACGCCCGCCTTCGGCAACGCCTTTCTCGATGTAACCCATGATCGACTTCATCGACTTCTCGTTGACCACGGGGCCCATGTTCGGATTCAGCGTGGGATCGCCGACCGTTATCTTCTCTACGCGCTCCTTTAGCCGCTGCAGAAACTTGTCGTAAATTCGCTCATCGATGATGGCGCGCGAGCAGGCCGAGCACTTCTGTCCGCTGAAGCCGAAGGCGGCACTTGCCACGCCTTCAACGGCCGCGTCGAGATCGGCATCGGCATCGACGATGATGGAGTCCTTGCCGCCCATCTCGAGGATGGTGCGCTTGATCCAGAGTTGGCCCGGCTGTTGCACCGCCGCGCGCTGGTTGATGTGCAGGCCTACTTCCTTCGATCCGGTGAAGGCGATGTAACGCGTCTTGGGATGCTCGACGACCGCGTTGCCGAAGCTGTTGCCGTGGCCGGGGCAGAAGTTGACTACGCCGTCGGGAAGGCCAGCTTCTTCCAGAATCTCGAAGAACTTCGCTGCGATGGCCGGCGAGTCGCCCGAAGGCTTCAGGATGACGGTGTTCCCGCAGACGATCGATGCCAGCGTCATGCCCCCCATGATCGCGCCCGGGAAGTTCCACGGCGGAATCACCGCGCCCACGCCGAGAGGAATGTAGCGCAGCCAATCGCGCTCGCCCGGCAACTGTACCGGCGTCTCGGCCTTTGACAGGCGCAGCGCTTCCAGCGCGTAAAAGTCGCAGAAATCGATCAGCTCGGCGATGTCGCCGTCGGCCTCGGGCCAGTTCTTGCCGACCTCGAAGATCATCCACGCCATAAGCTCGAACTTGCGCTCGCGCAGCAGATGGCTCACGCGGAAGAGCAGGTTGGTGCGCTCCTCGACGGTCGAGTACTTCCAGGTCTCGAAGGCCTTCAGCGCGGCTTGCATCGCAGGTTCGACTTCGGCAGCGCCGGCGGTTGAGAACACGCCGACAACTTCCGACGGTTTGGCCGGATTCAGCGACTGCGTCTTCTCTTCGGTCTTCACACGGCGGCCGCCGATCACCAGATCGTATTCGCGGCCCAGCTCGTTGCGAACTTTTTCGATGGCGGCGCGCATGTGGCGCGTGTTCTCAGGATTCGTCCAGTCGATGGATGGTTCGTTTGTGAATTTGGTAGGGATGTGGGCGTTATTAATGGTCGCGGTATTGCGCGTGCCCTCCCGGGCGGGAGTCATCGTGGTTGCCATAAGTGCGTCCTCTCGGTGAAGTGCGATATCGGGGTAACGGAATATAGATGCTGCGCCCGCGCAGGAGACGCAGGAGCAGCACTAACCCTTTATTTTAGCGCGTTTGCAGGGCTACTTGATGAGCTTCACTCGCTTAAGATCGTGTTCGTTCCAGCCGATGTCCGCGATGAGTCCCTTGAGCAAGGCGGGGCCATACGTTTTTCGCGGATGATAGTGGATTACTACTCGCCGTCTCGGGCCAGACGATTTGATGTAGCCAATCATTGCGCCTTTGCTCGCGGGATCTTTGGTATACCCGTCGCGCTCTAGCGCACGAATCAGTTCATCTGCTGTGGTCGCTTTTAGCTGATCCCAGACATGCTGAGAGAAGGCCATTGCAGTTCAATATGACGCAACATCGCTCCCGGAGGAATTGGGGGCCTGCTTTCCTGTCGCAGGACTGAACAGTCGGGGCCTATCGGCAGGGGATCGTTATGCATAACCAGCGACTGCAGGTAGACCTTGATGGCATCTTGCGCGTTCTGCATCGCCTCAGCTTCGGTATCGCCATCGACGTGCAGCCCTTTGAAGGCGGGCACGTATGCGTGGTAGGAATCGCCATCGCGTTCGACTACCAGGCTGATCGACAGACGAAGTGGGGTTTTGGTTGAGATCTGCATACGTACCGCCTGTCGGTATTTTACGCCTACGTGGCCCTAGCTTAGCTGGGACGGGCTTTGGCGTCGACCAATTGCCGCTCACCCGTGCCCTGAACGAAGGCCTCCGTCTCTTTCAGGATCTGTGACACCAAGTCCGGCGAGGCGGCTTCGCAATAAATCCGAAGCAGCGGTTCTGTCCCGGAAGCGCGAACCAGTACCCACGCTTCGGCGCCGTTGCCGTAGGTGGGCGCGTCCAGGAAGAACTTGACGCCGTCGAGTGTCTCCACCTTCTGCACACCGAAGCTGCCGATCCTCTTCGGCTTTTCCTGCGCGCGGCGCATGGCGTCGTCCTTCACTTCGTTGCTGAGATGAAGGTCGATGCGGCCATAGTGGTGCTCGCCATACTCCTGCTGGAGATCGCTCACCAGCCGCCCCAGCGGCTTCTCTTCTTCGGCCATGATGTTGGCGAGCAGCAGCGAATTCAGAATGCCGTCGCGCTCGGGCAGGTGGCGGGTGATGCCGATGCCGCCCGACTCCTCGCCGCCGATGAGGATGTCGCGCGTCAGCATGAGGTCGCAGATGTACTTGAAGCCGATGCCGCACTCGTTCAGCTTGCGGCCATACTTCGCAGCAATACGATCGATCATCCGCGTGGTATTGAATGCCCTCACGATTTCCCCTGGCCACTGTTTACGCTTTAGCAGCCACTCCAGAATCAACGAAAAACACTTGTGCGCGTCTACGAAGCTGCCGTCTTCCGCTACGGCGCCGATCCGGTCGGCATCGCCGTCGGTCGCCATGCCCGCTTGGCACCGCTCGCGCACCACGATTTCCTGAAGCATCGCAATGTGCGGCGCGATGGGCTCGGGGTTGATTCCGGGGAAGAGCGGGTTGAGGTCGCCGCGAATCTCGAGGTGGTTGATGCCGGCCTCGGTGAAGATGCCTTTCAGCACGCCGCGTCCGGCGCCGTACATCACATCGATAGCGAACTTGAAGCCGGACTTCTGGATCAGATTCAGATCGACGAAATTCTTGATGGCCGCGATGTAGGGTGTCTTGAAATCGGTGACGGTCACGCTGCCGCCCTTGCGCTCCAAGCGCGGCGAATCCAGTTCGCACTCGATGGCGCGCATGATCGCCGGCGTGCCCGAGCCGCCGTAGCTCGCCTTGTACTTCACGCCATTCCAGTTGAACGGATTGTGGCTGGAGGTGATCATCACGCCGCCGGCGGTCTTCAGGTTCTTCACCGCGTAAGAGAGAGCGGGCGTGGGTGTGTAGTCGTCGGAGAGGCGAACGGCGATGCCGGCGCCGGCGAGAACTTCGGAGATGATCTCGGCCGCGCGCTGCGAGGCGAAGCGCGTATCGTAGCCAACGACCAGACCCTTGCTCGCGTCCTCGTGTTTGTGGACGTAGGTCGCCATGGCGTTGCCCACGCGGCGAACATTGTCGAAGGTGAAGTCGTCGGCGATGATGCCGCGCCATCCATCAGTGCCGAACTTGATTTGCGTGGTCAGAATGCCTCCGTCCGTTACCTGCCGTGATCCGTCGAGGGGAATGCCGCAGCGCTTCACCGCTCGTGCCGGCCGTCACTTTCATCGAACTGAGTATTCGTGCCAAGCTTTTCCGCCGCTTGGTCAAGCGTTAAGGTCTGCACGTTCAGAAGACGCATCACTTGCAGCATGTTGTTCGCCTGGTAGACCTGCTCCAGGTCTTCGATGAACTGGGAAACCCCTGGGGGCGCGCCTTCGCAATGATTGCAACCGCAGGTGTGCGTCAACTTCTCCAGCCGCGCGTTCCATGATTTTGGAAGATTCGTGCTCATTATGTTGTCCTGCGCTGCCTGACGGGGCAGCTCTCTTCCATTCTAACCAGCGGCAACGCCAAAACGATGTAATGGGCGTCACAGGGCGAAAGGCGCGCCATCCGCAGATATGCGCCTCCGTCGGATTGTCTGTGCCCCCGATCCTGACTCACTGTCAGACCAGCCGCTCAGCTTCCTCTCGCCCAAATATTTCACCGCGTTGCCTACATCCTGTGAAGCCTCGCTGGCGGATGGTGATTACCCGGGCGTCGTACCGCTAGCGATATATCTCGCGACGATGTCCGACTTTGATTACGAGAACAACCAGACGATCGTCCTCAATCGCAGTGATGAGCCGATAATCGCCCACTCGGAATTTCCAAAACTCTCCGAGCGTTTCGCCGCGCAGGGCCTTGCCCAGGGTGCGGGGATTGTCCAGGGGAGCGACGCGCTCGTGCAGGAACTTTCGAATACGTTGTGCGACAGATTTGTCCAGCCTCTCGAGTTGGCGGACGGCCGAGGCCGTAAACTCAATCGTCCAGGCCAAGGCGCTTGGCTACCTCGTCCAGCGTGTAGGTTCGCTCTCTTCCCGCCCGGACGCGGTGCAGGATACGCTCAGCTTCATATGCGTCTTCGAGATCTTCGATATGGCGCTGGATGGCCTCTCGAGCGTAGTACGTCTTGGTTCGTCCGCTGCGCTGTGCAAGCTTTTCCAGGCGCTTCTCAAGAGACTGCGGAAGTCGAATTGCCAGCACTGCTTCTTACCTCGCTATACAAGTATAGCAGCGGGTAAAGCAAATCTCGTCACACCAGCCGCTTCAGCTTCTTTTCGTCGAGGTACTTCACCACTTTGCCGACGTCCTGGGAATGCTCGCGGGTGGTGATCAGCAGCGCGTCGTCGGTTTCCACCACGACAAGATCTTTTACTCCCACCACTGCAATGAACTTCCGTGCGGAATGGATGAAGTTGCCCTCTGCATTCAACGTAAAACTCTGCTCGGCTGTGATGACGTTCGCACCATCTTCGTTGCCGGCATTGCGATGCTCATACAGCGCCGTCCACGAGCCAAGATCGTTCCAGCCAAAGTTCGCCGGAATGCAGTACAGGCCCGACTTGCCTTCGCCCTTGGCCGAGCGCGGCTCCAGCACCGCGTAGTCCACGCTGATGTTCTCGCACTTGGGATAGAGCTTGGCGAAGGTCTTCTCGAACTTGCGCGTACCGTAGCTGGCGGCAATCTCCTCCAACAGCGGAGCGGTCTTGGGCAAGTGCTCGCGCAGCGCGTCGGCCAGCGTCTGCGCGCCCCAGATGAACATGCCGCTGTTCCAATAGAAGTTTCCTGCGCGCACAAACTGCTCGGCGACGTCGGCGTTGGGCTTCTCGGTGAAGCGGCGGACAAGAGCGGCACTTGGCGCTTGGCGCTTGGCCTTTGGCTCCTGGCTTCCGGCGGTCACTTCGATATACCCGTACCCCGTTTCCGCGCGCGTGGGCGGAATCCCGATCACAACAATATTCGCACCCGCGGCCGCGATTTCCGCGGCGCGGCGAATGTCCTCGCGAAAGCGTTTCTCGTTCGCGATCACGTGGTCGGAGGGAAACATACCGATGACGGCGGCGGGATCGCGCTTGGCCAATAGAAACGCGGCCAGCCCGATCGCCGGAGCCGTGTTCCTCCCCACAGGCTCGGCGACGATCTGCCGCTTCTCCAGCTCCTTCAACTGGCGAACGATGGGGCCGCGCAGGTCCTCATTGGTGATGACCCAGAACTGCTTCGGCTTGGCCAGCGGCAGCAGGCGCTCGACCGTTTCCTGGATCATGCTCTTCTTGCTGTTGAGCGGGAGCAGTTGCTTGGCCATGCGCTTGCGGCTCAAGGGCCAGAACCGCGTGCCGCGTCCGCCGGCGAGAATGACGGGGTAGAAGTTGAAATGCTTCGAATTAGCCAAGAGAGTCCTTTTTTTCACCACGGAGGACACCCTTCGGCTGCGCCCAGGGCAGGCTCCGGCACGGAGTATTGAATCCTTGATTCTACTGAAGATCGGGGCGGGACGCGAAGCGCGGACAGTCGACGCCATTTAGTCGTTAAGTGTGCTAGAGTCGCGGCGCGCGGAGGGAACTATGGCTGACCAAACGTCAGCGGGCGGTGCATGGTCGTAGAAGTAACCCTCGATGAGTCGCCCCTTTCGCCCATTGACAGGGATTTTGAGTGTAATGGTGATTTCGCCAACGACTTTATTTTCTTCTAGCTGTTGTTCCTTTTGTCACTCGCTCCTGAGACAGGAGTCACTGACAAACGTTCGCTGAAGCTGTGAAATTCTGGTGGACGTCTCGGGAGAAGATTCCCAAGCCTGGTTTTTCCACGCCCGTCCGATTCGCGCCCACGTGGCGAGAAACAAGACCTCCGACCTTCTTCCCTCGGGCAATCCTAGTGCTCCCTTGTTTTCCTCGGATCATTTCATTTCGCCGCAGCCTCACGGTGAAGGCAAGCGCTGATCTTGGCACCACGGAGGATTCCCATGACAAAACTACGAACTCATAGTTGGTTTACTTTCGCGCCGGCGAGAGGCCGGATACAGAGCAGCTTGCAGAAACTTAGCTTGCCGGCGATGGCATGCATCGTCTTTTTCTTCTGTGCCGCCACAGTGCTTGCCTCGCCCGCACAGAGCGTCGCATTCACCTCTATGTATAGTTTCAGTGGATCGGACGGTGCTAACCCGGAGATGTCTCTCGTTCGCGGCCCCGACGGGAACTTCTATGGAACCACCGCGAATGGCGGGGCGAACAACTATGGCACGGTATTTAAAGTTACCCCCGCCGGGGCACTCACCACGCTGTACAGCTTTTGTTCTCAGCCGAACTGCACCGACGGTGGATATCCTGAGGCCCCGCTGGTGCAAGCCAGTGACGGCAACTTCTACGGGACAACCTCGTGGGGCGGGGTCAGTGGCGCCTACTATGGCACGGTCTTTAAGATCACTCCGGCGGGCGCGCTGACCACGATGTACCGCTTTTGCACTCAACTGGACTGCCCGGACGGCCGCATGCCCATGGCCGGGCTGGTGCAGGGCAGCGACGGGAACTTCTACGGGACAACCCCGGTGGGCGGCGCAGGATGCTACATCTGGGGTTGTGGCACGGTTTTCCAAATCAGCCCTGCAGGCACGTTTACCACCCTGCACAGCTTTCAGGAATATGACGGTGATGGTCCTATGGGCGCACTCGTGCAGGGCAGCGACGGCAACTTTTATGGGACAACCACCGGGGGCGGGGCGTATTACGTCGGCAATGTCTTCACGATCACCCCCTCAGGCACACTGACTTCCCTATACAGCTTCGGTGGGGCGGCGGATGGCGCCAACCCTTATGCCGGGTTGGTGCAAGCCAGCGACGGGGACTTCTACGGAACCACCAGTGGAGGCGGGACCAATTACGATGGCACGGTCTTCAAGATTACTCCCTCGGGCACGCTGACCACGCTGCACAGTTTCAATGAGGCGGACGGCTCCGTCCCTTATGCCCCGCTGGTGCAAGCCCGCGACGAAAACTTCTATGGAACAACCCACAATGGAGGCGCTAACAATAGTTGCGGCACGGTCTTCGAAATCACCCCGGCAGGCACGCTGACCACGCTGCACAGCTTCGGCGGCGCGGACGGCAAGTTGCCGTACGGTGGGCTAGTGCAGACTCCCAGCGGTTTCCTCTATGGGACAACCAGCGGCGGCGGCGGCTATAACGATGGCACGATCTTTCGCTTGGGCTTAGTTCGCAGCTGTGTAACCTGCCGTCCGTGAGTCGGTCGTACATACGGTCGGAATCTGGCACAGGAGAGTCACTTGACGGCATGTCGCCAACGATAGGCGGCGGGAGGACATCATGACAGACGACGCGGCAGCTGTTCCACACGGGCAAGAGAGCCAGCTTCAGCCTATCAAGCAGCGTCGGGAAGAACTACTAGGGCGGCTTCGAACTGCACAGGTTCTTTACTACTCGTGTCTTGGCTTTTTGCTGACTTGCCTCTTCGCCGGAATACTCTGCTGGTGGTGGTATTTAGGGATTAACGCCTACTACAGAGAAGTGGCGATTGTCGGGATCCTGATGACAGGGCTTGCGTTAGGGCTAGCAGTGCTTCCGATGTTCCGAGATAGCCTGCGTGAGGCCAAGGTCGACATTGAGGACACCGAATTTCAAATCGACCTCTCTAGCTATCCGGCGAGCGCAAGGGAGGCACGGGCGGAGAAGCTTCTTCGACTCAACGATATCCAACTTCGTCGATACTACGACCTCAATCTTAGCCAAAATAGCTGGGTGTTCGGACTGGGAATTGTGTGTATAGCATTGGGCACGTTCATAATTGCGGCCAGCCTCTACGTTGTGCTCAGATTTGAGCGCGGAGACAAGGATGCGCAGATAATAACAGCCGTGTTGGGGGCCGTCGGTGCATTTCTGACGAACTTCGTCGCAGCCATGTACCTGAAGATCAACGCGTCTGCGACGGAGACTCTCGCAGCTTTTCACTCACGGCTTGTCGAGACGCACCAAGCTCTGTTCGGTAACCTCTTGGCGTCTCGCATCGAGGATGACAGCAAGCGGTGGGACACCCTGGCAGCACTCGCCCTACACGTGGCCGAGCCGCGCAAAGCCGAAGGGGAGAGCCACTAGGGTTTCATCTCGGTCGGTTAGTAGGCAATACGGAAACTATCCAGACCGCCTTTGGGGAAGCCCAAACTTCTTTGGGCAGGGACCGGCGGTGATCCGAAACTATGCGGTTGCGAGTGAGAAATCGCCATAGCGCAAGCAAGCGGCTCTGCTGACGCTACGCCCCTTCTGCGCTCTCCGTGGTAAGGACACCCGTTATCGCGTGCTGACCGACTGGGGCAACTCGGTCTCCGGCTCTTCAACTGCCTCTGTGGGGAGCGACATGCGCATCAGCTCCAGCTCCCATTGTGGACGAACGGAGTACTCGCGCACGCAGGCCGGTACGACGACTGCGTCGCCGGTGGCGAAGCTGATCGGCTCCATGCCCCCGGCCTCTACTTTTCCCGATCCCTCGACGGCAACCAGCACCTGCGGCGACGCTGGACTGACTTGCGCTTCGAGCACACCGACCAGCCGCATCTTTTCCACCAGGAAAAACGGCGAGCGCACCAGAACATGCGGATCTTCGCTGCCGCTGCGCACGACTTTGCCGGCGTTGGTGTGCAGCTTGGTGGCCGCCAGTCCTTCCGAGATATGCAGCTCGCGTGGACGGCCGTAATCGTAGAGGCGATACGTTATGTCGGAGGTCTGCTGCGTCTCCACCAGCACCATGCCTCCGCCGATGGTGTGCACCGTTCCGGCGGCGACGTAGAGCATGTCGCCGGTGTGTACGTCGACCCAGTTCAACAGCTCTTCCGCGCGCTTGTCGTCGATGGCCTGACGAAATTCGTCCAGCGTTGCGCCAGCCCGTAATCCCAGCGCGACCTGAGCACCCGGCTTGGTATGAAGCACGTACCAGCACTCCGTCTTGCCGCAGGGCTGGCCGATGCGGCGCGCCTGCTCGTCATCGGGATGCACCTGCACTGAAAGCTTGTCGCCCGGAAAGAGGAATTTCACCAGCAGCGGGAAGCGATTTTCATAGGGCGCAGCCTGGCCGACCAGATCGCGGCCAAACTGTTTTGCAATCTCGTCCAGGGTGCGTCCGGCGAACGGGCCGTTGGCAACACGGTTTTCTTCCCAGGTCAGCCAGCTTTCGCCGATGGGCTCATTCACGGCGCGGGTGTAGATGGGGCGGAGGTCGCGAACGCCCCAGGGTCGTTCGTCGAAAATGGGGATCACCAGGAATGGATAGAGTTGGGACATAGTGTGGTAGTGGGTTCCGGGTATCCTGGCGTTTAGGGCGGCTACCACCCCAGGAAATTCTCGACCTTCAGCGGGGCCGTTCAGGATTCCGCAACGACGGCTTTAGCCGCCGAGGACAACGAAGTACTTACCTCAGGCGCTAAAGCGCATTCTCTTTTCTTTGAATCTACAATGCACGCCTTAAAGGCGTGCTCCACCCATTCATTCAACGAGACAGCCTCTACACATTGCCGAAGAATTTATGCAAGCGTTCCAGACCGCGTTCCAGATTCTCTAGTGACGTCGCGTAGGAAATGCGGACGTGGTCCTGGGTGCCGAAGCCTTCGCCCGGGACAACCACGACGTGGGCTTCGTGCAGCAAGCGGCGCGCCACATCGGCCGCCGAACTCATCCCGCCGCGATCGAAATAGTGACTCACGTTGGGATACGCGTAGAACGCTCCATTCGGCGAAGCGCAGGTGATGCCGGGAATCGCGCGCAAGCCGGCGACGACTTTGTCGCGCAGCGCTATGTAGCCGGCGCGCATCTGCTTGACGCAATCCTGCGATCCACCCAGCGCGGCGACGGCGGCTTTCTGCACAATCGACGTCGGATTCGACGTGCTCTGGCTCTGAAGCTTCTGCATGGCGGCGATGATGGGCGCCGGGCCCAGGGCATAGCCGAGCCGCCAGCCGGTCATGGCATAGGTCTTGGACAACGAGCCCACGATGATGAGCCGCTCCTTCACATCGTGCACGCATCCGGCTGAGAACAGCTGACCGGTGTAATTCAGGTACACGTAACACTCGTCGGAGACAACGTAGATACCGCGATCGTGGGCGAGGCGCAGCACGGACGCCATATCCTCCGGCTTCATGACCGCACCCGAGGGATTGTTCGGCGAATTCAGCAGGATGACCTTGGTGCGCGGCGTGATCGCCCGTTCGACCATATCGGCCGTCAGTGCGAAATCGTGTTTCTCGTCGGTCGCAAGGTAAACCGGCTCGCCCCCCGCGTAGCGCACGATGTCCTTGAACGACACCCAGTAGGGCACGGGGATGATCACTTCGTCGCCGTGTTCCACCAGCACCTGAATGGCGTTGAACAGCGCGTGCTTGCCGCCGACGGAGGCCGTGCAATCGTCGCGCGTGTAGTCGGAACCGAAGTCGGTCGCGTGGCGCTGCACAATGGTTTCGCGCAGCTCGACGGTACCGCCCACGGCCGTGTACTTGGTGAAGTTGCTCTGGATGGCGGCGATGGCAGCGTCTTTAATGTGCTCGGGCGTGGGGAAGTGCGGTTCGCCTGCGCCGAGATCGACGAGATCGACGCCGATGGCGCGCAGCTTGTCGGCCTCGGCGGAGACCGCCATGGTGGCGGAGATCTCGATGCGTTGAATGCGATCGGTCAGAGACGAGGAGAGCTGAGTTCCGGCTACAGTCATGATTGGGCCTTCATAAGAGATGTTTCCCCACGGCGGAGATATGCCGTTCTCCGATTCTTTCGCGTACCCGCCGCTCGACCATTTCAGGAACCAGCCCATTCAGGGGACCGCCCAGTTTGGCGATCTCGCGCACGATGCGCGAGCTGAGGTAGGAATACTGTTCGGCCGGCATCATGAAGACGGTTTCGACGCGGGGCTCCATCTTGCGATTCATGAGCGCCATCTGGAGCTCGAATTCGTAGTCGCTGATGGCGCGAATCCCGCGCAACACGGCATTGGCATTCTGCTGGATGCAGTAGGTCATGAGCAGGCCCTCGAAGGTATCGACAGAAACGTTGTCGAGGTCGGAGGTCATTGCCACCAGCATTTCCCGGCGTTCTTGCATGGAGAAAAGGGCTTCACTCTTGTCCATGTTGCGGGCAATCGCCACGATGAGTTTATCGAAGAGCTTGCTGCCACGGTGGATCAGGTCGAGGTGGCCGTTGGTCACCGGATCGAACGAGCCAGGATAGATGGCGACGATATCCTTCAAGAGCCCTCGGAGACGGGGATTTACGCGGTTAATTCTATGCTGGCTAAGGCGCGGGAGGCAATTGGATTGGGCAGGGAAGCGGAGAGCCGCCCTGAGGGCGAGACGCGGCGGGGAAAGAAATCCCACCTTTAGCAGGGCAGGTTTCGCACCGGCTGAACAGTTTGCTCAAAAACTCGGAGAAGCAGATCCCTCGTCGGCCTGAAGAGACGGTGTCGCAACCCAGTGTCGCCGCTCCGCGGCTCTCTGTTTATCCCACTTGCCCGCGGGCTTACGCCCGCGGCTAACACAAATGTCGCCGCTGCGCGGCTGGTTGCC
This sequence comes from Candidatus Korobacteraceae bacterium, assembly GCA_049798495.1. GTDB lineage: Bacteria > Acidobacteriota > Terriglobia > Terriglobales > Acidobacteriaceae > Bog-257. The sequence goes on along the minus strand of JBARGS010000300.1, from coordinate 21 downwards.
TTGCGATTCATACCGTTTGTC
>JBARGS010000299.1:0-16826 GCA_049798495.1 Candidatus Korobacteraceae bacterium | reverse complement strand
GCGGAGAGTGTAGCAGGAGTGAGCCGGGCAGCGGGCGCAGACGGGATAGGTGTACCGGGTTGGTCATACCGGCATCGATGCTATTTCTTGTTCAAAGCTTCGATTTGCTGGACAAGGGTATCGATTTCTGCCGATGTTAGTTTATCGGCAAACTTGGGCATATGTCCTTTGCCGTCGGCGATGATGCTATGCAGATCGGCAGCGGTGGCGCCGGCGGCTTTTTCGGAGATGAGTGGGGGCCCTCCGAAATGGCGCCCCTCGGCCGTTTTACCGTGACACTTGGCGCAGTTCTTCTGAAAAACAGGATTCGCAGTCAGGCCGGTATCGGACGGCGTTTGAGCAAAGACGGCCGGGAGTGCACAGAATAAGGAACATAGGGCGAGGACCAGTCGAAATCGTTTCAAGTCGAACCTCTTCCACAGTCGATTTACACAACAATCTAATCCTGCTCCGGGCCGCATTGAGTGGTCTGACAAAGTTGTAATCAACGGGAAAGGTTCTACATCAGACTGTCAGATAAGATAACCTCATTCTCATTCGTTGAGAGAGAAAATCAGGATCCCATGCGTAACTCCCATGCGCGTTCGGTGTTCGAACACACAACGCCCATGTTGTCCGAAGAATCCGGCACCGTGCAGACACTTGCGCCGGCCGAAAGTTCAGAAGCGCTGTATCGCGAGTACGTTAACCCGCAGTGGGCGCGACTGCTCGACATCCTGCGCATGAACGTGCGCTATACGCGCTGCAGCGGAACAACGCTGTACACGGACGACGGACGAGAGATCCTGGATTTCCTTTCGGGCTATTGCGTACACAACGCCGGCCACAATCATCCCGTCATCATCGAAGCCCTGGAAGCCGAACTTCGCCGCCAGGGACCGGCGATGGTCCAGAGCCATGTGCCCGACTTCGCGGGCCAATTGGCAGCGGAGCTATGTTCGCGCGCGGGCGGCCAGGTGTCGAAGGCGTTCTTTTGCAGCTCCGGCAGCGAGGGTGTGGAGGCCGCGATCAAATTTGCGCGCGCACACACAAAACGCTCTGGCCTACTCTATGCCGAAGGCGCATTCCACGGACTTACCACCGGCGCGCTCTCTTTGATGGGCGACGACTTCTGGAAGGACGGTTTCGGTCCGCTGCTTCCCGATTGCCACGCTGTTCCATTCGGCGATGTGGAAGCCCTAAGGTCGAAGCTGGAGACTGAGCGCTACGCGGCCTTGGTATTGGAACCGATACAGGGAGAGGGAGGCATTTGCGTCCCTGCTCCGGAGTATTTGCAAGAGGCGCAGAGATTATGTCGCCGGTACGGAACTCTTCTTGTGCTCGACGAAGTGCAGACCGGCTTGGCGCGAACCGGTAAATTTCTCGCTGGCCAGCACTACGGCGTAGAGCCCGACATGATTGTTCTGGCCAAGGCGCTCAGCGGTGGACTGGTGCCGGTCGGAGCTGTACTCATGTCCGATGACGTTTACCGCTCCGTGTACAGCTCGCTCAAGCGCTCGATCGTGCACACCTCCACATACAGCGAAAATTCGCTGGCCATGCGCGCCGGATTGGCGACCCTTGAGGTAATCGATCAGGAGAGTCTGGCGAAACGTGCCGAGCGAATGGGAGCGTATCTTCGCTCTAAACTGCAGCACGCCCTGAGGGGCTATGAGATGGTGAAGGAAGTCCGCGGTGTGGGACTTTTCTGCGGCATCGAATTCAGTGCTCCGAAACAGTTGAAGCTACGGGCCGCATTTGAAGCTTGTCGCGCGATCCACGCTGGCCTGTTTGGACAGATCGTTGTTATGAATCTGTTCGAGCGCGACATCCTGACGCAGATGTGCGGCAACAACTTCATGGTTTTGAAGGCCGCTCCACCACTGGTTGTTCACGATTCAGAAATCGATCGCTTCGTGGATGCCGTCAAGGCAGTTGTGGAGTCGATGCATTCTTCGGCGTCGTTCTGGTCCGACGCGTTGGGGATGGCGCGTCGGGCCGTGAACATCTAAACAAGAAGACACATGAGGATCATAAGCGCGGCAAGCGCATTTCCCGAACATCGTTACAAGCAACAAGCCATCACCGGCGCCCTGAAGAAGAACTGGGCTGACCGGCTCGCTTCGCCTGACGTGCTTGATCGCCTGCACAGCCGTACCGGCGTCGACTACAGGCACATGGTTTTGCCGTTGCAAGCATATGAGCGGATTGATTCCTGGGGCAAGGCGAACTCTCTATGGATCGAGGCCGCTCAGCGACTCGCTAAGACTGCACTCTGCCGGGCCATGGTTAATCCGGGAATGGTCGCGCGTGAGCTGAACGCTCTCATCTTTGTCTCGGTAACAGGTGTTGCGAGTCCTTCGATTGATGCCAAGCTGGTAAATCTGTTGGGCCTCTCTCCCAATGTCAAACGGATGCCGATCTTTGGGCTGGGCTGTGTTGCGGGTGCGGCAGGGGTTGCGCGGGCCGCTGACTACGTGCGCGCGTTCCCGGATCAGATTGCCGCACTGGTTTCGGTTGAATTGTGCTCGCTGACCTGGCAGCGTGACGATTTGTCGGTGGCAAATCTGATCTCAGCGGGGCTTTTTGGCGATGGTGCTGCCGCAGTACTTGTTGCCGGCGCCGATACGAAGTATGAAGGCCCGGAGATCCTGGCCACCCGCTCGGTCTTCTATCCAAACACCGAAGATGTGATGGGCTGGGACATCTCGGAAAAAGGATTTCAGATTGTATTGTCAGCCGACGTTCCCAAGGTGGTCCGCGAGCATCTGCGGCAGGACGTCGATTCCTTTCTTGCCGATCACGGCCTGACTCGCGGCGACATCGCGAGCTGGATCATTCACACCGGCGGTCCCAAAGTTCTGGAGGCCGTGCAGGATTCGCTTGAGTTGCCGCAAGACGCTCTCCGAACGTCGTGGGATTGTCTGCGGAGAGTGGGCAATCTTTCCTCGGCATCCGTTCTGGTCGTTCTCGAAGACATTCTCAAATCCGGTGGTGGTGAAACTGGGACCTACAGTGTACTGGCCGCCATGGGCCCGGGGTTTTGCTCCGAGCTCTTGCTGTTGCGGTGGTGACCATGTCCGGGCCCTTCGATACAGATGTGTTTGTGGTCGGCGGTGGTCCAGCCGGACTGGCGGCAGCCATCGCGGCTCGCCAGCGCGGTTTCCGCACCACAGTGGCGGACATCCTGCGACTTCCCATCGACAAAGCCTGTGGCGAAGGTCTGATGCCGGACTCGGTCGCCGATCTGGCGCGACTTGGTGTTTCGCTCGACGAGTGCGAACACAGCTGGTTCCGGGGAATTCGCTTCATAGGACCAGCGAGTTCGGTGCAGGCTGAGTTTCCCCGAGGGATGGGAATCGGCGTGCGCCGCACCAGGTTGCACTCGGCGCTGGTTGAGCACGCCGAGCGAGTCGGCGTGGAACTGAGTTGGGGAGTACGAGTCAGCGGCATTACGTCTTCGGCCGTAAGGGTGAACGGCCGCACGGTGACGGCTCGATGGATTGTCGGCGCCGACGGCCAGAATTCCCTGGTGCGCGCGTGGGCGGGATTAGGGCAGGGCCGGGTGTTCGAGCGCCGAATGGCTCTGCGACAGCACTTCAGAACTCCCGATATGCCGGAGTTCGTTGAGATTCACTGGGGCGAGGACAGCCAGGCATATCTCACACCCGTTGCGCCAGACGAGATTTGCGTCGCCATCATTTCCCGGCGGAGGCTGGGCTCGTTCGACGCAGAGCTGCAGCGAATACCAACGTTGGAGCGACGGCTTGAACAAGCACGCCCAAGTTCAGCGGTACGCGGCGCGCTGAGCTTGTCCAATCGCCTGGGCCGGGTTTGCATCTATAACGTTGCGCTCGTAGGCGATGCCTCCGGTTCGGTTGATGCAATCACTGGCGAGGGCCTGGCGCTCTCGTTCAGGCATGCGGTTTCGTTAGCAGATGCAATGGTGGCGAACGATCTATCGGTTTACCAGCGAGCTCATCGCAGGATCGAAGTCTTGCCGCAGTTTATGCGACGCTCCATGCTGCTGATGGACAAGAGCGCCACGATCCGGCACAGAACTCTCCGCGCCTTCGAGGCCAGGCCTGCACTGTTTGAACGCATGTTATCCGTGCACGTCGGTGAACTTCCAATTATGAGGTTTGGTGCTCGCTCCCTGGCGAGCTTCAGCTGGGAACTATTAAGAGCGTGAAGGAAAGCTTAAGCATGCGTCATCTTCGTTCTCTCCTGCTGGTTGCACTGCTGAGTGCGGCACCGGAGGTCCGGGCGCAGCAACAGGTCTTTCATCTTGATCGGTCGCAAAGCAGTGTCGAATTCACACTCGCCGATGTACTTCATACCGTTCACGGAACGTTTCGAATGAAAAGTGGCGACCTCGAGCTCAATCCCGCGAATGGTAAGGCGAGCGGCACATTGATCGTGGACGCGACCAGTGGCGACACCGGCAACCAGTCTCGCGATCACAAGATGCACAAGGAAATTCTGGAGAGCGCGAAATATCCGGAAATCCGCTTCACGATCCAGACGATCCACGGCAGCCTGCCGACCGACGGCATCTCTCAACTTGAGCTGTCCGGAGTGATGACGCTGCATGGCAGCGATCACGCCTTCACCGTGACGGCACCCGTGCGAGTGTCGAACGGCCGTGCCGCTGCCGACGTGCCATTCGTCGTCCCTTACGTGCAGTGGGGGCTGAAGAACCCGAGCACATTTCTGCTAAGAGTCAGCGACAAGGTCGATATCGTGGTGCACGCGGTTGGCTCACTCAGCCCCGCAGTGAAACAGTAGACGAAAACCGCCACGCCTGATCGCTCCATCGAAGGAATTTCCGTTTCCTTCCATTGAGAATCAAACCCGCGTAGCTATTCCGCACGAAGCGCCTTTACCGGATTGATTGACGCGGCTCTCTGTGCCGGAATGATGCTGGCCAGAAACGCGCTGACTCCAAGTGCCGCGATCGATCCGGCAAGTACCACAGGGTCCCATCCCTTGACTTGATAGAGTTGCGCGGCGATCAGGTGCGCGCCCGCAATTGAAATTGGAATGCCAATGGCCAGTCCAATGAGAATCTGCAAGAATGCGCCGCGCAGAACCAGTCGAATCACATTGCTTCGGTTCGCACCCAGCGCCATACGCACGCCAATCTCACTGGTGCGCCGCTCGACAGCATAAGCGGTGACGCCATAAAGGCCGACTGCGGCCAGGATCAACGCGAGAATACCGAAGAGACCAGTCATCCGGGCAACCGCGCGCTGTTGATCGAAGCGGGCGTCGACCTGTTCCTGCAGAGGATGAATGTCCAGCAGGGTCAGGTTAGGGTCAACGTCGCTGAGCACCTGACGAACCTGCGGCTCCAGTCCATCCATGCTTCCCTGCAACTGAAGAACCGCTCCTTCGATAAAGTGGGTGCTGTCGTCAATGGACTGCATCATCGCATCGTTGTTGTAGTGAACTCGCTGGGCCAGCGGCACAAAGAACATGGGGCGAGGAGGCTCAGTGTTGGTCGCGTCGGAATACTTGGCATTGCGGACGACCCCCACGATCTCGTAGGTGCCACCGTATTGTGGCAAGTCCAAGCCGAAATGCGCCCCCAGTGGCTCTTCCTCTGGCTTAAAGAATTTGCGCACGAAGGTTTCGTCTACCACGGCGACATTACGCGTCGTCGCGGTGTCCTGTTCGGTGATGCCGCGTCCTCGAACGAGCTGCTGACCCAAGGCTTCAAGATATCCCGGCGTGACGTGGTCCCAGGAAGAACCCACGGCCTCGTTCACGTTTGGCATTGGATGGCCTTCGCGAATGGGGAGCTCGCCCCAGTTATCCTGCAACGGTGTGTAGAGAGCCAGGGCCGCCCGCCGCACTCCGGGAATGTGCGAAAGCCGCTCCTGCAATTCGCGGTACATCGCATCCAGCTTCGGTTGTGGATAGGAAGAATACGGCCCGGTCAGACTTATCGCGACGCGGTGGTCGGTCTCGTAGCCGAAGTCCTGATGTTGCAGCTTGTCCAGACTACGGGTCAACAGGCCGGCGCCAGCAAGTAGAACCACCGACAGCGTCGCCTGAACCACAACGAGAATCTTCTGCGAGAGCGAGGACGTGTCGTGCGTGCTGCGGTTGGCGCCACGCAAGGCCTCGGCCGGATCGGCATGCGAGGTAAACCACGCCGGAGCGGTTCCGAAGATCATGCCGGTTATCAGCGATAAAGTGAAAGCAAACGCCAGCACCGGCAGTGAGGGAGTCGCGTCGATAGGAACAAAGTGCGCTTCATGAAAGGCGAGAGCGACGACAGCCTTCACTCCCAGGTAGGCGACTGCCAACCCGGCGATGCCTCCGAGTACGGAAAGCACCAGGCTCTCAGTCAGCGATTGGCGGATGAGCCGGCGGCGCGACGCACCAAGCGCCAGACGAACGGAAGTTTGCGCTCGCCGCGACGCTCCCCGAGCGAGCAGCAGGTTGGCGATGTTGGCGCAAGCGATCAGCAGCACCAGGCAGCAGACGGTAAGCAGGATGTGCAGACTGTCTGCATAATCATCTTTCATGACGCCGACGCCAATACCGGCGGGAACGACTTTGATGAATTGCTTGGGCAAAGCTTTCTTAAGGCCCGACATCCACTCCGCAGGTATGCCGCTGTCATTCACCAGCCACAGCCGCAGGAGATCGGTAAGCCGCGCCGGCAGCGCGTTGGGCGATGCACCGGGACGAAGGCGCCCGATCACCCGCAGCCACGCCGGAAAACGGTGGAGCAGGGACTCTGCGCCGCGGAATAAGGGTTCCTGTTGGATTGGCAACCAAAGGTCTGGAGGATCGCTGCGCAGCGTCTCACCGAAGAAACCAGGAGGCGTGATGCCGATAATCGTGACTGGGTGACTATCGAGAATGAAGGAAGAGCCGACGATTCTGGGGTCGGACCCATACCGCTGCTGCCAGGCGCGATAGCTGAGCATCGCCACCGGGGGCGCCGATGTCTGGTCATCGGATGGAACAATGGTGCGGCCGGTGAAAGCGGTGATACCGAGGGTCTGAAAATAATTGCCGCTGACAAACTCGCCGTGCAAGGGCCGGGCAACACGATCGCTTTCTCCGCGACGGGCAGCGAATTGCCAGTTGCCGGCCTGGAATGCAGCCAACTCCGCGAACTCTGGCGTCGACTCCTTCATCCGCAGGTAGAAGGGATAAGAAAACATGCCCCAATCGTCTTGCGGACTGCCTTCCACGCAGCAATCCGGTCCATCGCCGATGCGGTAGAGACTTGAGGGATCGACCACCGGCAGGGATTTGAGCATGACGGTGTGAATGAGGGAGAAAATGGCGGTGGTCGCACCGATGCCGAGCGCCAGCGTCAGAATGGCGGTCAGGGTGAAGACGGGCGAATGACGCATCTGCCGGAGTGCGTAAGCAATGTCTTGCCGCAGAGTTTGCATGGCGAGGCCCCTCTGGCACATACGAGCAGCGAATGCCGGATGTTCCCTAAGCCCCGCAGACGTGCTTGACAAGAGGCCGGATCGGGCGGAGTGCCACTTTGTTTTCTATCAAAGCACCCCACGAAAAATGAGTGTCGCCTGCGGTTTTTCGCTGTGCAACATCGGCTATCAAAGGCTCGCCGCTAACTCAGGCACACCTGGCTGAACAAGCAGCGACGGCTCCCCTCCTTGCAGAGGCGCTGCGGCGCATTGCTTTGGTTGCATACCATACAGAGCGGCGGAGCAGGCCTCCAGCGTGCGCTCGATGTGCTCATCGGTATGGCTGGCCATCAGCATGAATCGCACGATAGCCTCTCCTTTGGCCACGGCGGGAAAGCGCACCGCGGATGCAAAAACTCCGTGCTGCTCCAGAATGTGCGATATCCGGTCCACTTCAAAGTCGTCACCGATGAACCAGGGCACAATATGGCCTTCGCCCATGACCTCGCACCCGAGCTCGCGCAGGCCGTTGCGTAGCTTGTTGGCATTCGACTGGACCCGCCGACGCCGCCACGATTCGACCTCAGCCGTTTTCAGCGCCTGCGAGACAGCCGCGGGGATGGCAGCCGGAAGAGTTCCGCTGAAGACGTAGCGGCGGGATGAGATGCGCAAGTAATCCATCAACTCTTTCGGGCCGGCAATGTAGCCGCCGCGGACGCCAAGGCCCTTGGCTGTCGAGCCGATCCAGAAATCTACTCGATCCTCCACGCCCAGCATCTCCGGTGTGCCACGACCGGTGGCGCCGAAAACTCCGGTGCCGTGGGCATCGTCCACAAACAGCATGGCGTCGTACTGCTCACATAGATCGGCGATTTCGACCAAGGGCGCGACCCGAGCGCTCATGGAAAAATAGCCATCGGTGATGACCAACTTGCGGCGCTGGGAACTGCGGCGAAGTAACTGCTCCAGCTGTTCGACGTCGCAATGGCGATAGACATAGGTTTTATCCGGTTTGGCCAGACGCACCGCGTCCAGAATCGAAGCATGGTTTTGACTGTCGACGAAGACGGCGCACGACCCCAGGTCGTCGGCCGACACTCCTTCCAGAATGGGGAGCAGAGGCGGATTGACAATCGCAGTGATGACGCCGGCAGACGCGTCGGAAACGGCGTTAAAGAAGATGGCCGCTTGCTGATTCATGAAGTGGGCCAGATCCTCCTCCACTTGCCGATGAGCCGCCGTGTAGCCGGAGATAATGCCTGATCCGACGGTGCCCGCGCCGTAGCGCCACGTGGCCTCCTGAAAGGCATCGATGACCGCAGGATGTTCTGCCAGTCCCAAATAGTTGGGAGAGCAGATGAGAAGCACGGTGCGATCCTGGATTACGACTTCAGGGCTGGTCGGCGATCCGGAGATGGTGCGGATGTCAGGGAAAATTCTCCGGGCAGCTCTGGTCAACAGTTTCACGTAACTACCTTCCAGCTTGTGGCGCATCATGGCGATTCCCCCGATTCGTTTTTTCGCGGCGGAGCCGGCTAGTTCACCCGAATTGCCGCTCACCTACATATGCGACATTCGCAGACAAATTCCTTCATGCGGGTCGGCAGCACGACAATGACATCTCCATAGACCGAACTGGATGCCAGGAATTCGAGACGGGCCCGAACCTTCGGCCTGGAACATTGAGGTTCGTCTCGCCGCACAGAAGCAAATCCGGAAGCCCGATGCCACTGTTTCCCGGCCATAGGTCTATCGTCGGTAACTACTTCTCTCGCATTCTCGCGTTAACATCGAAGCATGAAGAAGCTCCGGGTAGGCGTGTTGTTTGGCGGGCGCAGTGGCGAACACGAAGTTTCGCTGCTATCGGCGGCATCGGTCCTGAAGGCAATCGACAAGAAGAAGTACGACATCGTTCCTATCGGCATCACCAAGGAAGGCCGCTGGGTGACAGCCGCTCACGCCGAGCGCCTGCTGCAGGGCAAGTTGTCCGAGAATCCCGAACCGACTCATCTGCGAGCTGGCGATCCGGAAGCGACTTCCGCCGCAGCGGTACTGGCGCGCGGAGAAGGCGTCGTCGTCCCCCCCATGCCGGGAGCGGATCATTCCTCCCTTATACCCTTCGAGACTGGAGCCCATGAGCTGCGCGCGGCCGTCCATCCCGTCGATGTAGACATCATCTTTCCCGTGTTGCACGGTACCTTCGGCGAAGACGGAACGATTCAAGGGTTACTTGAACTGGCAGATATCGCCTACGTCGGCGCGGGAGTGCTGGGCTCTGCCGCGGGCATGGACAAGGACGTGATGAAGCGACTCTTTCGCGATGCGGGCTTGCCCATCGTGAAGCATGTCACCGTGCTGCGCAGCACCTGGCAGGAGCAGCCAAAGAAGGTTCGCAAGCAGATCGAGAATGCGCTGAAGTATCCCGTGTTCGTGAAGCCCGCGAACCTGGGCTCGTCCGTCGGCATCAGCAAGGTTCACGATTCCGGCGAACTCGCCGCAGCCATGGATGAGGCGGCGCACTTCGACCGCAAGCTGGTGATCGAGCAAGGTGTCGGTGGCAGCAAGGACAAGGCGCGCGAAATCGAGTGTTCCGTACTGGGCAACGACAAACCCATCGCTTCGGTGGCCGGCGAGATCGTTCCCATCAAAGAGTTCTATGACTACAGTGCGAAATACTTAGTCGAAGGCTCCGAGTCCATCATCCCCGCCAAAATAGGCAAAGCCAAGCAGAAGGAGGTACAGCAACTCGCGATAGCAGCCTTCCAGGCGGTGGACTGTTCCGGCCTGGCGCGCGTCGACTTGCTGATGGATCCGCGCAGCAAGAAAATGTATGTGAACGAGATCAATACCATGCCCGGCTTCACTTCGATCAGCATGTATCCCAAGATGTGGGAGGCGACCGGCATCTCCTATTCTGAACTGATGGACCGGCTGATCCAGCTTGGGCTCGAACGCCACGCCGAGAAAAAGCAGAACCAGTACAGCCGGTGAGGGCAGCGGAGTTAGAATAGCCTCATGTCGCAAGAGACCTCGGAGTTACTGAAGAAGGCGCTCCAACTACCGCCTGAAGCGCGCGCGGCGCTGGCTAATTCCCTGCTTGAGAGCCTGGACGAAACTGTCGACGCTGGTGTGGAGGAGGAATGGAATAAGGAAATCGCCCGCCGTATCGAGGAGTTGGATTCCGGCAAAGTGAAACCCATTCCCTGGGCTGAAGCGCGCCGGCAAATTTCCGCGATCCTCCATGGCCGCTAAGCGGCTCGAAATTCATCCCGAAGCCCTCGAAGAATTCAAGTCTGCACTGAATTGGTATTTGGAACGCAGCGAGACCGCTGCCGTCAATTTTGTAAATGAGTTCGATCATGCGGTTGACTTGATCGTTCGTTCCCCCAAACGCTGGCCCCGCGGCGAGTACGCAACCCGAAAATTCGCTCTGCAACGCTTTCCATTTGCAATCGTCTACCGAGAAAAAGAGACGCACCGTCTAGGTTCTCGCGGTCGCCCACGGTCACCGGCGGCCCGGTTACTGGAAAAGTCGACTCTAAAACCTACGGAACGCGCTGCATTACCGTAGATTTTGGCTAATTTCGTATGTGCTCGGAATGAGGCACTCTAACTGCTGGAAAATTCCTTTCTTGAATCCGCCCCCGCTAACCCTTTTTCCCCCTCCTCGTCTATCTCAACAAGCAGGGAGCGATGCTCAGAGGGGCATGCGGGACGTTCCACTCCGCTAGAACGCATGCCCCGGGCACCGCACAGTGCCCTCCTTATTCTCCTCATTCGCAACGGAACTTGCAGGCGCTCCTTCTCGTACCACTACGAGGAGGAGCTACTGTGAGTAAGCGATCTCTGATTCTTCTGCTCTGCTTTTCGCTACTAAGCCTTTCCGCCTTCGCCGAGGAATGGAACAAGAGCTACCAGGTGGGCAACAACCCCAGCCTGCATGTCGACACCAACGACGCATCCATCGAGGTGACGCAAGGCGTCAGCAAGACCATTTCCGTGCGCGTCATCAGTGAAGGAATCGGCATCGGTACGACCGGCGTGCGCGTGACGGAGCGCCAGGATGCCGACAAAGTGGACGTGCAAGTTCACGTCCCCAACGATTGGGGATTTCACATCGGCATGCACCGCGGCGTGCAGGTGCAGGTGCAGGTCCCGTCGCAAACGGCGCTCGATCTCCACTCCGGCGATGGGCACATCGGGGTGAACGGCGTCTCCAGCCAAGCCAGGCTGGACACCGGCGACGGCCACATCAGCGTGCAGAATTTTAATGGTGGACTCAAGGCCCATACCGGCGACGGCCACATGAGTATCGACGGAGTCTTTACCAATATCGATCTGCGCACCGGCGATGGCCACATCGACCTCACCGTGCGCCCAGGATCGAAGATGGCATCGGGATGGCTGATCCACACCAGCGACGGCCGTGTGGAAGCTCGCCTCCCGCAGGACTTTGCTGCCGAGATATATGCGCAAACGGGCGACGGGCACATCCAGCTCGATTTGCCAGTAACCGTCAATGGTTCCATCGAACGCTCGCGGATACGGGGCAAAATGAACGGCGGCGGCCCGTTGCTGGAGATCAGTACCGGCGATGGCAGTATTCACATTGGCAAGTTCTAAGTTTCTGCTCATCAAGAATGGCTCGAGGTTTGCCGATGGAGAGTAGAGAGCAACTCACTGTCGGCACATGGGCCCCTTATCCCGCACCCGGAGTAACCCGCACGTTAGCAAAGGCAAACTCTACCTTTATTGTCAGCACCCGGTAGCCCTGGAACGATTTCTTCACCTCCTGACGCGTTCCGAGTTCCACATCGTGATCATGAGTGACCTCGTTCCGCCGCCGGAGGCTGATGCGAACGGCTTGGCCGTCATTGATGGAAGCCATGTCAAATTGACCCTTGAGCTTGCGCGCAGGTTGCACTTCGAATTTCGCGGATTACATCTCCTGGTCCTGCTACCGGATCTGCAAGATGCCGTAACCTATCCGCTGCTACGCGTCGGCGTGAAAGGTCTGATCTCCTACAAGCTGGCGCCCCGCGAGTTGTGCCGCGCCGCTCGCCAGGTCGCTGCCGGCGGCTATTGGGTGCCTCGCGATCTCTTGACCCGCTTCGTCGATTCCATCCTTCCCGAGCTCAGCGGCTGCAAGTCGCTCGACAGCGAAGTTGGAATCAGCCGGCGTGAGCGCGAAGTGCTCGACTTGCTGCTCGATAACCTCTGCAACAAGGAGATTGCCAGCAAGCTTTTCGTCACCGAACGGACCGTGAAGTTCCACGTCTCCAACCTGCTCAGCAAATTCCACGTGCAGCGCCGGGCCGACTTGATCGTCCTGTGGATGCAGCGCGGCAGCACCTTTGCCTGGCAGGCCCGCAACCTCGATACAACTCTCTCCCCGCATGTGAACTGATCCCCGGGTGAGCGGGCGTGGGTCGGCCGGTATTACTCCTGTGCCCTATGTTCAGTTTTGACCAACACTTCTTCGCGCATTCCGATATCGTTTGCAGTGAAGTGGTTACCACCTTCTCTTCTTTCAGGTTCTCTGAACTAAGTCAGCCCATCTGAAGCTCCCCTTCTTAGCAACCGCCGACGACCTCAAGGAGGCTGCCATGTTCGCCCGCAATGTCTTTGTTCATCTGAAATCAAACCTGCTTTCTGGCGACACACAGACCGTGGGAGAAGACATTCTTCTTCCACTACCCAAACAAAACGTCTTTCGGAAACTGATTATCGGTGGCATGCTTATGGGCTTGCTCACGGGCATGTGCTTTGCACAGCGCGCAACGCAGCGCCCAGCTCCGAGCGCGACACCCGCTCCCAACGCGAACCCAGTGGCTCCGAACACGCCCACGGCAGCGCCCAATGTGCCCACGGCGGCGCCCAATGTGCCTACAACAGCCCCCAACACGCCCACGGTAGCGCCCGATGCGCCCACGGTGGCTCCTAACGCGAACCCGGTGAATCCTGACTCGATCCCGGTGGTCCCTAACGCGAACCCGGTCAACCCTGGCGACACGACCCAGGCTCCTTCTGGCCTTCAACCCTAGAAGGGAAAGGGCGAAAAAGGACCCCACTTATATCGTGAATTAAGAGATTGCGAAGGCCGCTGTCATCGCGCTCCGTGCGACGGCGGAACGCCAACAAGACGCTACGTCCATTTGAATGCAGCCGCAGTTTGGCCTATCAAATCAAGCTCTGTGAGGAGAACCGGTTTGACCCTCGATTCCGCTGCCTGATAAACTATATTTTTCCCACCTGAGTGACATACCCAGATAAGGACGCGCGTGCGCAGTTACACTCGACACCAACTTAAGCAAGATTCTTTCACCACTTCGACCGCCGAAACCATTACCTGGGCGATGGAAAATCGCTCCATGCTCGTCGCTACCGGAGTCGTGGTTGCGGTAATCGTTGCCGCTGTCCTCGGCGGCTGGGCGTATATAAACTACCGCGATCAGCAGGCCAAGGATCAACTGGCCAAGGCGATCGACAAGTACAACGCTCCGATTCGCCCGGCGGGAATGCCGGCCAGCGCCGACGTGGTGAGCTTTGGGTCCGCTCAGGAGCGCGCGAAAGCCAGCAACGGCGAGTTCAACGCTATCGCCGGCAAGTACCCGTTCACCCAGTCCTCCAAGGTGGCGCGTTACTTCGCCGGAGTCACGTCCCATGATCTCGGGGACAACGCCGCCGCCGAAAAGGACTTGAAGGAAGTTGCCGACAGCCGCTATCCGGAGATTGCCAGTCTGGCAAAGCTGGCGCTGGCAGGAATCTATCAGGAGACCAACCACAACTCGCAGGCCATCGACCTCTATAAGCAACTGATCGCTCATCCCACGGTTTCCGTCGGCAAAACCACGGCGCAGTTCATGCTGGCTTCGCTGTACGAATCGATGGCGCAGACCGACGAGGCGCGCCACCTCTACGAGCAAATGCAGAAGGAGAGCCCTGCGGGTATGTCGGCGCAGTTGGCCGCTCAGCGCTTGCAGGCTATTGCCCACCAGTAGCCTTCCGCCACGCATCAGCATTAATTCCTTCTCGGCTTGAACGAACCCCGGTCGCCGTTGCGGCCGGGTTTTCATTTGCTGCCGATTCCTCGTGCAACCGCTGCTCTCTGATTGCGCAATCGCGTACCGCAGCGAGTAAACTGGAGGCGTCATGACCTTGTTCGAAGCCCAGCCTTACGACGTGGCCAAAGCCCGCAAGAAGCGGAATGTGATCATCGCGATTGTTCTCATCGTCATCGTGATCGGTTTCATCCTTTGGAGCTTACGGTTCTGGCCGGAAGAGCATGCCGTGAATCGCTTCTTCGACGCGCTCCAGCAGCAGAATTACGAGCAGGCTTATGGCATCTGGATGCATGACCCGGACTGGAAGCAGCATCCCGACCGGTACTCCCGCTACACCTACAACGACTTCATCAAGGACTGGGGACCCAGCGGCGAGTGGGGCATCGTCAAGAGCCATCACGTCGACGGAGCGATGACGCCGTCTGGCTACAGCGGCTCGCCCTTCGCAACCGCCAGCGGAGTTGTTGTGGTGGTCACGGTCAACGACCGCGTGGCCGACAAGGCGCACATCTGGGTGCAAAAAGACGACAAGACCCTGAGCTTTTCGCCTTATTAGTTGGCCGCGTGCAAGCGGCTGTTCGTTAGCCGGATCAACCCCTTTCTTTGTTTCAGATTCAACCCAGACCTCCTCGCTTACTTCTAAGCTGCTTTACCCGAGGCTGACCTCCTAAACCGGCAGCGAGCATTGCGCATTCCCAACACCCTCGCTCTGCCGTTACGATAGCTTTGCCTAATTACGCCAGCTTCAGGAAGCATGCGCGAGAGTCGGCGCGTCTTCGCGACTTCGCCGCTCTGCCTGCGCGCAACCATAGGAGCCTCCATGAAGATCGCGACCCTTGTTCTCAGCTTCACCCTTTTTGCCGTTGCGCCCCTTCTTGCGCGCGACAAGACCGACATACTCGTGATGAAGAATGGCGATCGCCTGACCGGCGAGATCAAAGGGCTCGATGAAGGCGTACTCTACGTCAGCTTCGATTACATCCTGGGAACATCGTCAGTGCAGTGGTCGAAGGTCGCACATCTGGAAAGTAAGCAACTGTTCATCGTGCGAACGGTGGACGGTTCTGTCTATAAAGGAACGCTCAGCACTGCCGAAACCGAGGACAAACGGCCTATCAAGATCGAGGTCATCGAGAATCCCCAGAAGCAAACTGCGATCCCTCGCACCGAGATCGTCAAGCTCGCCCAGACGTCCGATAAATTCTGGCAGCGATTCAGCGGTGACATCGACTCCGGAATCATCTACTCCAAAGGCAACGAGACCACGCAATACAGCCTCGGGGCTGACCTCAATTACCTGCGCGAACGCTGGTCTGGCACCGCCAGCTATAGCTCCACGCTCTCGTCCAGCAGCGGCGCCTCCTCGGCCGCCACGCGGAATCAGGTGAACTTCGCCGGCATGCGCTTGTTACGTTGGAACAACTGGTTCTACACCGGCATTGGAAGCTTTCTGCAAAGTTCGGAACAGGACATCCGGCTGCAAACCAACCTCGGGGGCGGCATCGGACGTTACCTGAAGAACACCAACCACACCACCATTGCGTTGATCGGCGGACTGGCCTGGCAGGGTACACAATACAAACAGGTGGAACCAGCTGTGCCCACGCAAAACCTTGCCGCTGCCCTGGTCGCTGCGGAGGTAAAGTTCTTCCGCTTTAACAAGACCAATCTGAGCGTTACGGCCACCGCATTTCCGGCTCTCACCGAACCAGGGCGGATCTTTGTCAATACCAATGCGACCTACTACATCAAGATCACCGGCGATCTGTCGTGGAATGTCTCGTTCTATGGCAACTGGGACAATCAGGCCCCCAATCACTTTTCCGGCAGCGACTACGGAACAAGTTCCGGGCTGAGCTTCAACTTCGGTCTCAAGTGAACGATCACTAACCTGGGGGAGCGGAATTTTCGCTTTCTAGTGTCACAATTTGCCATCGGCCGGCGTTGTTATGGATGTGAATGCCTCCAGCGAACTCCTAGCTCAGATGGAGGAGGGCGACACCTCTCTCGATCTCGAAGCCGTATTCTGCGCGCAATATGAACGCATCGCCCGCGTGCTGGCCAGGATCGTCCGCGATCCGGCACGCGCCGAGGAACTTGCTGTCGACGTGTTCCTAAAGCTCTGGAGAAAGCGTCCGCCGCAGGACGAAAAGATTGTGGGTTGGCTCTACCGCACGGCCGTGCGCATGGGGCTGGATGAGTTGCGCCGGCAGACCCGCCGCACTCGTTACGAAGGCATGTTTCCCTTCATCCGCGGCGTGCCCACGCCGGAAGAACTCCACGCCGCCAATCAGGAGCAGGAGCGCGTTCGCTTCGTATTAAGCGTCATCGCTCCGCGACACGCGGAGCTGTTGATTCTGCGCAACCAGGACCTTACTTATGG
>JBARGS010000298.1:0-12947 GCA_049798495.1 Candidatus Korobacteraceae bacterium | reverse complement strand
GTGCTGGGATGGGTGGGCGGGGGATGCGCCGAGAGCGCCGTCAAGAGCGAGGCGCTGAAGTCCATCGAGAGCGAACGGCCGCAACTGATCACTCTGGACATGCGCGATGAGGAACTGGGAGTTGGGATGCCGTGCGGGGGAAAGATGGAAGTATTTATCGAGCCCGTTCTACCCGAACCTGAATTGCTGATCGTGGGTCACGGACGCATCGCAGAAACTTTATCGGTCCTTGGAAATCTGATGGGCTTCGCAGTCACGGTGAACGATCCCGCCGCGGACCGCGGTTCGTTTCCCAACGCTTCACGGATCGTGACCGAGGATTTCGATCTCACCGAAACTCCGATCGGTCCGAAGAGCTTCGTCGTGATCGCCACCCAACACAAGCGCGATCACCTGTGGCTGCAAAAAGCTCTCGAAGGCAACGCGGCCTACGTTGCTCTGATCGCCAGCAGGCATCGGGCCAAGCTGGTGTTGGATTACCTCGCTGTGACAGGATTGCCGACCGAGAAAATATCCGCGGTTCAGTCTCCCGCCGGACTGAATCTGGGGGCGGCCACGCCCGAGGAGATCGCGCTCAGCATCATTAGTCAGATGGTGGCAGTGCGGCGCGGTGGAAGCGCTTCGCCCCTCAGCCTGAAGAAGTCGGATCTGGAGGCGCAAGCCACCACTACGGACAAAGTTATCCAGGTGTGCGAAACCGGAGACTCTCGATAGCGCTAAGTCGTCGGCGATAGCGACGGCATCACGACTCGCCGCGCCGTTTTTTCTTTTCCCGGACAATTTCAGCCATGATGCTCAAGGCGATCTCCTGTGGGGACTCCGCATTGATGTTGAGACCCGCGGGAGCACGGATGGCCTTCAACGCGTCCGGCGCTGCGCCTTTGGCTTCGAGAGCACGAAGTACCTCTTGGGCTCTTCTCTTGTTTGCAACCAGTCCCAGGTAGGCGGCATTTGCCCGCAGAGCCTGCTCGACAGCCTCTTCGTCGAACCGTCCGCGACTTGCAACGATTACATGCCGAGAATTACTTGACGGCAATTGGGAGAAGTCGAGCGTGTTGAGGACACGGTCGGCGTCAGGCGCATTGGCAATCTTCAATAAGGGATCGACGATGATTACGCGAAAGTTTAACAGCTTGCCGAACGCCGCCAGCGCCGAGATGAGAGCATCCGCGCCCACCAGGATGAGATCGTCCTTCTGCGTCGAGGGAGTGCTTTGGGGGATCTCTCTGCCTGCCAGATCGGCGGCCTCGATCGCGGTTGCCGGAATTGCCTCTCCGCTGGCGAAGCGTTGCAGCCGCTCGAAGTCGTCTTTGTCGTCGATGTCGAGAAGAACTCCCACGTCATCAGCCGGAACCTTGACGATGCCCTCGGTGTGGCTGCCGAAGATCGCACGGCAACCAACATCGCCGGTCAAAGCCATCACCTCGGCAAAGACCGAGCGGTCCAGTAGGACGGGATTACCGCGAAAGCCGCGATAGGTGGGGATCGCAATCTGCGCGCCTGACTCGATGTATCCTTCGATTAGCTGGTTGAGAGTCGCCGGGCGGACGAAAGGCTGATCCGCCAGGACCACGAGCGCCGCACTGACTTGAGGATCCAGCGCCGCCAGCCCGGTCCGCAGCGAACTCCCCATCCCCTCTCCGAACTGCGGGTTGATGACAACTTTCACTCCCTCCGCCGCGAGGTGCGCTGCAATCTTCTCCGCAGCAAAACCGAGCACGAGAATAATTTCATCGACGCGCGAGCCGCGAAGGTTTTCCAGCGTCTGCTGGAGCACGGTGCGCTCGCCCAGACGAAGCAGTTGCTTGGGTTCTCCCATTCGGCTGGACATCCCCGCCGCCAAGACAATCGCGCCAATTCGATGATGTCGCGCTTCCATGTCGATCGAGTCCCGCCAGCCCATCAAAGTCTACACATCGCGACTCTGCTCGCTCCAGTTGATTGGGCCGCTGCCAGTCTTATAGGGTTAGGTTGGAGCTGCGCTTTGGAAGTCTACCTGGTCGACGGCACATACGAACTGTTCCGGCACTATTACGCGCTGCCCTCTGCCCGCGATGAGAACGGCAAGGAGGTTGCCGCCGTTCGAGGTGTCCTTGCGTCTGTGCTGGGGATGATTAAAGAGTGCGCAACCCATATTGGCGTAGCTACGGATCACGTTATCGAGTCCTTTCGTAACGGGCTGTGGCCAGGCTACAAGACAAGCGCTGGCATTGAACCCGACCTGTTGGCTCAGTTCCCTCTCCTGGAGCAGGTTCTCGCGGCGGCCGGCGTTGCGGTCTGGCCGATGGTGGAGTTCGAAGCGGACGATGCGCTGGCTGCCGCGGCGACTGCGGCCGCTCGTGATGCTCGGGTCGAGCGCGTGATTATTTGCACGCCGGACAAGGATCTCGCGCAATGTGTGCGAGGCGGGCGCGTGGTCCAGTTGAATCGGCGGACGCGTGTCACCTTCGATGAGGCCGGCGTGATTGGAAAGTTCGGAGTTCCGCCTGAATCGATTCCGGACTATCTGGCGCTGGTGGGCGATGCCGCGGACGGCTATCCGGGATTGCCAGGCTGGGGCGCAAAGTCGTCAGCTGCGGTGCTGGCCAAGTTTCTTCATCTCGAATCTATTCCTAAGGACTGCGCCGATTGGCGCGTCAACGCCGCTAATGC
This sequence comes from Candidatus Korobacteraceae bacterium, assembly GCA_049798495.1. Lineage (GTDB taxonomy): Bacteria > Acidobacteriota > Terriglobia > Terriglobales > Acidobacteriaceae > Bog-257. Next base: position 10,295 of record JBARGS010000298.1, on the reverse strand, counting down.
CGGCGCGCTCGCAGCCACGCTTTGCCGCGAGTGGAACCATGCAGTGCTTTTTCGGACTCTCGCCACGCTGCGAACGGATATTGCGCTCTTCGACGACGTGGACCAGTTGCGCTGGAATGGTCCCACACCGGGGTTCGACGCGCTTGCAGCTCGACTCGACGCGGCACGTACCGGAACGCGACGCCCAGCGACGCAACGCTCCCCGAGCACGCCCGCGACGCCATCCGCTGCTACGCGAAAAGCAACGTCATCACGGCGCAGCGGAACAACACCTTCTTAGCTAGTTGTCGATAGCTTTCCACGACCTGCCTCTCCGCTAATCCGAACACACGGGACTCTATGCGCCCGCATCCGGCCGGATATTCTGATTTACGCGGAAGAAGTTATCTGGATCGTACTTCGCCTTGATCTGGGCCAGCCGTTCGTAGTTGCCTTGGTAGGTCGCACGAATGCGGTCTTCGCCCTCGCCTTCCATCATGAAGTTCACATACGCGCCGCCGGCTCCGTGGGGATGCAGCGCCTCCCAGTAGTTCTTGGCCCAAGCCGTAATGCGATCCTTATTGGCCGGGTCCGGGTCGACACCGACGATCACTTCGCTCCAGACTGCATCGCGATAGCTCCAAGGAGTGTCATTGTTTCCCGCCTTGTGGGCCGCGCCGTTGATGGGATACAGATGCATCGTGGAGTGCAGCGTGGGCAGTTCCGAGGCATGCTTGATGTGGAGAGCGATAGCCTCATCGCTCAGTTCGTTCACGAAATCCGCCTTCCAGTACCACTGCAAACCGGGCGTATAAAGCCCGTCGAACATGCCCTGCAACATGGGAAATGGCATGGGAGCGAAAAATTCGAACGCGGGAGGCCGAAATTTCCGCAGCGGCTCGAGAATCTCATTCGCCTCTTCCAGCGCTCCGTTGTAGCACCAGACCAAGGCGCACATTTTCTTGAAGTGCAGAGCTTCGGGGAATGGCGGTGCGGGAGGAACGGTAAGGAATGCGAAGAAGCCGTTGATCTCTTTCGGCGCCTGGACGATAAACTGGCGATACCACTTCATGATGTCGGCGGCCTGATCCAGCTCCCACAACATCGGCCCGGCACACACCATGTGAACGGGATGCGCCTGGAAGAGAAAGGAAGTCACTACGCCGAAGTTTCCGCCACCTCCGCGAATGGCCCAGAACAGGTCAGGATTCTCCTTGGCGCCGGCAACCACAAAGCTTCCATCGGCCAGGACGATGTCGGCAGCCAAGAGATTGTCGATGGTCAAGCCATACTGTCGCGTCAGGTATCCCATCCCGCCGCCGAGGGTCAAGCCGCCAACGCCGGTCGTCGAGATGATTCCCGACGGCACCGCTAGCCCGAAGGCGTGGGTGGCGTGATCAACATCTCCCCAAGTGCAGCCGCCGCCCACGCGCACAGTTCTTGCCGCCGGATCGACATGCACGTACTTGATGAGGGAGAGATCGATGACCAGGCCGTCGTCGCAGACTCCCAACCCTCCGGCGTTATGGCCCCCGCCGCGAATCGACACCTTGAGACTGTGTTGCCGGCCGAAACGAACGGCGGTAATCACATCGGCCACGTCGGCGCACATGACGATCAAACGCGGCTTGCGGCTGATCATCGCGTTATAGACTTTGCGTGCTTCCTCGTAGCGTCTGTCGGTGGGCTCGATCACATCGCCCCGGAGCTGACCTTTGAGTTGAGCTATAGCTTCCTGTTGCATGGTGTCCTTCTTTCCGGAAATCATCTCGGTCTCCCTCCTCCAAGTTGTGAGTCACCGAACAAGGCTATGGCCGAGCTTCGTAGACGATGTTAAAGGGCGTCTCCGTTGCGCGGCGGAAGCGATTGAACCCGGCCGAGCTCACGACCTCCCGAATTCGCTTCTCGCCAGCCTGCGCGCCCAAGCACAGTCCAACTTCCTGCGATCGTGAACAAGGCGTGCAGAGCAGCGTGGAGAACGAGTAGTAGACCCGGCCTACCGGATTCAGGTTGTCCTTCAACTGGTCGTTGGCGAAGGGCTCTACGATCATCCACGTTCCGTCCTTTGCCAGCGACTGCCGCACGTGGGCTGCTGCACCGATGGGATCGCCCATGTCATGCAGACAATCGAAGACCGCCACGAAATCGTAGTTTGTTCCCGGGAACTCTTTCGCCTTTGAGACTTCGAAGCTGACACGGTCGGCGACACCGTTACGCCGTGCGGACTCGCGCGCCTCTTCAATCGACTTGTCGTGATAGTCGAATCCGAAGAATTGCGAATTGGGAAATGCTTTCGCCATCAGAATCGTGGAAGCGCCCTTCCCGCAGCCGACGTCAGCCACTCGTCCTCCCGCCTCCAGCTTTTCTTTGACATCGTGCAACGCGGGAATCCATGCGCTCACCAGATTAGCCGCATAGCCCGGGCGAAAGAACTTTTCGCAGCCGTGGAAGACGCCGTCAACGTGTTCATGCCAACCCATGCCAGCGCCGGTGCGGAAGGATTCCGCAATCCGCGGCACTGCAGCGAGCGAGCCCAAAGCCAGCTCAAATGCCCCGGGCAGATACGCGGGACTGTCTTCAGTCGCCAAGGCAAAGGCTTGCTCTTCCGTCAGGCTGAACTTCTCCGTCTCTCCGTCGTAGGTAATGTAGCCGCCCGCGGCTTGTGAAGCCAGCCACTCGCGCAGGTATCGCTCATCGGTCTGGGTCGCAGCGGCAAGTTGTGCGGAACTCATTGGACCTGCGGCGAGCGCTTTGTAAAGCCCCAACTTTTCGCCAATCACGACCATGCCGGTATGAACCGCAGCGCCCAGATCGGTCACGAACTGGCCAATAAAAGCATTCAGTTTGTTCATGTCAATTGCGGGAACCTGTGCCGTACTCATTTTGATTACTCTCCTTAATCTTCAAATAGAAGTCTTATCCGGTTGTGCTGCTGGGTCGCGCGGCTACTGCGACCCGGCAAGCAATCCATAATCCTGGTTCAACGATTACCTCGCCTCGGTGCTGTTGAATTGGGAGCAATTCACGTCGGGATGCCAGTTGACGAAGGCGCCGTTGGGATTGTCCTTCCACGCCCACACGTGCAGCGTGTAGAAGGCGGGCAGACCGAAACGATTTGGCGCTTCGAAGTAATGAAAGAGCTGACCCATGAGCTCGGGCGGACCGTGATGCGAGGGATCGCTATTCCACTGCTCAGCGATCACCAGGAAGTCAGCGCCAATCAGTTTCAATGTTCCGTCCGGCGCGGGTTCGTAGATCACGATCTGGGGACGCCTGGCGTCGATGACGCCGCTGTTCACCAACGGCCCATTCACGAAGTGGAGGCCCATGGCGCCTGAGTCGGGACCGCTCACACAGCCGAATTGAAGGAAGTAACCTTCTTTCTCGGCCTCCGATACATTCTGAAAGCGGGCGGTGGAGTCGCGAACGATCTTGATGAGAGCGCTCGCCTGCGTGCTGAGGGCTGACGTGGTTTCGTGATGCGCAGTCGCTGTGTGAGAGTGATCCTCCTGCGCCAGAGCGCGCAGCGGACCGAGGCCCGCAAGGACCAGAGCGATCATGAAATACTTGAGTAGCGTTGCAAATTGCTTGAGTTTCAAGTCAAGCTTCGAAGTTGTCATTGTGATCATCAGGCTTATCTCCTTTTTCCGGGCGGCGCCATCGGTCCGTTGCTGCGCTGCCGATCGCTTCTTCGACAGTCACATTTGCTAGAATTCGCTCAATAGAGAGTTCTCATTCTGGGTTGCTCTCAAGGGGCCCGCAACAGAGTGCCGGGCCTCGCCTACTCAGGCAAAGTAGCAATCATCGGGACGAGAAGTAACGAAACAACGCCGAAGAAAAGCCAAAAATAGGACGCACAAGCTGCCAGGCTTTGCGGAAATGGGAGTGCCCTTGGAGACGAACCCCGGAAGCTATCAATTCGGCGAGTTCACCCTGGATGTCGCGAGGGGATGTGTGCTCCGGGCGGGAGGGGAGATCAAGCTTCGCCCCAAGGTATACGAAACTCTGAAGTATCTGGTGGAAAATCCCGGGCGGCTGATCAGCAAACAGGAGCTGATGCATGCGGTGTGGCCCGATGCCTTCGTCACCGACGATTCGCTGGTGCAATGTACGGTCGAGCTGCGCCGTGCACTGGACGATGGCAACCAGCAATTGCTGAAGACCGTGCCCCGGCGCGGGTACTTGTTCACAGCCCAGGTCATGACGAGCCAGTCGAAGCCGCAACCTTCTCCTGGCATTGATTCTTTCGTCCTGGAGGACGGGCCCGACTCTTCTGCGACGAAGGCCACCGGCAAGCGCCACGACCTGCCGGTCCCGCGCACTTCGCTTATCGGACGAGAACAACAAGTAGCCGAAGCCAGCGAGCTGCTGCTGCGACCAGACATTCGCCTGTTGAGCCTCACAGGTCCGGGGGGTGCCGGGAAAACCCGCCTGGCAGTCGCTGTCGCTGCAGCGATTGCGGACCGCTTCACCGCCGGAGTTCAATTTGTGGGTCTGGCGTCGATCACCCGCTCCGAGCTGGTCGTGGCCGCTCTCGCGGAAGCTTTCAGCATCCGGCAGGTTGCGAACCGGACGGTCCCGCAACTTATCGGCGAACAGCTTCAGAACTCGGGACCATTCCTGCTTCTGCTGGATAACTTCGAGCAGGTTCTCGCGGCCGCCAGCGTGGTGGCCGAAATCTTGGAAGCGTGTCCAAGCCTCAAGATCGTAGTTACCAGCCGGGCTTGCCTGCGCATTTACGGTGAGCAGGAATTTCCCGTAACGCCGCTGGCTCAGGATTCGGCGACCGAGCTGTTTGTGCAACGCGCCGCTGCCGTCTGGCCAGATTTTGCGATGACCTCGGACAATGCTCCCGCGATTCGGGAAATCTGTTCGCGCCTGGATGGGCTGCCGTTGGCAATTGAGCTGGCAGCCGCCCGAACCAAAGTGCTTCCGCCCAGCGCCATTCTTGATCGCTTGCAAAGCCGGCTGCAATTACTGACCGGCGGGGCGGTCGACCTGCCCGAACGCCAACAAACGCTGCGGAAAACGGTTGATTGGAGTCACGACCTGTTGAACGGGGCCGAACGGAAACTCTTTCGTCGGCTCTCCGTGTTCGTTGGAGGTTGCACTTTGGAAGCAGCGGAAGCGGTGTGCAACACGGGTCACGATCTCGGTATCGACCTCTTTCAAGGCCTGTCCTCTTTGGTGGATCAGAATCTGATTCAGCCCGCGGACCGTGCCGACGCCGAGCCCCGTTTCGCGATGTTGGAGACGGTTCGCGAATATGCCCTCGAACGCCTAGTTGAGAGTGGTGAGGAAGCCGCGGCACGGCGGGCGCATGCGGCTTACTGTCTGATTTTGGCGGAGGAAGGCAATCCCGAACTGGGTTCCGCGGACCGGACGCGCTGGCTGACGCAATGCGACCTTGAGATCGATAACTTTCGCTCCGCGCTCGATTGGCTTTTTCAGACTCTGGATTTGGACTGGGGCTTGCGTCTTTGTATGGCTCTGTTTCGATTCTGGGATATGCGAGAACACCTGGCGGAAGGCCGTCTGCGGATGGAGACGATTTGGCGCCTCGCTGAGGACGGACACACGAAGGAAAGAGCCCGGATATCGCACTTCCTCGGCGCTTTGACTACGGCTCAGGGAGACTTCCTGGCGGCAGAATACTTCTTCGAGCAGGGTCTTTTTCTCTACGAGGAGTTGGGCGATCACTGGGGCATCGCTGCATCGCTGAATGCTCTGGCGATCTCGGCGCGAGATCGGGGTGACTACTCCTCGGCGCAGAGCAATTTTGAGCGGAGCCTTGCCTGCTGGCGCATGTTGTCGGACCGGGCGGCCATTGCGCGTTGTCTTCACAACCTTGCCAATGTGGTCAAAGTGCGAGGCGATTATCTACGGGCGCGATGGGCGCTAGGGGAAGCGACAGAAATCTTTGAGGCGCTCGGCGATCGCAGCGGCGCCGCCTGGTCGATCAATCAGCAAGGCGACGTAGCGCGCGGGCTGGGAGATATGGCTGCCGCGCGGGGATTGTATCAACGGGCGCTCGCGGCGTTTCGAGAAACCGGCGACCGATGGGGTGCCGCGCGTTCACTGACCGATTTGGGCTCCATCGACTGTGAGCAGGGAGAGGCTTCGGCTGCGCACAAGGCCTACCGCGAAGCTCTGGAGGTCTTCGCGAGCCTGGGACACCGGCGCGGAGTGGCGCGGGCACTCGAAGGCTTCGCTTGTCTGGCCTTGGCGAGAGGAGATGCTCGACGGGCGCTGGTGCTCGCCGCTGCCGCAACCCAGTTACGTCAGCTGATCAGCGCTCCTCTGCCGCAAGCCGAACAGTCGAAGCTGGATGAAACGCTGCTGCCTGCGTGGGAATCGCTGAGTGATCCTGAGGGGAAGAATGCCTGGGCAGCAGGTTCTGCAATGAACCTGGAACAAGCTATCCGATACTCGCTTGAGGAGCCGGAAGCCGCTATTTCAGCTTAGTAGGGTCAATCAGCCGGCGCACCGCGGCAACCCGATCCGCCGGGATCCCCGCTCTACGCGCGTGTTCCCGAATAGTTTCCTCGTCAGGCGCGAGATAAATGCAGTAGACCTTGTCCTCGGTGACGTAACTGTGTAGCCACTGGATCTGCGGGCCGATGTCCTTCAATACCTGCAAGGAATGCAGTGACATCTCTCGGAGTTCGGCTTCCGACAGCGCTGCGGCGCCCGGAATATTACGTTCGATTACAAATTCAGGCACGGTTTGAGCAGTTTAGCACCAACCCCAGTCGCAGTGCCCTGCTTTGCCCCAAGAAGGCGGCGGCCCCGATTCTCCCAAAACCTACTCTGGCGGGCGACGAAGCGGCCGATCTGATCAAGGTTGACGAACTTTTGCCAGGCTCACATTGTGCTGATCTTGATGTAGCGGCCCATGTCAGGAATCGATGACACCAACACATATCCGGCCAGCCGCAGTCCTGCAACCCCAACGATATTTCTTGCAATAACAAACGTCCTTTTCACGGAATCCTCCGATCCGTTAGCTAAGATTCACCCCGAGCCGGACAAGACCTGCTCGGCAGCTCCTACTACGAAGACTGGGAGGACGGCGAGACCTTTGTGAAGCAGGATCCGCTGGGCAATCCAGTCGATAAGTTTGTGGCGGGTACACACACGCCATCTACCGCTTCGGGCTGAAGGACATTCTCCCCTCCAACATTGAGTTGATCCATGGTCCCGGATGCCCGGTATGCGTTCTGCCGATGGGTCGCATCGACGACGGACTGGCGCTGGCGAAAACTCCCGATGTCGTGTTCACGGCGTTTGGCGACATGATGCGCGTGCCCGGCGTGCAAGGCGGCCCGCTGGAACACAAAGCGCGCGGCATGAATGTCCGCATCGTGTACTCGCCTTCGGACGCGCTGAAGCTGGCCAAAGCCAATCCCGACAAGCACGTCATGTTTTTCGCGATCGGCTTCGAGACCACGGCGCCTTCGACAGCTCTGACCATCATGCGCGCGCGAGCAGAAGGCATACGGAACTTTTCTGTCTTCTGCAATCATGTGACGATCATCCCGGCGATCCGCGCCATCCTGGATTCGCCCGACATGCGGCTCGACGCGTTCATCGGTCTCGCTCGGTGTTCCCCTGGTTGAGGCAATGGTACGCGATGCCGGACCCGGCATTCGCTGGATGCGCGATCCCACCCGCGGCGGCGTAGCTACATCTCTGAATGAGTTGGCGCGCGAGTGGCTGGAGTGGAAGCGCAGCGACTTTGCGGAGCACGACGTCGAGACCGACAACGCCGCGCGCGACAGACTCCTGGCGCTTGCCGGCGGCCAGCGCACGGTGCCGGTGCTCGTGGAGGAAGGCAAAGTAGTGCAGATCGGCTGGCAAGGGAAAGGCTGCGTCATTGGGTAGTTGCCCCCTTCCCGGCGACCCTGGCCCAGCGGACTTGGTGCGCGCAGCTCGCTCGCTTGTTGGTCACACAAGCGCAAGGTTGATACCCAGGTGCTGAATGGCAGCTCGCGCTTCTTCGGGCAGACCGCAGTCCGCAATCAACGTGGTGAACCGCGTGGAGCGGCGCGACCTTGATAAATCCTGCGGGACTCCGTTTGCTGGAGTCCGCCAGCAGATCACCTGATGCGCCGAGTGCAGCATCGCACGACACTTTCAGAAGCTTTCTGCGTTTCCTCGCATCACATTCAACAAGATATCCACTCTTCTCCGACCGAACGACTGGTGAAGGGCGAAACTCGAGCGCAAGACGACAGCCACACCAAATTTATATGGACAGAGGTTCATGGTTACGGCAGCGTCAATCCCTCCCAGAGTAGAGGAAGATCGGTATCTAGCGTTATTGCGCGCAGCTAACGCAATTGCCACCGCCAGCGATTGCAACACCCATCCGAGATGCTGGTCAGTCAACTGCGTGAAGTCACCGCATTCGATTATCTGCACGTGGTTGCGTTCGACAAAGAAACGAACATGCCGTGCTGGTCTCTCCTGGAAGCAAATGGCAAGCGAATCACGGCTTCCTCCCCAGACTCTTTTTCTCTCGAAGACTCGCCGATTCAATGGTCGCACGATTGCGGCCAACGGCTGGTATGCCTCGATTGGAACCGGCCTGCGCGATTTGAAAAGTACGGACTCTTCCTTTCCAAACTCGGCATTGCGTCCACCTGCACACTGCCGTTAATCCGGGGGCCGCGCCGCTTGGGCGTGTTGAGCATGGGGCGGCGCTATCCCAATGCCTACGACGAAGAGGAGGTTCGCTTCCTGAGTCTGGTGGCGGAGCACATTGGCCTGGCCATCGACGCCGCCGTGACCTTCTTCATCACCCAGCGGGTGCAGGATCAACTGAAGCTCATTCTCGACCTGACCAACCAGGTTGTATCCAATCTGGAGCTGTCCGATCTGCTTCACGCTGCGTCCGGCAGTGTGCGTCGGGTTATGCGTTGCGATGCGGCCGCCGTGATGCTGGCCGATACCGAGGGTAGACATCTCCGCGTCCACGCGCTCGACTATCCCGACAGTAGGGGCATATTCACCGAGGGATCTCTCGTTCCGATCGAAGGCAGCATGCCGGGGGATTCGTTCAAGAGCGGAAAGGCGATGGTGGTGAACCGGCTCGATCCAGCTGAGATGCCGCCGGAGATGTATCGCAAGGCCAGCGCTGAAGGGCTGAACTCGTTTTGCGACATGCCGCTGATCAGCAGAGATCGATTGCTTGGAGTTTTGGCGGTCGCGAAGCGGGAGGAGAACGCGTTCGACGACGACGAGGTCGCCTTCTTGACCCAGGTTGCAAATCAGGTAGCGATCGGCGTGGAGAATGCGCTGGCGTACGCCGAGATCGCCGAGTTGAAAGACAGGCTAGCGCAGGAAAAGTTGTACCTGGAAGATGAGCTGCGCGGCGAGATGGATTTTGAAGGCATCGTCGGGCAGAGTTCGGCGCTTCGTCATGTCCTGAATCTGGTGGAGACGGTGGCTCCCAGCAACTCCACCGTATTGATGCTGGGCGAGACGGGCACGGGAAAAGAGCTGATTGCTCGCGCCATCCACGATCGCAGCAGGCGTAAAGACCGGACCTTTGTGAAGATCAATTGCGCCGCGATCCCGACCGGCCTGCTGGAGAGTGAGTTGTTCGGACACGAACGCGGCGCGTTCACCGGTGCGATCTCACAAAAAGTCGGACGGCTCGAGCTTGCCGATCAGGGAACGCTCTTCCTCGATGAGGTCGGCGATATTCCCCTGGAGATTCAGCCGAAACTGCTGCGCGCCCTGCAAGAACGGGAGTTCGAGCGCCTGGGCAGCACTCGCACGAAGAAAGTGGATGTACGGTTAGTGGCAGCGACCAACCGCGATCTGGAGAAGATGATCGAGAATCGCGAGTTTCGCAGCGACTTGTATTATCGGCTGAACGTCTTCCCCATTCGCATCCCGCCCTTGCGGGAGCGCCCCGAAGACATTCCGCTGTTGGTGCGCTACTTCACTGAGAAATACGGCCGCCGCATGGAGAAGCAGATTGAATCCATTCCCGCTGCAGCCATGAAGAAGCTTGCCGGCTGGCACTGGCCGGGAAACATTCGCGAGCTGGAGAACTTTATCGAACGCTCGGTGATTTTGAGCCACGGCTCGGCGCTACAGATTCCGATTGGCGAGCTGGGCAGCAATGGCGCAGCCGCTGCTGTAGCGAACACGCGCGACCGCAGCGAGCGCGACGAGATTTTGCGCATCCTGAAAGAGACCAACGGCCGTGTGTCCGGCCCGAATGGGGCTGCCATGCGCATGGGACTGAAGCGTACGACGTTGATTTCGCGCATGAAGAAGCTGGGGATTGATGCGCGCAGGGT
>JBARGS010000297.1:0-5530 GCA_049798495.1 Candidatus Korobacteraceae bacterium | reverse complement strand
GGACGCGGTCACCGCTTCATGCCTACCGAGATCAACTATCGCGCCAACATTCACGGCATGAAGCAGCTTGGCGTCGAGCGCATTCTTTCGCTCTCGGCAGTCGGCTCGCTGAAGGAAGAGCATCGGCCGCTGGATTTCGTCATCCCCAACCAATTCGTCGATCGCACGCGGCACCGCGTCGATACCTTCTTTGGCGACGGCCTGGTGGTTCATGTCGGCTTAGGCGATCCGGTTTGCGACGAACTCTCGGAGATCGCCGTCGCAGCTTGCAAGACTGCCGGCGTAAACGTGAAATCGCGCGGCACCTACCTCAACATGGAAGGCCCGCAATTCTCGACCCGCGCCGAATCGAACCTGTATCGCAGTTGGGGGCTCGACGTCATCGGCATGACCAATCTCACCGAGGCGCGACTGGCCCGCGAGGCCGAACTCTGCTACGTGACTGTCGCCATGGTTACCGACTACGACTGCTGGCACGAGACGCACGACTCCGTCAGCGTCGATCAGATCATCTCCGTGCTGCTGAAAAATGCCGAACATGCCTGCAGCGTGGTGCGCCAGGCCGTTGCTGCGATGCCCAAGTTGCGGGGTTGCAAGTGCGGCTCGGCGCTGAAGAACGCCATCATCACCCAGAAAAATGCCGTACCCGCCGCCACGCTGGAACGCCTGCGCTTGCTGGTCGGCAAGTATTTCGACTCCGAACAGAAAGCGGGAACATAGCTCTTGTCCATTCTTGTCGTCGGCTCGGTCGCATTCGATACCCTGAAAACCCCATATGGCGAGCGCCAGAAGATCTTGGGCGGTGCAGCCACGTATTTTTCGCTTTCCGCCAGTTATTTCACCGACGTGCGTGTCGTGGCCGTCGTGGGCGAGGACTTTACCGCCGACAATGAAGCTGTCATGAAGAAGCGCGGCGTCGACACCCGCGGTATCCAGCACGCGAAAGGGAAGACCTTCCACTGGACCGGCGAGTACGGCGAGAACGTCAACGAGGCCAAGACTCTCAATACAGAGTTAAACGTTTTCGAAACCTTTGAACCGTCGATACCCGCCGAGTATCACAACTCCGACTTTCTCTTTCTCGCCAACATCGATCCCGTGCTGCAGACGCGCGTGCGCGACGCCATGCAGAACGTACAGCTTGTCGGCGGCGACACCATGAACTACTGGATCAGCGGCCACCGCCAGAACCTCGACCAGATGCTGAAGCGCGTGGATGTGCTGCTGATCAACGACGGCGAGGTCAAGATGCTGGCTGGCGACAACAGCCTGCCGCGCGCCGCCAGTAAGGTCCTGGAGATGGGGCCTCGCGCTTTGGTTGTGAAGCACGGTGAGTGCGGCGCCACCATCTTCTTTCGCGACGGCCAGTTCGGCGGCGGGCATCATCCATTCCGCGCTCCCGCATTGCCGCTGGACGATGTGCGCGATCCCACCGGAGCCGGCGACAGCTTCGCCGGCGGCTTCATGGGATATCTCGCTTCGCAAGGCGAGGTGAACCGGCGCGTGTTAAAGCATGCCATGTTTTATGGCAGCGTCATGGGTTCGTTCGCGGTCGAGCGCTTCGGCACGGAACGCCTGCAGTCGCTCACCCGCGAGGAGATCGATGAGCGCTTCAACACCTTCCGCGAACTGACGCATCTGGATTGAGAAGACGCCACATGGTGGGCCGAATTTCCGTAAAAGTGTGCCTCTCAATCAGGTCTGTCCCTAGGTGGCGGCACTATTCCGCCGTAAGGTACACTTTGGCACATGGAGCTGCACATCACGCCTGAAACCGAAGCTAAGCTGAACGATTTGGCGCAGCGCACTCATCGCGGGAAAGATGAGTTGTTGGAGGAGGCTGTGAACTATCTCGTTCTTTACAACGAATGGTTTGAACGCAAAGTGAGAGAAAGTTTGGCGGCCTCGGATCGCGGGCAAACGGTTTCGGACGACGATGTACGCGCATGGATCGAGCAACGGGAACGTTGCTGAATGCGCATCGAATGGTCGCCGCACGCCGTAGCAGACTTGAAAACGATCTCCGAATACATAGAACAGGATCGTAGTCTTGACACTGCGAACGGCGTTACTCGCACTATCTATGAAGCTGCCCAAAGCCTCTTAGTGATGCCTAATCGGGGCAGGCTGGGCCGCGTCGATGGAACGCGCGAACTCCTCGTCCTGCCACTACCTTACATTGTCATTTATCAGGTACTGTCAGAGCGGGTGTTGGTTCTCAACATCGTACACGGGGCGCAGCGGTGGCCCTAACGGCGAACACAACGGACAAGAAGTGATCGACGATAACCAGACCTCCGTACGCCGCTCCAACCGCCCAGCTCTCGAGCAACGTTACGCCCGCCAGCGGAGCGAAGCACGCTTCACCATGCTGCTTGGCGCGGTCTCCGTCGCCGCGCTGCTTTACTATTATGCGAAGCAACAGCTGCTGCTCTACGGCGATGCTGTCGCCCATCTGAACATCGCCCGGCGTGTGGTCGACAATCGTCACCCAATAGCCTCTTATGGGCAGCTGGGGACGGTATGGCTTCCGCTGCAGCACATGGCCATGTTGCCGTTCGTGTGGAATGACGCCCTTTGGCGCAGCGGCATCGCCGGAGCGATTCCCGGAATGGTGGCCTTCGTGCTCGGCGCGCTCGGCGTCTTCCGCCTTGTCAACGTGCGTGCCGGACAATTCACGGCCTACGTTGCAGCCGCAATCTACGCACTGAATCCCAATCTGCTCTACATGCAGAGCACGGCGATGAACGAGCCTATCTTCCTGGCCTTCTTCATCTGGACATTGGTTTATCTCGACGAATTTCTGCGGGCGACGCTCCCGCCCGCCCCGGACACGTCCATGGCGATTGCAAGCATACAGCCGCAGCGGGCGCTGGAACTCTGCGGAATCTGTATGGCTGGAGGAGCGCTTACCCGGTACGACGGATGGTTCTCGGGAACCGTCGTCGGCGCAATTCTTATTTGCACATTTGCAGTCTGGTGGCCGCGGACGATCGACCCCAGGCAACGTCGAAGCATGGCGAAGTCGCTGGTTGAGGTCCTGGTGCTCAATGCACTGGTGCCCGTCTATTGGCTGATCTACACCTACTGCGTCTCAGGGTATGCTCTCGACTTCGCTACAGGACCTTATTCGGCCAAAGCCATCGCGTTGCGCAGTACGGCCCAGGGAGCGCCGCCCTATCCCGGGCAGAATCACGTTTTCACTGCCGCGCTCTATTTCTTGAAGGCGGCGCAGCTGAATATTGGTACTCGATTCTGGGGGGCAGTCCTTTTGTTGCTGGCTGTGGGAGGAACCGCACTCGTCATCTGCCGCTTCCGCCGATACGGCGTTCTGTTGCTGCTGTGGCTGCCGCTTGCCTTCTACGCGCTTTCGATTGCCTATGGCAGCGTGCCGATCTACATTCCGGTATGGTATCCGTTTTCCTACTACAACGTGCGCTATGGGCTGGAACTGCTCCCGGCCTTCGCTGTGTTTCCCGCGATCTTGGCGAGATATTTCGCTGAGCGGTCTCCGGCGCGCAGCAGGATTCCTGTCTGGTGTGCCCTGATTGCCGCCGTCTCCACGAGCTATGTCTCGATGTATGGCGAGTCGCCGATCACCTTGCGCGAGGCGCAAGTCAACTCACGGGATCGCATAGCTTTGGAGCAGGGTCTGGCGAACTTCCTGGCAACCACACCGCGCTCGGCCACGCTGCTAATGTATGAAGCCGAACATGCCGGCGCCATTCGGTTGGCCGGCATTCCGCTGCGTCACGTCATCTCGGAAGCCGAGCACCCTGATTGGGAGTGGGCGCTGCTCGATCCCGCGCATCATGCCGATTACATCGTCGCGTGCCAGGGCGATCCGGTGTGGGCGGCAGTAAGTCACCACCGGGCAGATCTGACGGAGCTGTTTTCCGTTGCGGCGCCGGGGCAGAAGCGCTGCAATGTTTATGCGCCCGGCCACCGCTAATGGTCCGCGCTATCGTAGGTTAAGAAATGCCGCTTCGTCGATGCCAAGCTGTCGCAGGATTTTGTAGAACAAAGGAGGACCTATTTCGCGACCACCGTGCAAGGGGATGGTCACAGCGCGACCATCCGCATGGTTCCAACGTTCGTGGCTACCAGTTTGTCGACTCTTAACAAAGCCAAGCTTTCGCGCCACTTTCTGAAAATCGCGTGCAGTCCCGCTAGGCATGAACAATTTCGGTGCTGTCGGCGGGCAGGGGAATGCCCTTATCGCGATACTCCTGGGCGATCATTTGAAACACACTGCCCAGTTCCTGAAGCGCCTCTTCCCGGGTCGGCATCAGGGCATAACAACCAGAAATAGCTGGGATCTCGGCGACCCATGCCCCGTCTTCCTGCCGATAGAGTACCGTCTTGTAGTCTTCGAGTTTCACAACTCTCCTCTTGCGGCACAGTGTAACACGCAGCGGCCGTACGCATAATATGGGCAGTGCTCGCTTGCTAAGCACTCTTTAAGATATATGCCACTCATTCTACCTTTGCTACAATCCGCGACGTCAGCTGAGTGTTCACCCTCGAGCCATACCGCTCGAAACACGAAACCTGGCAAGGGAATCCGTCGTGCATTCTCCTAATGATCCTCGGCTCAAATCACTATTGCCGTGTGTGGCTAACATGACAAGAGTGCCTTTCGTAAAAGCCACCGCCTGCGGCAACGATTTCCTCATCATCGACTTCGTTCACGTGCCTAATGAGATTCACGCGTTCACGCGCCGCATTTGCGATCGCCACAACGGGGTCGGCGCGGATGGCGTGGAGTGGCTGCTCCCGGCCAACGATGCCGACGTGCGGGTGCGGCTCTTGAATGCGGATGGCTCGGAGGCGGAGATCTCCGGCAACGGAACCCGCTGCGTTGCGGCGTGGTTTTGCGCGGAGAACAACCGCAGTTCGGTGGTGATCCGCACGGGCGCAGGTTTGAAGACGTGCGATCTGATTGCGCACGATGGGAGCGTCTTTGAGTTTCGGAGTTCGATGGGCGAGCCAGAGGTCGGAGACGAGTTCTCCATCAAGTTCACCTACGGCGACGTCACAGGAACCCCAGTTTCCATGGGCAACCCGCACTACGTTGTCTTTGTGCCTGAGTTTGAGCTCGGCTGGCAGGCAGTTGGCGATCAGATCTCGAAACACTACGACTTCAAGTACGGCATGAATGTCGAGTTCGTCAAGATTCTGAGCGAAAACGAAATTGCAGTCCGCTTCTGCGAACGGGGTGTAGGAGAGACGATGTCCTCCGGTACCGGCTCCTGCGCCGCCGCCGTTGCTTCCATTTACGCTGGCAAGGTGAAGTCGCCGGTGCAAGTGCATGCTCCCGGAGGAGTGCAGACCGTCGAATGGCAGAGGGAAGTGTTTCTGACTGGACCGGCAACGCTGCTCTGCCAGGGCGAGTTTTTCATTTAAGATAACCCTTCCTGATGAATGCCTCGTCTCCATCTGAGCGCTTGCGGCCTGCGGCACTTCGGCCGGGTGACACGGTCGGCATCATTGCGCCCAGCAGCGGCTTTCGGCGTGATGATTTTGAAGC
>JBARGS010000296.1:0-16934 GCA_049798495.1 Candidatus Korobacteraceae bacterium | reverse complement strand
GTGTCGAGCGAGGGATAGACAGACACCAGCCAGTCGATGCCGCTGATGCTGAACATCCGCCTGACCGTCTCGCTGGTAACGACCAGCCGCAAGTCAGTGCCGCTGGTCACCGCGCGCTGGTAGGCACGGGCCACAGCCTCCGTGCCTGAATGGTCACACGAGACGGTGGCGCTCATGTCCGCGATCAGCGTGGCCGCACCGCGATTGATAACGGACAGCAGCTCGCTGCGGATCTCCCCGGCATTAGCCAGGTCTATATGGCGCGGGAGAACCACGACGGCCCGCTGGTCCGCCCAGAGCACTGGATAAGGGTCCGCGATCACGACAGCACCTCATTATCCGGCCCGTCCCGGCCGGCATTCCTCCTGTTGCCGAACTCGTATCACACAGTCACCATCAGTCCCACGCGGTCAGGGCGGGCCGCGCCGCCCAGGTTCCAGCGACACTGTCACCTGCGCTGGGCTGGCCGGTGCAGACCAGCACATATTCTGTTTCGATTTTGACCATACGCGCCGGCCCCGGGCGTGGGTAGAGTCCCCCAGGTGAACATCAGCGATCTTGGCGATCGCATTGCCGGGCAGATATCCTGGCCTCGCTTACGTATGTCCAATTCTTTCTGCGGTACATTGATCGCCCTGATTAACTACAAAATGAGCGGCAAACGCATGATTTCGTCATGGGAATGCGGAGCCAGGACCCGTTAGACCGAAGTTCCCCCCAAGCCGATTGGTCGAGGCGTTTGACCAGGTGGTAGAGCCCTTGATCACGGAAATTACATGTCTACGTAGTCATGAGCTGAGGCTGTTTCACCTGGTCAGCGCCTATATCGGTCCGCCGTCGGGGGGAACCTCGGACTAACCTGGCCGACCCGTGCCGCCGCCGCCGTGAGGCATCGCCGGTTCCTTCTTCTCTTCCGGAAGCTCGGCTACTAGAGCTTCAGTGGTGAGCATCAGGGCCGCGATGGAGCCGGCATTCTGTAGTGCCGTGCGCGTGACCTTGGTCGGGTCGATGACGCCGGCCTTGACCAGGTCTTCGAACTCGCCCGTCTGCGCGTTGTAGCCGAAGTTCGGCTGCTTGTTGTCGCGGATACGGCCGACAACAATCGCGCCTTCTTCGCCGGCGTTGCCGACGATCTGACGCAAAGGCTCTTCCAGCGCGCGACGCACGATGTTGGCGCCGATCTTCTCGTCACCTTCGAGCTTCAGCGCGTCGATGGCATCGGCGCAGCGCAAGAGCGCAACACCGCCGCCGGGGACGATGCCTTCTTCCACCGCAGCGCGGGTGGCATGCATCGCGTCCTCGACGCGGGCCTTTTTCTCCTTCATTTCGGTTTCGGTCGCGGCGCCAACTTTGATGATGGCAACGCCACCGACCAGCTTGGCCAACCGCTCCTGCAGCTTCTCGCGGTCGTAGTCGCTGGTGGTCTTCTCGACCTGGCTGCGAATTTCCTTCACCCGGCCTTCGATGTCGGTGTGCTTGCCCTTACCTTCGACAATGGTCGTATTGTCCTTGTCGATGGTGATCTTCTTGGCCTGGCCGAGATCCTGCATCTGCACGTTCTCCAGCTTGATGCCGAGATCTTCGGTGACAGCCTTGCCACCGGTCAGGATCGCGATGTCCTGCAGCATGGCCTTGCGGCGATCGCCGAAGCCCGGGGCCTTCACGGCCGCAACCTGCAGAGTTCCACGCAGCTTGTTGACCACGAGTGTGGCGAGCGCTTCGCCTTCCACATCTTCAGCGATGATCACCAACGGACGGCTGCTCTTGGCAATCTGTTCCAGCAGCGGCAGCAGGTCTTTCATCGAGGAGATTTTCTTTTCGTGGATCAGGATGTAGGCGTTCTCCAGAACCGCTTCCATGCGCTCCGGATCGGTAACGAAGTAGGGGGACAGGTAGCCGCGGTCGAACTGCATGCCTTCGACGACTTCCAACTGGGTCTCCATCGTCTTGGCTTCTTCCACGGTGATGACGCCGTCTTTGCCGACCTTCTTCATCGCTTCAGCGATGATGCGGCCGATGGTCTCGTCGTTGTTGGCGGAGATGGTGCCGACCTGCGCGATCATCTCGCCGGAGACCTTCTGCGACAGCTTGTCGAGAGCGGAGTTGCTGCGGTTGCCATCGTTGTCGACGGTGCCGCAAATCGCGGTCACAGCCTTCTCGATGCCGCGCTTCATGGCCATCGGGTTGGCGCCGGCGGCCACGGTCTTTACGCCTTCGCGATAGATCGACTGCGCCAGAACGGTCGCGGTGGTGGTGCCGTCACCGGCAACGTCGGAGGTCTTGGAAGCGACCTCGCGCACCATCTGCGCGCCCATGTTCTCGAGCGGGTCCTTCAGTTCAATTTCCTTGGCTACGGTGACGCCGTCTTTAGTAATGAGCGGCGATCCGAATTTCTTTTCGATCACGACGTTGCGGCCCTTGGGGCCCAGCGTGACTTTTACGGCATCGGCCAGAACATTCACGCCACGAAGAATCGACTGGCGGGAATCTTCACCATGCAGAATCTGCTTTGCCATTGTTGTTTTCTCCTTGAAATCAGCTGTCAGCCATCAGCCGTCAGCTATCAGCTAAAACTTGGGGGTGGCCCATCCTTTTCGCGCATTTTGCGAAAGGGTGGGATCTAAAGTGCTCGCGGCCCGTAGCTCGAAGCTACTTCTTGGCGGCGTGTTCCTTGGGCTTGCTGGCGCCTTCCAGGATGCCGAGGACTTCTTCCTCGCGCATGATCAGGAAATCTTCGCCGTCAATCTTGATTTCGGTGCCGGCGTATTTGCCGAACAGAATGCGATCGCCATCCTTCACGTCGAGGGGGAAGGTTTCGCCTTTGTCGTTGGTCTTGCCCCGGCCTACGGAAATCACTTCGCCTTCCTGCGGTTTGTCTTTCGCAGAGTCGGGGATAATGATTCCGCCACGCGTGGTCTCGGCCTCTTCAACACGGCGAACCACGATGCGGTCATGCAGGGGAGTCAGCTTTGTAGCCATTCGTGAAACTCCTTTCAAGCTTTTGAAGTCAGTTGGATTCCGTTACATATTGGCCGGCCTGGCGCGGATAGTTTGCGTTGCAGTCGGCACATTTCATGACCTTGGGGATAACTTAAGGTGTCAGGAATGAGTGGTGGGAGCTGCTGCTAGCACTCAAACCTTACGAGTGCTAATCATACGAATTGTTGGGGCGGATGTCAAGCCTGATATGAGCGCAAGACACTCAGATTCTTGGGAAAGCAAAGCTTTACAACTAACCAGCATATGAATCAGTTGATTATAAGCTCCTTCCGGTTATCGACCACTTGGGCCATCGCTCGCTGGACCGCCGGGGCCTGAATTTTGCCTTGCTTCCCAATGGGGGCGGAGTAGTAAAAGCGGATCGCGCGCGCCACTCGGTGCCTTGGGATCTCCCGGTTTGCTCGCCGCGCTTCAGGCGCACTCGTCGCTGCCCTCCCCAAATTGGGAATTATCGATCAAACATTCTCGAACTGCGAGACTAACTGTCACAACTCCCTCGGTCTTTGTGGTACTTTACTGAACACTTGGCGATGCACGGCGAGGATGGTGAAGGCTGGAAGGCAAGATATCCAGCGGAGAAGCTGGTGCATCTATGCGGGTAGCCCGCTTCTCTCGTCCACGTTTTCAATTTCACCGGCGAACTTTACAGTTCCCATAGCAGCGAGTTTGGCAGCATAATCGGAATAGTCGCAGGTGTGACCGTGCCCGTCCTCCGTGCCGTTCGAATTTCTTGCTCTGTCTCCTGGGTGTGGAAAACTGCGCTCGCACTGCTGACTGCTCTGAGCTTGTCCTCCTTCACTGTGGCGCAGAGCTCGGCTTCGCCTGCGACACAGAGTGGTGCGCGCGAAGCTCAGGCTGCTTCGCCGACTGACGCGCAGGTTTCGCCTTCAGCTCATCCCGACGCAATTCCCATCGAGGTTCCCACAGCAACGCAGATCGAAGCTGCAGCCGCACAAGCCAAGGCGCCCGAGCCGGAGGACCCGGATGCCAGCGCGGCGCCGAAGGTTCCTGCACCTGCGGCAGCGACCGCCGCAGCTGCCAACACTGCGAGCGCGGCAGGCGCCGACCACGCAGGTCAGGCGTCGACCTTGGCTCCCAAGTACAACGTCACGCTTATCGGACAACGAAACGTCGGCAGCGGTCTGGATTTTTACTCGCTCGATAAGGAAGTTGCACTGGGACGTCAGTTGTCGCAAGAGGTGGAGTCCAGCGCTCGGGTAGTGACGGATCCGGTCATTTCCGAGTACGTCAATCGCATCGGCCAGAACCTGGTACGCAACTCCGATGCGCGCGTGCCTTTCACCATCAAGGTTCTGGACACCGACGAAGTCAATGCGTTCGCCCTGCCCGGCGGTTTTTTCTATGTGAATAGCGGACTGATTCTTGCCGCCGACAATGAAGCGGAGTTAGCTGGTGTGATGGCACACGAGATCGCGCACGTTGCCGCGCGCCATGCCACCAAGAATATGACGCGCGCGCAGATCTGGAACATGGCTTCGGTGCCGCTGATCTTTATTGGCGGGCCGGTGGCTTATGCCATCAGTGAAGTCGCGGGGCTCGCGGTCCCGCTGGGCTTCCTGAAGTTTTCCCGCGATGCCGAGCGCGAGGCCGACCTGCTTGGACTGGAATATGACTACGCCACCGGCTACGATCCGCAGGCTTTCGTGGAGTTCTTTGAGAAGCTGAACGTCGAGAAGAAGAAGCCGAACCTGGTGGCCAAGGCATTCGCTACTCATCCCATGAACGTGGAACGGATTGAAGCGGCGCAGGATGAGATACGCAAATATCTGCCCGATCGCCAGGAGTACATCCTGGACACCAGCGAGTTCCAAAATGTAAAAGTGCGACTGGAGATGCTGGAGAACTCCCGCCACATCGGGGGCGGCAAGCAGGAGCCTGGGCGACCGGTGCTGTTGAAGCGGGCAGGCACGTCGGGCAGCAGCGGCTCAGGAAGCTCCACCGATAGCGGCAACACCCAGGCCCAGCAGGACGACGGACGTCCCACGCTGAAGCGGGCTCCGTCGAGCACGTCCGATCTTCGTAGTGAACCGGCAGGAGTTTCGAAATGAGTTTTTCACCGCTGTTTGCCTTGTCGATAGGTCCTGAGTCGGCGATCATCGCGGCTGCCGTTCTGATTGGCGCCAGCGTGAGAGTCTTTCTGCTACTGCACCAGGGTAAGCAAGTCTGGCCCGGTTGGCGGCGCTGGTTTTCCTCGACGAAAAGCTCTTAGCTATGAGCTATGAGCTATGAGCTATTAGCTCTTAGCTTTTAGCTTTCAGCCTTGTTTGGCCCTTGGCCTTCG
This sequence comes from Candidatus Korobacteraceae bacterium, assembly GCA_049798495.1. Taxonomy (GTDB): domain Bacteria; phylum Acidobacteriota; class Terriglobia; order Terriglobales; family Acidobacteriaceae; genus Bog-257. Next base: position 11,632 of record JBARGS010000296.1, on the reverse strand, counting down.
GAGATGCTGTTCTGGCAAGAACCAATCAGCACCCAATTCCGCGTCGTGTATATCGGCGTTGGGCGCAGAGCAGCCGCTTCCTGCTAAGAGCTAACAGCTAACAGCTAATCGCTAATCTACAATGTGGTTATGAAGACGCGGCATTTCTTCACCGCCATCGTTCTCGTCATGCTTATCTCCACGGCATTGGTCGCCAGCGACAAGAAAGACGAAGGATCGCAATCGTCGCTGAGCTTCGTTGTGCTCAAGGATGACAGCGGCAAGCCGGTCCGCAACGCCGCCGTGGTTCTGCATCCTGTGGGGGCGAAAGGCAAACAGGCGAAGGGCGGCTTCGAGTTGAAGACCGACGACGAAGGCAAAACGCACTTCGATGGCATTCCCTATGGAACGCTCCGTATCCAGGTAATCGCCCCCGGCTTCCAGACCTTCGGCAACGACTACGCGATCAATCAAACGGAGCAGGAAATCACGATTCGCCTGAAGCGGCCGCAGGGTCAGTATTCGATCTATGAGAAGCACGACAGCGGCGGTGGCGGGAGCAGCACGGGCTCGCAGCCGCCGAAGTGAGGAGGCCGCTTTTCGCTATTGGCTATTGGCTCCGGGCCGTTAGCTCTCAGCGAGCGCTTTGAGATCAAAAGCTGAAAGCTGAGAGCTGAAAGCCAAGGGCGAAAAGCGAATCGCGAATCGCGAGGATCTCATGATCGAAGCTCGCGCCCTTTGGACGGACAACGACCGCTTTGTTGGACAGGCGGCGAGCGGTCACGCCCTGGTCGTCGATGCCAGCAGCGAGAAGTCGGCCAGCAGCCCGGTCGAGCTAGTGCTGATTGCGCTGTGCGCCTGCACCGCCAGCGATGTGGTCGGCATTCTGCGCAAGAAGCGCGAGCCCTTCACCAGCCTGGAAGTCCGCGCCGTGGGCGAGCGCGCCGAAACCTTCCCTAAGATCTTCACGAATATCAAGCTGGTCTATCGCGTCTCCGGCAACGTGACGCACAAGGCGATGGAAGACGCAGTCCGGCTGTCGAAAGAGAAGTACTGTTCGGTGTCGGCCATGCTGGAGAAGGCCGCGAAGATCGAGTTCGAGATTGAGTACGTGTGAAGAGCCGCAATTAGCATTGGCGGCAGCGGAAGCGTTGATTTCCGGCTTTGCTCCCGCCAAACCGCTTGCATTCAGGTCGGCAATTGTGACAAGTCATTTCAGCCTTGCTTTCTTCCAGAGAGCGGTTAAAATGACAGCGGGTATCAACCCTAGCCTTTGGCCACAATCCAGAGGCAATCCCGACTCGCAGTTACCAGCTACGAGTTGGGGCACGTTTTAAACTTGTTGGAGATGGGGGGATTTGAACCCCCTACGTTTTCGGGCCAGTTACCGATTAGCAGCACCAAGCCATCCCCATCAACGTGAAGGGCCAGTCGTTCAGGTGTGCCTACCTCAGCGAACTGGCCCTTTGCTTTCAGAATGTTATATAACATAACACATGCGTTATATAAATTCAATTGAAAATAATAACCTGCGTGTGATATTTTTTGCCCCGCTGGCCGATATACTGTTTTCTGAGTCGGCGCGGAGAAAATGTCATTTGCGAATGGCTACGCGCTGAAAAGGTGCCGAGAACTCAGATTGCCAACTTTCAGGCCAAGGTTGACTCCTTTGAGCGCGGAGGCCCTGAGTTGAATCCCGGATTGATTGTGGGACCTGTGGCGAAAGACATTTACAAAATGAAGATCAAGGGCAATAAGGGCCACATGCAGCTACGACCCATGCTGTGTTATGGGCCTTTTGGGGACACAGACGTAACCTTGCTAGTCGGGGCAATCGAAAAAGATTCCAAACTTCGGCCAGAGAATTGCAAAACCCAAGCTCAAGAGAACCGAATAACTTTGATTGCGGACCGAGGACGGAGGCGACGTGAGCGAATTGCTTGAGCAACTACGCGAGAGCTTTGATGATGAGGATTACAGGAACTCCTATTCTGAAAGTTTCATGAATTCCTATGTAGCAGCACAGATTAAGACTCTCCGCGAAGAATATCCCCTCACGCAAGCCGAATTAGCCGAGAAGATCGGGACGCAGCAGCCCGGCGTGGCGAGACTTGAAAATGTTAACTATTCTTCATGGAAAGTTGAAACACTTCGGAAAATAGCGCGGGCCTTAAATGTGAGGCTAAGGATTACATTTGAAGAGTTCGGCACACTGCTGGGGGACATCGAGGGATTTAATCGCGAAAGATTATTGCGTGCCTCTTTTGAGAAAGACCCCGTATTTTCGCCGACTCCTGATGGCACAAAGCTCGGGGTATTAGATGGCTCGAAGGGATCCGCTCTCGCATTGTTGGGTTCTGGTGCCACTGAAGGGCCGCCCCAAGAATTCAGACCCCCGAAAATTCCACCGTCGCAGTTTAAAGACCCTTGGGAAAAGGAGGAGCTAAATGAGGCTATCGGCGGTCACACTCGCACGCGTCTTGGCATTTGTTGAAACCTTCGATCTGAACCCCCAAGGAACGGTGTTCTTTCCCGATCTGGTAGCCAAGCTTGTGGAGAAGTGCGGATTTCAAAAGTTCCCGCAAACCCTTCAAGATTTTGATGAGCAGAAGGGGGTCGATTTCTTGGCGGGTAGATGGGGACGAATCAACATAGAAAAATTAACGGTTTATAACAACGGCATTCTGCTTGACACTCGCGTCAGCACATCAATATCTGAGCAGGTTCTATCCGAAGCGCTCGAATGGGTCAGGCAGGTCGGCGTTGTGTATCAACCGCAAATGATTAAGCGGAAGGGATTTCTGAGCAGCTTCTCGTTCTACAGCGACGCGCCGTTATTAGGCCCGACAACAGCGTTTAATAAGCTGGAACAATCGCTTTCCAGGATTATCCAAGAACGTACTGGCCTAAATCTTGTCCATCAACCGACGCGTCTTGATTTCGACTTCGACCGCACAGTGGCACAGCAACTTCCAATTGCCATGTTTACGATTCAGCGGAGGGCGGTCACGCCGTTCTCTGAAAACAAATACTTTACTGAGGCACCGTTGAGATCAGAGGAGCATGTCGCACTCATAGAGGAGTTTGAGCGAGATGTTTTGGAAGGTCTTCCCGATCACGTGCTACAGGCCCTTGACCGTCCCGGCGATTGAGCGCCAGCGACTTTCCGTTAGGACACTACCCTTCATTTCCACAACTTGCCCATGTTATTCAGTCGGCCATGCGTGGAAGGGATCATCAACAGAGTCAGATGTTCGGTTACTTGTCGTCGGCGACGCAGGTGCGGAAGGGCCATCCGCTACGGGCGATCCGGGTCCTACCCCTTCGTGCCAATCTGGGAAGTCGTGGTTACCTTCGTGCGGTAAAGTTTGTTTTTTTCTCGGCCTGCGTGATTCCAGCAAAATAGACTAAGAGTGCGGGAGCCAGACTCCGGTGCCGCAGAGCGCTTGTCCGGGCTGCGGCAGTGATCTTTGAAATCAGCAATATGGTGGCGAAATCACGTCTTCGTGTCTTCGCGTCCCTTAAGCCCTTTGCGCGGAATACTTTGTCTATAACTCGTTTGCAATGAATATTTTGGCGTCGTTCGTGCAAAGTACTGATAAATAAAGACTTGGCCTGTCGGCTAACCTCAATTGCTTGAATACTTTGAAGGTAAAGTATTCAAAGCAGGGACTTTAGAAAATGGGGGAGGGGGGTGTCTCGACGAGAGGAATCTCATCGAATAGAAGGCCGAAGGCTGCGAGCCAAGAGCTACGAGCCAAGAGCTACGAGCCAAAATGCCAAGTGCCAAGTGCCAAAGGCCAGTGGCTCTCTCGCCACACGTTGGCACTCAACTCATGTGAGTGCCAACCTTGACACGAACCCTGCTTGCTCCCTAGAATCAATCTGCGGCCTTGTATCCTTTCGTCCCCATAAATAGTTGCAAGGGCGTAAGTTACGGTCATACAGCGACAGACATGAGCACACCGGCAGGTATCGGAAAACGCGAGCGGGAAATTCTCACGGCCATCGTCGAGACCTATATCTCGACCGGCGAGCCGGTTGGGTCGCGTACCTTGGCGCGCCACAACCGCGAGAATCTCAGTGCCGCTTCCATCCGCAACGTCATGGCCGACCTGGCGGACTCCGGCTTTCTGGAGCAGCCGCACACCTCCGCCGGACGCGTTCCCACGGCGCAGGCCTACCGTTTTTATGTCAAACAGCTGACCGGAGAAGCGCGTCTGTCGCCCGCGGACGAAGCGCTGATCCAGGGAAATCTCCAAGGCACGCAGGATCTCCAGGAGTTCATGGAGCGCAGCTCGCATGTGCTCTCGATCATCTCCCACGGTGTGGGAGTCACGGTGAGCTCGGGCGGGGCGCAGCATAACGCGCTGGAGCATGTGTACTTCCAGCGCATGGCCGACAAGAAGGTTTTGGCGGTGGTCGTTATGCGCAACGGACTGGTGCGCGATCGCGTGCTTCGTCTGACCAACGATCTCTCCCTCGCGGACCTGGAATGTGCCGCGGCGTACATCAACCAGAATTTCCGCGGCTGGGAGATGGAGGCGCTGCGCAACGAAATCGCCAGGCGCATCCAGCAGGAGCGCAGCGAGTATGATCGGCTGATGGCGTCGGTCGAGCAACTCTACGCGCAGGGAGCCTTGGCTGCGGAGGGCGCGGCACAAGTGGTGTACGTGGAAGGCGCATCCAACCTGGTGCCGACCGAGCAGGACAAGGATCGCTTGCGCCAGCTGTTGGCGACTCTGGACGAGAAGCAGCGCATCGTCGATCTGCTCTCTGCCTACCTGGACACGCGCCAGGAGGCCGTGCGCGTGGTTGTGGGTCTGGAAGACGCTGTGCCGCATCTAAGCAATTTTGTGCTGATCGGCACGCCGGCGCGTGTGGGCGACGAGGTGATGGGTTCGCTGGCCGTCATCGGCCCGACCCGCATGGATTATGAGCACACGATTACCGCTGTCTCGTATATCGCGCGCATGTTCGACCAACTGTGGAACGAGTCGACGTAAAGCGAATCGTTCTCGAGAAGATTTGAAGACATATGCAATATAAGAAAGACAATGGAGGCTCCACAAAAGCGGAGCTGGAGCTCGATCACGAATTACCCTCGGCGGAAGACGACGCGAAGGCGGAATCTGCGACCGCTTCGCCATCCGACCCGCAGGCTGAGCTGGAGCGGGTGCGCGCCGAACGAGCGTCGTACCTGGACTTGGCGGCGCGGCTGCAGGCCGAGTTTGACAATTACCGCAAGCGCAATGCCAAGGAGCAACAGGAGTATCGCGATTACGCTCTGGCTGATGCGCTGCGCTCGCTGCTGCCCATCCTCGACAGCCTGGACCGCGCTGCCAACACCAAGGCCGCGTCGCTAGACGATTTCCACGCCGGCATTGAGCTCATCGACAAGCAGTTTCACGATGCGCTGGCCAAGCTTGGCGTGCAGCCAATCGAGGCCGAGGGCGCGCACTTCGATCCCAACCTGCATCAGGCGGTGCAGATGGTCGACAGCGACGAGGCCGAGGACAATCACGTCATCGACGAGATGCAGCGTGGCTATAAGCTGAAGGAGCGTCTGCTGCGGCCGGCGATGGTGCGCGTCGCGCGTAGCCCTAAGCATGGGTAGCTCGTAGCTCGCCGCTCATCGCCGATGGCACTTGCTAATTGCCAAATGCTAACTGCCAAATGCTAACTGCCAACTGCTGAGGATTATTCGTTCTGGCCACCACAGTGAAACGCGACTATTACGAGGTACTGGGCGTCTCGCGCACCGCCAACGATCAGGAGATCAAGAGCGCCTATCGCAAGCTTGCGCTACAGTACCATCCCGACCGCAACCCCGACAATCCCGAAGCGGAAGAGCGCTTCAAGGAATGCAGCGAGGCCTACGCGATACTGGCCGATACGGAAAAGCGCGCCCGCTACGATCGCTTCGGTCACGCCGGCGTAACCAACGGCGCAGGGCAAGGCTTCGGCGGATTTGACGCCACGGTCTTCAACGATTTTCAGGATATCTTCGGCGACCTCTTCGGCTTCGGCGACGTATTCGGAGGACGCGGTGGCCGCCAGCGTTCGCGTTCGCAACGTGGCGCCGATCTTCGCGAGGACTTGACGCTTGAGTTCGAGGAAGCGGTCTTCGGCGTGACCAAACAAATCCAGGTCCGCCGCCTGGAAGAATGCGAGCCGTGCAAGGGCAGCGGCGTCGCGCCCGGCAAGCAGCCCATCACCTGCACTACCTGTGGTGGCCGCGGCCAGATGCGCTATCAGCAAGGCTTCTTCTCAATCACGCGCGGCTGCAGTACCTGCGGCGGATCGGGCAAGCTGATCGTCGATCCCTGCAACCAGTGCCGCGGCCAGGGACGAATCACCAGCCAGCGCACGGTGACCGTCAAAGTTCCCGCCGGGGTGGAAGAGGGCGCGCGCATTCTCTACTCGGGCGAGGGCGAAGCGGGCGTTTACGGCGGACCTCCCGGCGATCTTTACGTGGTGCTGCATGCCAAGGAGCATTCGTTCTTCGAGCGGGAGGGCAAGCACCTGTACTGCATGGTGCCGCTTTCCTTTCCCCAAGCCGCGTTGGGTGCTGAGATTCAAGTACCCACGCTGGAAGGGCAAGCCAGTTTGAAGATTCCGGAAGGCACGCAGACCGGCTCGACCTTCAAGCTGAAGAACAAAGGCGTGCCTGTGCTGAACGGCCACGGCCGCGGCGATCTGTTTGTTGAAGTGAAAGTGCAAACGCCGTCGAAACTCAGCAAGCGCCAGCGCGAACTGCTACAAGAGCTGCACGGCACAACCACGGTCGAGAACAAGCCGGTCAGCCGCTCACTGCTGCGCAAAGCGAAAGAGATTTTCGGCTAGGCAGCTTTGGCAATTGACTGTGCGTCTTAGCCGCGAACAAACCAACATCAGGAGAGTGGGTCAATTGCGGGTAAGCTGTAAGGGGAGAAACCAGTATTCATCATGGCGCTTGTGCGCGACTACGAAATAGGCTCAAATTCGAAGCCGCGAAGGGCTAGCAGCTCTAAGATGCTAAGTGCTGACGAACAACCCGCAGCTTTGACAGCGTTTCCAACGCGCTGCTAGTATCGAGACTCCGAGGCGAACTTCCCACCGCATAAGCGTCCCCGTCGTCTAGCCCGGCCTAGGACATCGCCCTTTCACGGCGGTAACGCGGGTTCGAATCCCGCCGGGGACGCCAACAATCGACCGTTTACTATTCACTCGCCTTAAGTCCATTTGTTTTTTTCAGAGATCTTCGGCTCGCGCGGACCGATGAATCCCACGGTTTTGTACCAGGGCTGCGGACGTCCTCCGTCGGCCATCGGGCACACTAAGCCCAACCTATCAGCGTAGCTCAGACCCAGTTCTTCCAGTACGGGCAGCCCGATCCCGCGCTTGTCTGAAGGCCGCATGCGGAGCGGCTATGCCCGATCTTGAGACTCACAAGGTTTTTCGTGCGGCCCTTTTGGTGGGGTTCTTGCGAGACGACCTTTTCACAAAAGTGTGCAATATTGACCAGCCGCGCACCTCGGTGGTGGGGCACTATTTTGCTGCAAAAAAACGCTCGCTCCCGAAAAAGCGGAGTCAACATGCAACTGAGGCCATTCCCAACACCAAGCCAATGTCCCGTCTGCGGCGATTCAAACGTTCGGATCTGCGATCGGCATGTCGTTACTCTCGTAGACCTGGTTGATATGGTTCTCGGTATTCCAAGCTTCTGCTGCCAGCATGGCCATGTTTTTGTGTCATCTGACCGTGCCGTCACCGCATAAGCCTCCGGCGAGTCAGGATAGCGACGATCGAAGCAGGGGAAATCCTTCCTAACCCACAGAGGGTTTCCCCGATAGCCACGACCCGCCACACGCGCACCATCACAACACCAGGCACCTGAGATTGGAGCGGTTTCCGATGATGAAGGGGACAGGCTTTTGGGTTCTCATGATGTCGGTCCTGTTACTGGCGTTTATAGTGCTACTCGCCATTCGCTGGTAACCCAGTCAACTACTCGACTGGGTTGCCATGTCGGCGCGGGATCTTGCCGGTAATTTCGCCTGTTGTGCACCTGGGTCTGTCACGAGTTGCATCAGTCCGGCGGCAATGGCCAGAAAGACGCCCCCGGCAATTACGGCGGCCAAGCGGTTGTTGTGAAGTAGGTGCGCCATGATCCACCCGAACGCCAGGGAAGCGATGATCTCCGGCAGCACAATAAAGAAGTTGAAGATGCCCATATAGACGCCGGTGCGTTCCGCCGGCAGCGATCCAGCCAGGACAGAGTATGGCATTGACAATGTACTTGCCCACGCGATGCCAACCCCGATCATCGAGAGCAATAGATAATTCTTATCGTGGATCAGAGCGACCGATAGCAAACCTGCCGCACCGCACAGCAGCGATAGGCTGTGCGCCCATTTGCGTCCAACCTTCGCCGCCAAAGCCGGCAGGAAAAACGAGAAGACGAAGCACACCGCGGAATACATTCCGAAGCAAATGCCGGCCCATTCCACGCCCGCAGTGTAGGAAGGCGCGCTCTGATCGGCGGCTCCAAAGACATTGCGCGCCACCGCGACAGGGAAGTACAGCCACATGCAAAACAAACCAAGCCAGGTGAGAAGCTGCACCGGAGCCAGTTGACGCATGGTCCGCGGCATCTCGCGAATCGCAGAGAGAATCTCCGCGACCTGGGTCATCACTCCCCGGGCTTCCGATTTTTTTCGGCGAAACGCTGCCGGATCTTCTGGTGGATACTCACGCGTCGTGCCAATGGTCCACATCACGGCGGCAAAGAAGACTGCCGCGCCCAGATAGAAAGAAAGCCGCACCGTTGTGGGGATCGCGCCGTCGGAATGATTTAGCTCATGCCCAGCCAACGTAATGTTCGCGCTGCAGTGCGACTCTCGTGCCTTGCGCTTGCTGCTGTACTGCTGTTTTCGAAGGTCGCTTCCGCCGGCACCGCCGCATCAGGCGCTGCCGTAGGGCCACAGAGCGCGCCCGGAGGCTCCGCGGATCTCAAAGGTCGAACCGCCGAACTGGTGGACCAACTACGTCTCGCCGGTCATGATCCTGCTCTACGGTGAGAACTTGAGCGCGGCCAAGGTTTCCGTGAAATATCCGGGAGTGAAGATCAGCAAGGTTCAACTGGAAGCTGACGGAAAGCACGCATTCGTGTGGTTGGCTCTGGATTCCTCGGCCAAGCCGGGCATGCTCAGCCCGAAAATCAAGACGCCGTCCGGAGAGACGGACGCTAGCCTCTCATTGTCGGACCGCACACCGCAGCAGGGAAAGTTCCAGGGAGTCAACCGTAACGATGTCATCTACCTGATCATGCCTGACCGCTTCGCCGATGGAGATCCGTCCAACAATCAGCCCCTCGGGGCAGTTGCCGCCACTTACAACCGCAGCGAGGCACGGGCCTATCATGGCGGAGATAATAAAGGCGTCCAGCAACATCTGCCGTATTTGAAAGATCTTGGGGGTCACAACTCTGTGGCTCACCCCGCTGTATGAAAACGACAACTCCAGTGCTGACTATCACGGCTATCACGCCGTCGATGAGTATGCCGTGGAAGATCACTTCGGCACCATGGGCGATCTGCAGACTCTGGTGGCGAGCGCTCATCAGATGAGCATGAAGGTCCTGCTCGATATGGTTCCCAACCATGTTGGGCCTAAACATCCGTGGGCATTGTCGCAGCCTGATGCAGGATGGCTGCACGGAACAGTCGAGCACCACATTAACAACTCAACTTACGACTTTGCGCCGGTCAGCGACCCGCACGCTGTACCGGCGAATTACGTCATCGCTCTAAACGGCTGGTTTGCCGACGTTCTGCCCGACCTGGCGCAAGAAAATCCCCTGGTGGCTAGCTATCTTCTGCAAAATGCATTGTGGTGGACGGAGAGCAGCGGCGTGGACGGCTTTCGCATCGATACCTTCCCCTACGTTCCGCGTACCTTCTGGAGCTATTACGACAGCGGGCTGTATGCTGCCTACCCGAATTTCTTCACCGTGGGTGAGGTCTCCAGCACCGATGCCACTGTCACCTCGTACTGGGCGGGCGGGCAGACGGGCTTCGACGGCGTCGACACGCACCTGACCACGCCGCTCGACTTTCCCATGTACGAAGCGATCCGTGAAGTGGTAGCTCATGGAGAATCAGCCAGGAAGATCGTTGAAGTACTACGCGAGGACCGGCTTTACCCTCACCCCGAGCTACTGGTCACGTTCATCGACAACCACGACAAGAAACGCTTTCTGACCGAGGCAGATGGCTCGCGCGACAAGCTGAAGCTGGCATTTTCGCTGCTTGCAATCTTGCGCGGCATTCCTCAGCTCTACTATGGCGATGAGGTCGCCATGCAGGGCGGGGAAGACCCCGATAACCGCAGTGACTTTCCCGGGGGATTCCCCGGCGACCAGCATGATGCTTTCACGCCCCAAGGGCGCACGCCGGAGGAAGAGGACGTCTTTGCCCATGTCCAGGCTTTGCTGAAGCTCCGCCAGCGGCACGCCGCACTGCGCACCGGAGTGCAGAAGCATGTTGCGATCGGGGATAAGTATTATGCCTTTACGCGCGAGAGCGACGGTGAGCGGCTGCTTATTGTCTTCCACAACGCCAACTCTGCCGAGAGCGTCGCCTTTGATCTGACTGGTACTTCGATCGAAGACGCGAAGGCACGAAGGCACTGACTCCTATCTTCGGGGCCGCTTCCACGCAGCTGACAGGTAGGCGTTTGAACATGCAACTTCCTGGTGGTCGATTAATCGTCTTTCAAGTGCAATAAGGCCTCTACTCTCTCCAATAAACGGTGATTTCGGCCTCGAACAGGGGGCGAGCCGGCATGGCCGCATGGCATCCCGAGCCAAAGGTTGCTAAGATTGCCGATACTTTCGGAACTGCTGCGAGTTCGCCACAGGATTCGCGGCGAAGAGTTCTGGGATTCCGAGTATCCAATGAGTTTCCCATCGTTCCGGCCCCGTCGTTTCCTGGTTCTTCTTTTCTCCCTGCTCCTATGCTTCCTTTCCGCCGCCGATGCACGAGCCGACCGCCCGCCTGCGACCATCGACAATGCAACGGTGTGGCGCATGCAAGGAAACGTCCACCCGCATGCCCGTCCGGCGTTCGATCGCGGAGAGGTGAGCGGCTCGTTGCCAATGCGCGGCATGACGCTGGTGTTCCAGCTCACGTCGGCCCAGCAGAGCGGTCTGGACATGCTGCTTCGCCGGCAACTCGATCCGTCGTCCGCTGAGTTCCACCAGTGGCTCACGCCCGAATGCTACGCCGACCGATTTGGACTCGCGCCGGCCGATCTAGCCCGAATCGCGCAATGGCTGCGGCAGCAGGGGTTCACCGGCATCGCACCCGCTCGCAGCCGCACATTCATCCGCTTCACCGGCACGGCGGCGCAGGTGAGATTGGCATTTCACACTGCGATCCATAATTATGCGGTGGGCGGGGAGGTGCATTATGCCAACGTGACGGAGCCCGCGCTGCCGGCGGCGTTTCGTGGGGTGGTCGCGGCGATCGGCGGCTTGAACGATTTCCGGCCCAAGCCACGCGCAGCGGCGCGAACGGTTTCACCACACTTCACTTCTGATCTCAGCGGCAATCACTATCTCGCGCCCGACGACTTCGCCACCATCTACGATGTGCATGGGCTTTACAGC
>JBARGS010000295.1:0-7012 GCA_049798495.1 Candidatus Korobacteraceae bacterium | reverse complement strand
CTTTTAGCCCGGCGAAATGTGGACGATATCAAAGCGGCTTCAGCCGCGGGGGCCTGCCGGGGGAGATTCCGATCCACCTCAGGTTCATTTTCCCTGGAGAACACGCTTGTGAGAAATCTTCCGGCAGCATTCGTGGTTTGCTTGATCTCTACTACATTGTCCTTTGCCCAGGCTCCGCAACCGAGGCCCGCGCCCACTCCCCAGCAGCAGATGATGGGCTACTTCGCCGGCGACTGGACACTGACAGGCACCGCGAAGATCGACCCCAAGACTCCAGGCACGCCCTTTCACGCGACCGAGCATAGTGAGTGGGTGCCGGGCGGCTACTTCCTGGAGACCAAGACGGTGATGCACGGCCCCATGGGCGACGTGCACAGCGTGCGCATGATGGAATGGGTTCCGCAGGACAAGGCCTACACCTACAACGCCTACAACAGCCTCGGCGAACACGTCATGGCGATCGGCACGGCGCAAGGCAACACCTGGGTCTGGAACTCCGAGAAGAAGCTGAACGGCGTGGTCACCAAGGGGCGCTACGTCGTGACCCTAACGTCGCCGGCGGCGTACACCTTCAAATCCGAAACCGCCAAGCCCGGCGGCGGGTGGGTGACGGTGATGGAAGGAAACGCTGCGCGGGTGCAGTAGGAGCAAAGATGAGCGCCCATGCTCTCTCCAAGCTGTGACCCACCTCACTGACGCCGCTACCAACTTCGGCCGATGCTCTTCTAGCGTCGAGTCACATGGAAAACTCTGTCCTCCTGGAGTGTTACCTTTCCTGTCGCGCCCGGCCGAATTTATTTGTCAGCCGCGGCGAGGTGGAATATAAAGTGCTTAGGATGCTGCAGGGCTTATCTCTTGTGATCCGCAAGTGAGGCCATGCGTTGCCGGAAACGGACAAGAATTCTGTCCCGCAGATGATCGGGGAAGTGCTGAGGGATATCGGGATTCTCACAGTTGTTTTCTTCCCTCTAGATGAGTGGCTGACATGGAAGACGCTCACTCCGATGTTCGTCTCCGCTTCAGTACTCCTGAGCGCCGCAGCTGTCACTGCTGGGATTGTGATCGAACGTAAGAGGAGTTGATTATGGCGCTGATTGCGACGGCAATTTACGTCGGGGTGTTATTCGGAGTTGGAATGTGGTTCATACATCGAGAGCGCGTCACACAACGTGGCCAAGAACAGGGAGCCGGAAATCCCGCCCGTCGCTCGGGGCCCGGGGATACGAATTCCGAATCGGAGCGCAGACATCAGGAAGTTGCCATGTCAGAAATTGAGGGATCACTTCGAGCCTAGACCCTGCGCCCTGCCCCCGAGTTCCTGCCAGACAGGGATTCAACCGAGGTAGCTCCCACGCTTCCGTTTGCCTTGCCAAGCCCGTTTCCCTATAATCGAGGTATCCGCACCGCCGAATTTTCCGGTCGGGAGGCGTAGTCGTCTGCGTTCGAGCAGGGCGCCGTTTCCCGGCACTCCAGACAAGACGCAGCGGAAGCGCGTTCATCCCTGGAAAATCTGAGGAATTCCCGGAGCAGTTCAAGGAGCTACATCAACGCAATGAAGCGCATCTTCTTAGGCACAGCCGTGCTCGCCCTCGCTCTGGCATCGGCAACTTTGGCCCAGTCCACTCCCGCGGCGAGTACCGCCGCTCCTGCCGCTACTACCACCGCCACCACATCCGCCGGGGTCAGGGTCGGCATCATCGACATTCAACAGGCGATCATCGGCACCAACGAAGGCGCCCGCGACTTCGAAGCCCTGCAAAAGAAGTTCGAGCCCAAGCGTACCGAGCTGGCGAACATGAACACCGAGATCGACAATCTGAAGAAGCAGCTCAACACTCAGGGCGACAAGATGAACGAGCAGGCCCACGCCGAGCTGGTGAAGTCGATCGAGACCAAGCAGAAGAGCTTGCAGCGCTCGGCCGAAGACGCTTCCAACGATTACCAGCAGCAGTCGAACGAGATCGCGCAGCGCATCCTGCAAAAGATGGCGCCGGTGATCGACAAGTTTGCCAAGGCCAACGGCTACGGCCTGCTGCTCGACTCCTCGAATCCCTGGCCGCAGGGTCCGCTTCTCTGGGCGACACAGAGCGTTGATCTCACCAAGACGGTGGTCGACGCCTACAACGCGCAGTCGGGCGTCGCACCTCCGGCGACCAAGCCTTCCGGCACTCCGGGCGCCTCTCTTGGCAAGCCCACGACTCCAGCAGCCACAACGACCGGTGCGAAGCCGGCAACGGGTGGCGCGAAGTCACAGTAGCTCTCTGGGATTTCTGCTGAGGCCGCCTGCTAAGGGCGGCCTTTTCCGTGTCCGCGAGACTCGACGAATGAGCCTGCGAAGAAAGGCCTTTCGCGAATTCCTCAGTTCTGTGGAAAACTCTGTGGAAGATTCCGCCCCTTCACCGCCAGAAGGTGCAATTTCAGCAACTTACGCACTTTGCCCCGCATCTGTTGCAAGCAATAAGGCCTAAAGAATCATGTACTTAGTAAGCTGGCAATACTGAGTAGCTGAGATTGAAGCGAAACTCCCGACGAATAGCACTTCCCGGAGGTTTTGCACAATCTCGCGGAAATCGTCCTTAGCCTTTTAGTGCCTTTCAGCTCTGGAATCGCGTGTCTTTCTATAGCCCGGAGCCGCCCTCGAAGACGCGCTGCATCTGGTAAGGAAAGACGCGATACAGGCTGTAGCTGATCCCCACATCGGAGTGTTCGCGGAAGAGCAGATCGCCGCGCCCGTTGGCGTCGGCGTCGACCGCATCGATAATCTCCATCCGCCGGAACGCGTCCAGGTGATTGCTGTCCGTCACCGAGCTGAATATCTTGATCGGCTGGCCGTTGATGTCCTCGCGGGCGACGACGGTGACGTAATACTGGAAGTCGCCGGTGCGTGGCGCCTTGGCGCCCGGCACCGCCAGCGTGGCGTCGAGCACCAGCGTCGGCGAGTTGCTGTAGTCCAGATCGTAGGCCCGCAGATCGTAGTCGGTGATGGTCGTGCCCTTCGGCAGCGCGGGCGACTTACGCTGGCTGACAAACTTCTGGATGTCCTCCATCGCCAGCGCAATCATCTGCTGCGACTTCTCCTGCCGCTCGGCCGAATTCATCGCGTACATCAGCGAGCGCGTCTCGTAACTTCCGGCATCGGACACCGCGGGATACGAGCGGCGTCCCAGGCTCGCCATTGTCGCCATCAGCTTCGACTGCGCCTGCTCGGCCGGTGTCGGCGTCGCCGTAGAAGCCGAAGCCGGTTTTCCGCTAGCCGTCGTATCCGGCTGCAACTCGTCGGACGACATCTGCTGCTTGCCGCGCCTCAGCACCGGGCGATTGGGATCGTCCTCATCCGAAGATGGGCCGTTGGAAGCGCTCTGCGATCCTGCCGACGAGTTCGTCTGGGCCGTGCTGCCTCCCAGCGTCGGCCGCGAAGATTGCTGCGAAGGAGCTGACGACGTCGGTTGCGACGAGGATGCTGGCTGCGACGAAGTTGCCGGCTGCGACGATCCGCTTGACGAGCTTGGTGACGACGACTTCAGCGTTGGCCGGTCGGGATCGTTGTCGTCCGAGCCGGACGGCGCGTTGCCGGAGGAATTGGAGCCCCCCGAGGATGTCGTGCCCTGACTGGCTCCTGATGTCCCATTGGTTCCACCCGAGCTTCCGGAGTTCGAGCCGCCCGATCCCGGCCGCCGCAACACTGGCCGGTCGTCGTCGGAATTCACCACCACCTGCTTCTTCGGAGGCTGCTTGGCGGCCTGCTGCGCCATCTTCTCGTCGAACGGCATCTCCGCCTTCCAATGCCCGTCGGCGATCCAGTTCCCATTCTCCTCGCGGGGCGTGGTAACAGTGAAAAGTCCCGTGGGCTCGCCATAAGTGGTGGCCTCGTACACCGTCTCCGGCTCGATCGCCATGGGCGCAGGGTTAGAACCGTACAAGCTCGCATCGTAGAAGCGGTCGTCGATCCAGAGCGCCACGGGAACCAGTCGCGCTCCGCCTCCGGGCAGGAACTCGACCACGGCGATAGCGCGCGGCCCACGCTTCTTCGGCTTGGAGTTGATTCGCGATTGGTTGCTGGGCGGTGGTGGCTGGTCGTCGTGAGTATGATCTTGGAGCACCTGCGCCGCGCAGGTCAGGCTCAGCAGCGCGATGACGAGAGCGTGTTTCAAGAGGTGTCTTCGAAGGGGCGTAGCGTTAGCTGCGCCGCCCCGCGCCCAACAAAACTTGGGCTTGAGAGTCTGAGTGACAACTGACTTTCGGTGTTCGGCAGCGGAGTATGACACACGAGAACAGAACCCCGAAGGGGCGGAAGTGCAGTTAGCCCAGGACGTAGCGCAGCCGATTCGCGCCGCTGTTGCGCGAATTGGGGTGGCGGAGCGGAGTCCTGGGTAGAGCGAAAAATAAGTCTGAGTCCCGTAGGGACGGCACGGGCTCTCACCCAGGCTCTTTGGCTCCTCGGAAGACTGCAACGCGGCCATAGCCCGCCGCCCAAATTTGCGGTATAGATAATGCGATATGGAAATCAACTCGAAAGCTCCCGACTTCACCCTGCCCGACGAAAACGGTAACCCGGTTTCGCTCGCTCAGTTTCGCGGCCAGAACGTGGTCCTGTTCTTCTATCCTAAAGCCAACACCCCCGGCTGAACCATCGAAGCGCGCGGGTTCCGCGACGCATACAGCAAACTGAAAAAGGCCGGACTGGTCATCCTCGGCATCTCCCCCGACACTCCCAAAGCCCAACTCAAGTTTAAGGAAAAGGAAGCCCTGCCGTACACCCTCCTGGCCGACGACAAAAAAGAAGTCGCCAAGAAGTTTGACGTGCTGAAAGAGAAAAACATGTACGGCAAAAAGGTGATCGGCATCGTGCGCAGCACCTTCCTGATCGGAGGGGACGGCAAAATCGTCCACATCTTCTCGCCCGTCAAGCCGGAAGGCCATGCGGAGGAAGTGCTGGAGCGGGTGAAGAAGAACTGATCCGCACATGTCGTGCGCTGGGGGCCGGAATTAAAGACAACAAATGCGGAAGGGTCTGCCAAATGCGATAGAGTATTGAATATGGCAGGACACGGCAAGCTGTCGGGTTGAACCGCCCGACCGAAACAAAGCATCTGCACTCTGTACGTGGTGCTGTCCCCCGTGCTGTGTATATCTGTCGAACGCAATGCGCTATTCGGTGCCTCATCCTATTCCGTATCAGGGCAGCAAGCGGCGGTTGGCCCCTGCCATACTTTCGTTCGTGCCCAAGGGGCGCTTCCGGCGCATGGTCGAGCCGTTTGCGGGGTCCGCGGCAATTACGCTCGCGGCGGCCAAGTCTGGCCTTTGCGATGAATTCGTTATTTCTGATGCACTCAGACCACTAGCCAACCTGTGGACGGAAGTGATCGAACACCCAGAGCAGCTTAGCGTTGCTTACCGTGAGCTTTGGCAGTCACAGTTTGAGGGAAACGCAATCGACCGATACAACGATATCAGAGCTGAATTTAATCGAAAACAGAACCCTGCCATGCTCCTCTTCCTGCTGGCCCGCTGCGTCAAGAACGCCGTTCGTTTCAATCCGTCGGGACAATTCAACCAATCGGCGGACAAACGCCGGACGGGAACACATCCCGACACAATGCACGTTGAGCTAACAGGAGCACACCACCTGCTGAGGGGGCGCTGCAAAGTGATGTGCCGGGACTTCCGGGCACTGCTCGCGGAGGCCCAGAAAGACGATGTGGTCTACCTGGATCCACCGTATCAGGGAACTACCGAGGGCAGGGACAGCAGATACTTTCAAGGAGTTCCGCGGGAAGCCATTATAAGGCTGCTGGAAGTCCTTAATGAACGCGGGGTGCAGTACATTCTTAGCTATGACGGACACTGCGGAAGCAAGACATACGGAAAACCCCTTCCTGCCAACTTAAATGCGCAGCGCGTCCTGCTGAATGTTGGGAGATCGAGCCAAGCAACTCTGAACGGCGAATCGTTTGAAACTGTAGAGTCGATATATTTGTCTGCCGGTTTGTCGCTGGAGGAACTGCCCAGCGAACCGATGCTACTGGAACATTTTGATGCGCAGATCCCGCTAAGGCCGTAGTCTAACCAGTTTCTTCAGCCCTTCAGACAATGTCACGCCCTCGCGCTTACATTTTGTTTCAAACTTATCGAAAGCAGCGCAATCATCTCCTTCCCAGACAATCTCCGCACGACGTATCGGCTGCATCGCAACATGCTTGTGTTCCTGCGGGTTAGCCCAGTAGCACTGTACACAAATCTCGACGTCATGCAGTTCTGTAAAGTTTCTGCAATGCTCGCATGCCCATGACTTGCGGCGGTTGCAGCTCCCATCAAGCGCCATATACGGCGCAACCCCATCCTTCAATGATTCGCCGGCGACCTGATACGGCACTCGATGATCTATCTGTAGATCATGCGCTGCCCCACAGAGTTCACACTTGCCTGCGGCCTTCGAAATGATTGTTTCGCGCTCTTTCTTGGGCAGTACCAGGCGTCCCAGCCTGTCTTTTTCCCCTAACTTTGCAGTGAGATCGAACGAATACGACGCGATATTTTTCTTGCCGTCTCGGCTTTTCACCATCGTCTTCTTTATCGGGAATCCGAGGTCAATAGCATCCATGCGCGCCCGAGGCGGGTGAATATATCCGATCTCTTGTAGTTCTTCGGTAGTAATTTTGCCGTGTTCAGCGATGCGATCTAGAACAAGACGCGCGCGCTTATTTGTGACGGTTTTAATGCGAGCAGCAAACTCACGTGGTAGTTTTGGCACGCTTTGGCAGTTGATCCGAGATGAGTTCTGCCGACGAAACGCCCAAAGCGTCAGCCAATTGCTTCAGCGTATCGAGAGTAACGTTCCTCTCTCCGCGCTCAATGGCTCCGACGTAGGTCCTATGCAGCCCGCACTCCTCTGCCATCGCTTCCTGCGACCAGCCGCGTTTCTTTCTAAGGGCGCGTACATTGCGAGCTAAAAGGTCATTCGGGTGTTGCTGCGGCATCACAGGGAGTTTCGGCGAGGGATGACTATGTATCT
>JBARGS010000294.1:0-9200 GCA_049798495.1 Candidatus Korobacteraceae bacterium | reverse complement strand
GGCTTTCCGTTTCGGAAGTATGCACTTATGCCTCCCCCACAAGTCGCAAAGCGTGATGTTTACGGCGTTTTCGCCGGAGTAATCGAGACGGATTCCGTACAGCGCATAGTTGCACAGCTCACCAAGTTGACACATCCCGGAGCAATGGTTGACTGCATTCACTTCATGCTACATTCCCCCGGAGGCCAAGTACCCGACGGTATCGCCCTGCACAACTTCTTCCGTAATTTCACCCTGAAACTGATCCTCTATAACGGGGGCAATGTTAGCTCCGCTGCCGTGATCGCATTTCTTGGGGCAAAGGAACGCCGGGCAAGCGTCTATGCAATGTTCGGTATTCATAGATGTTCGCTTGAGCTTGAGCACGGGTATCCGGCTACCGACCTTCAACATTTGGTAAACACGATGCTGGCCGAAGATGAGCGAACAGAAGCTATTTTCCGCCGCGCTGGCCTCAAGCTGACGGATGCACAGTGGGCAGACTTCGCCAACAATAAAGACCTCATGTTCACCGCAAAGGATGTGGTGGAAATGGGCTTCGTTCAAGAGATTGCGGAGTTCAGCCCGCCTGCGGGAACGGTTCTGTTTACCGTGTGACAGCAAAGAAAATTCCTCCCACAAATGAAAAACCCGCCTTCCGGCGGGCCGAGTCAAACTGAAAAATTCTGATTTCTAATTCCGTTTCGTTTTCCTCTTCGTTGCCGCTTTAGTTGATCGCCGCCGCGTCCGCCTCCCGATCCTTGCCGGTGAGATGTCTAAATGTCAGACGCTTCCCTGTGACCTGGGAAAGTGCCAGTTTGAAGCGGTCAAAATCGTTCATTGGGTTGTCGGGTGTGGCACGGTTATTGTATCGGAAGCCCTGCTCGTCCAAGTAGCGGAACAGGTGGAACGGTTCTACGCTCACATATGTTCCGCTGATTCCGCGCTTGAGCAAACTCCAGAAATTCTCAAGTCCGTTGGTATGAACCCGACCGTCAACGTATTGGACGGCATGATCTACAACCTTATGCGCGTAATCGCCTTCCAGCCCTTCGTATGACAGCAGGGCATCAGTGTAGAGAGCCGCGCCAGCTTCGACATGCTTTCTCACTTCAGTTTGCAGCGCACTCTTCTTGCGGTTCGGAATCACAACGGTTCTAACTTTTCCGCCACGCTCCAAGATTCCCATGACGGCGGTCTTATCCTTCCCGCCCGTGCCTGTGATGCGGCGCTTGCGTTCGCTGATGTGCATATTCCTTGCCTTGCCTCCAATGAAGGTTTCGTCTGCCTCAACTTCGCCGGAGAGCAAACCGAATCCACCATCAGTTAGCGCAAACCGCAGACGGTGCGCCATGAACCATGCAGTTTTTTGGGTCACGCCAAGATCGCGGGCCAATTCACAAGAACTAATTCCGTTCTTGCAATTCACCACAAGCCACAGAGCGGGTAACCACTTATCCAAGCCGAGCCGAGACTCCTCAAAAACAGTCCCGGTCTTCAATGAGAAGGTTGGCCGCTCGTGTCCGCTGTAGCACTTCCATACGCGGATCTTGGCGAGATATGTCACTTTCTCGGAGCCGCAATGCGGACACTTGACCTTTCCGTCAGGCCAACGAAGTTCAACCATCATCCTGTAGCAGTTATCGAAATCATGGAAGTGAATGATGGCTTCTTGGAGTGTCTTTATGCTTTCCATGCTGTAAATATAGGCCCTTGGCTCTGGTATGTCAAGTATATAGTTACCCTCATTTGCTCGCCTGTTCAGGCATTCGCTATAATCTATATTCCACGAGCGGGAGTAACTCAGTGGTAGAGTGCGACCTTGCCAAGGTCGAAGTCGCGGGTTCAAATCCCGTCTCCCGCTCCAGATATGCTGCCCTCGCCCCTGCGTTCAGCATGGGTTGCGAGGGTTTTTCGCCTGCGATGATCCCCGAGGGCGCGGTCGCCAAGTGGTAAGGCCGAGGTCTGCAAAACCTCTATCGGCGGTTCGATTCCGCCCCGCGCCTCCAAAATAGCTGTCAGCTCTCAGCCGTCAGCTTTCAGCTTGAAACCTCTGCGGGGTCCCTCACTTCGTTTCGGGATTTCACCTGGCTCCCGCCTGCAAAACGGCTCAAGTTCGATTCCGCCCGCCCCAACAACCGAATCAGTATGGTATTCGTTCAATTCCAGTGATGAATGTGATCCCGGGCACTGACATTCCTGAGAGGCGATTGTCGTTCGTGATAAAGAGATCTGTTCTGGCGGCGGCCGCACAGGCAAGTTGAATAGCATCTGCAGGTCGAACCCGCTCCCGAGAGCGGATTTCCGCATATCGCTTCGCTGCCTCAATTTCAAACGCAATTAGTTCCATGGGTCCGTTGACAAAAAAGTTGAGGTAACTTTTTTCCAGGACAGCGTTGCCGGTCTCACGTGGCTTCGTAAGTGCTTCGCCGACCGTAAGGTAACTGGTTAGCAATTCGTCTCTACGAGTAACCATGCGCTGGCGCAACTCAAGGACGCGAGCCGACCATTCGGAATTGTGCTCAAACAGATAAATGAAGAGGTTGGTATCCCAGAAGACGCGGGCCATATGTCACCACGCTTCACGCCGTATGCGCGTGTCCATCAGGAGTGCAAACAAATACGGATAATCAATCAGGTCCTTGATTTCCGTGGTGCTGGTGAGCGGGCATCTGGCAATGGCCTTGTCTACTTGGGTTCGTGAGAGCTTTCGATTGATGCGTCGTCCGTCGCGAAAAAACCAAATCCCCGCCCCCTCCACCGCGTAGGTGAACGGCAATCGCGTCGCCGTTCGAAACTCCTCTCCTTGATGGTTCCCGATTCGATCCCAAACTACCTCCGAAGACGGCTCCTCTGGGGCGTTTACATGATGCGCCGGGGGTGATGGCAGATCTTCGTTACGGAGGCGCTCGATGAAGCGGTCGCCCGATTCGTGCTTCCACAATTGTTTGCCGACGCCCAGCATTGACAACACCGGGTCGTTCGCCGCGTCCTGCTTTTGCAGAATTCCGTTCTTGGCTTGCTGCGTGTTCATGGAACAACCCCTAATTCCTTATTCTCTATATACTCTATAGAGTGGGAAGGTGGCTGGTCAATCCCAAGTTGGCTGCGTCTGTTCGGTTTGAAAAAACCAGGAAAGACCGGGAATGCCTGTGACTGAAATCACAGCCTCGTGTGCGTCTCATCGGGCACACTGGTGCCAATGTTTATGGATCGCTTCGCCATCATCAATAGCCGCAAGCGCGCCGTCATCGCGTTGATTCATTCTGTCTTCTTTCTGGGGGTGGCTGGCGTGCAACTGGCGATCTCGCATACTGCGCCGTTCTCCGTTCGCGGCGAGAAGATCGCCGGCGGGATCGCTCTGCTGATCATCTATGTGATTGTGACCACGGTGTTGCTGATCCTGCTTCGCTTTTCCCACTGCACCAAAGAGAAGCTCTACTTCGCCTTCTGCGCGGGGAGCGCGGGGTTCGGACTAGTACGGATTCTGCTGGGCGACCCGGTGCTGCACGCCAATGTGCTGCGCGTGTTGCTGCTCACCTGCGCCGTATTCGTTGGAACGGGGATTCTCCGCACCCATTCGGCACTACCTGGGGGCAAAGAAGCCCAAGCGCAGTGATTTTACCCGCCGGATGGGCGCTGTTTTCCAGAGTTTAGCAACTCGGCAACTTCCTTCGCGCCCTGCTTCGCGGCCAAGTCCGCAGCCGTCAGGCCTTCGTCGTTGGCGATAGACGGATTGGCGCCTGCCTCGAGTAATGCCCGCACCATTGCCACGTTGTTGTGCAAGGCTGCCCCTTGCAGAGCCGTATAACCGCCCTGCTGCTGACTATTGGGATTCGTGCCGGCCGCAAGCACCAGCTTCACAATCTCCGCATTGCGAGACGCCGCCGCGCTATGAATGATCGCGATTTGGTTGGTCGAAAGCGCATTAGGATCGGCGCCGTTGCGAATCAATATCTCCGCCGCTTGGAGGTGACCAAAGAAGCAAGCCAGATGCAGCGGCGTGAATCCGTCATTGCTCCGCGAGTTGACGAGCTCAAGATCGTTTGAGAGCAACGTCTGTAGGCGCGAAACATCTCCCAATGCCGTCGCTTCATGGACATCGAGTTCGCCAACCGCGCTTCGCAGCAACGCAACGATTTCCAACTTATTTTCGTAGCGCGCTTGCATTAGCGCCGAAACGCCAGCCGGGTTTTGCGCGTGTGCCAGGCTGGGATCGCCCTCGATCAGCCTAGCTACCGTCAGATTGTCTCCCGCTCTAATCGCGGTAAAAATGTCTTCGGCCATGCGCCCTCTGCACTTTCAGAATGCCGCTGCTCCCGCTTCGGCCACCGCGTGGTCTTGCTCGCCCGAGCCGCCGCTCACGCCGATCGCGCCCATCACCTTGCCGTCGCGCTTCAGCGGAATGCCGCCGGCGAAGATCATGATCTTGCAATCGTTCGAGACGTGAATGCCGAAGAACTGTCCGCCGGATTGCGCATGTGTGGCCAAATCCTTCGTCGTAATGTCGAAGGCGCGCGAGGTGTAGGCCTTTTTCATGGAAATGTCGATGCTGCCGATCCAGGCGCCGTCCATGCGTACGTGCGCGACGATGTTGCCGCCTTCGTCGGCCACCGCGATGTTCATGGGCTGGCCGATTTCCTGCGCCTTCTTCTCCGCCGCCGCGATCACGCGGCGAGCGTCTGCGAGATTGACTCCTGCCATTCGTCCCTCCAAAGTTACTCAACTCGATCCAAAAAGACTGTACATGAGAATAGCGAATACGATCAGGGTAATGACGACGTACATGTAATCACGTTCGATAGCGAACGCGAACGCCGAAAACAGCACTCGCGCCACCGGAGTCGCAATCAGCAGCAGCAACCCAAGCTGGATAATGGCGTGCGCCCGCATCCCAGCCGTTCCCTGCAAAATTGGCACCACGCTCTTAAGATTCGCCGGCTCGCCATGGAAGGCCGTGTAGTTGGCAACCTCGCGACCGTGGCGCACCAGGTACAGAACGCCGCCGGCCAGCACCACGGTAGCCGCCAGAATCACGCCGGTCCGCAGCAGCGTGCCGATGATGATTTCGATTCGCTGATCGTCCCACCTTTTAGCTGTCATAGCCGGCCAGTCACTCCGTTGAAGATCATCTCAATTCCCAGGGCGACAATGACGGCAGCGAACAGGTAGCGCAGCGCTTTAACGTTGGCCTTCACCAGCACTCGTGCGCCCAACATGGAGCCGGCAAGCACGCCCAGCATCACCGGCATGGTAATGCCCGGAGCAATGTATCCTCGCGCCAGGTAAAGCCCGGCGCTCGCGGCCGCCGTTACGCCAATCATGAAGTTGCTAGTAGTGGTTGAAACTTTGAAGGGAATCTTCATCGCCTGATCCATCGCCAGCACCTTTACCGCGCCAGAACCGATGCCCAGCAAGCCCGACAGCACGCCCGCGCCAAACATCAGGCCGTAGCCCGCCGGTACGCCTGTCACGTTGTAGGACTGCTTGCCCCGAGGCGTGGGATAAGTGCCGCCCAGCCGAAGCTTCTTCGCGAGCTCCGACGATTGCATTGGCGGCCCGTGCTCCTCGCGATGGCGGCTGGAGAGATAGGCCGAGTACAGCAAGACCACGCCAAAGACAACCGCGATGGCGCTTCCCGAAATGTAGAGAGCAATGGCGGCTCCAGCCAAGGCGCCCATGGTGGTCGCGGTCTCCAGAAACATACCGATACGGATGTTGGAATAGCCCTCGCGAACGTAAGCCGCAGCCGCACCGGAAGAGGTGGCAATGACCGAAACCAACGACGCGCCGATGGCGTACTTGATGTCAACGTGAAACAGCAGGGTCAGCATCGGCACCACGACTACGCCGCCGCCCAGGCCGGTGAGCGCGCCAAGAAATCCGGCCAGCAGCGAGCCGAGACCCACCCATGCAGTGAACTCCAGAACATTCATAGCGCGTCAATTCGACTGCAACAGAAGATCGTAGCCGCGATCAAGAGAGAGTGTTATGGATTGTACACGCAGAGCGAGCGGCACTCGAGGGTTGCGAGCCACTGGATTTTGCCCGCGGAACACGATAGGTTAGGAAGACCGAGGCGCGGTACCCAAGTGGTAAGGGAGAGGTCTGCAAAACCTTTATGCGTGGGTTCGATTCCCACCCGCGCCTCCAATCCCAGCCGTCAGTTGTCAGCCATCAGCTATCAGTACTTAGTTCTCTTTGCTAGCAAATCGCCAGCGAGGCCCCGCGCCCGCTATGTGGGGAATGCACAACGGCATGAAGTCACATCGCAACCAAGTTGTCGCCGCAGGTAAGCGGCTGGAAACGTCATGGATTGAGCCGGCGCAGCCAGGGCGGACGACAATCGTCATGCTGCATGAAGGATTGGGCTCGATTGCGCTGTGGAAGGACTTTCCCGAACGGCTGGCGGCCGGCACCGGTTGTGGGGTGCTGGTCTATTCGCGCTACGGGCATGGCAACTCCGACAAGCTTCTGGAGAAACGACCGGTCGAGTTCATGCATTACGAAGGCGAAGTGGTGCTGCCGGAGGTGCTCGACAAGCTGGGGATTCGCAGGCCGATTCTGCTGGGACACAGCGATGGTGGTTCTATCGCGCTGATCTTCGCCGGAAAATATCCGGAGGCAGTGCGCGGCCTGATTTTGGAGGCGCCGCACGTCTTCGTCGAGGACCTAAGCATCGCCAGCATCACGCAGGCAAAGGTCCTGTACGAGACCACCGATTTCCCGGCACGGCTGGGTCGTTATCACCAGCACGTGGACGCGACATTCTGGGGATGGAATGACATCTGGCTCGATCCGAACTTTCGTGCGTGGAACATCGAGGAGTGTCTGCCGGCAATCCGGTGTCCGATCCTGTGCATCCAGGGTGAGCAGGACGAGTATGGAACGATGGCGCAGGTAAAGGCCATCCAGGCGGCCGTGCCTTCGACCGGTATCCTGATGCGGCCCGAATGCAAACATTCGCCGCATCGCGACCAGCCGGAGAAGACACTGACTGCTATGGTAGAGTTCGTCGCGGGGGTGGATAAGGAAGACGTTGCCAACGGGCCGGTCGAGAATCTCGGAGGAGCGTCTGCTGGAGATGCGCGGCGGCTATAGGGGGCCTTCGACTCCGCTCGTCGCAAAGCGACTCGCTGCGCTCAGGATGACAAGGCCGTGAATCGGCGACTGCGCTTCGGTCCATAAGCGAAAAGCGAACAGCGGCATTCCGGGGAGGATGATCATGGCTGAGTGGGTTCATACATTCAAAGGCGCGGTGCTGGCTTCGGAATACGACTTTGCCAGCCACATGAATTCGCGCATGTACGTTTCACGCTTCGATCAGGCGACCTGGTTCCTGCTGCACGCCATCGGAGTGACGCCGGCGTCGATGAAGCAGAACGGCCTGAGGATAGCGATTGTCCGCCAGAATTATCAATTTCTGGAAGAGCTGCGCGGAGGAGAACTGGTCGAGATCAAGAGCGGCTTCCTGGCGGTCGGAGAAAAGTATTTTCGCTTTCTTCATCAGATGTACGACGACGAGACGAGCAGGATGGTGGCGACCTGCGACAGCGTGGCAGTGCAGGCTAGTCTGGGTCCAGGCAAGAGCGTGCCGTTGACGGTGGAGTTGCAGGAGAGGGCAAAACGCTACCTGGTGACCTCGAACGTGCCGCTGGATTCGGAAATCGCCTAGATACGACGCAGTATTGAGGAAGTCACGGCCCGGAGCGGCAATCGTTCCGGGCCTTTTTGGCTTATTCCGCGTGCGTGTGATGCGCATGGTGATGCGACGAATGATGGTGATGGTGGTTGTGATGGCTGGCGAAAGCGGGCACGCACAGCACCGAGATGGCGACCAGAACCAGCAACAGCTTTTTCATGGGCGGGATTGTAGCTCAGTTGCGCAACTGTGCAACTGTTGGTTAGCGCGATGAATCTCGATAGGCAACAGATTCTTCGCAGGCTTCAAGAGCAACAACGTTCGACTCCCACCCTAGGCCAAAGACAGGCCTAGGATGGGGCACCCCAGGTTCATTGGCAGTTCGCATACACCGTTCAGCTTTTCCCTCGCAATGTTTAGGCCAGGTCAGGCTGCCCGGTGGCGGTGACCACCGCAGCCCACTCTTCGCTGGAAAGACGCTTGCGTTCCCTGGTCGCCATCGGAATGGGCACGTGAATGAAGACACCGTGTTGCAGTCCGATGATGATGTCGGTCTTGCCGGCCATGGCGGCGTGCACCGCGTGGCGCGCGAAGGAGTCGCACAGCACGGAATCGACGGTGGAGGCGGGAACGCTCCGGATGTAGTAGCTGGGATCGAGGTAGCGAATCACCACCGGGAAGCGCTGGGCTTGGAAGTGATCGCGAATTTTGTGGCGCAGGAAGAGGCCGATATCGCGGTGGATCAGATTTCCGGAGGCGTCGCGCTCTTGCGACGGCGGCAGCAGGTTCTGGCCTGCTCCTTCAGCGACTACGATGACGGCGTGATGCCGCTCTAGAAGCCGTCGATGTAGCACGGCCAACAGGCCGCATTCGCCTTCCAGTTTGAACGACACTTCCGGAACCAGCGTGAAATTCACTTCCTGGCTGGCCAGGGTCGCTCCCGCGGCGATGAATCCGGCGTCGCGCCCCATCACCTTCACCAGGCTAATGCCGTTGTACACACAATGCGCCTCGACGTGTGCCGAATCGATGACCTCCTTGGCCTTCTCGATCGCGGTGAAGTAGCCGAACGAACGGTTTACGTACTGCACATCGTCGTCGATGGTTTTGGGAATGCCGACGACGGAGATTTGCAGCTTGCGGCGCTGGATCTCCTCGACGACGCCGTGCGCTCCCCGCTGGGTTCCGTCGCCGCCGACAGTGAAGAGGATGTTAATGCCGCGCTGCTCGAGGAAATCGACGATGATGTCGGCGCTGACCGGTCCGCGCGAGGTGCCCAGCAGCGTGCCGCCGAACTGATGAATGCTGTTGACCATCTCGGCATTCAGCCACAGCGGCGGACTGGGAGCGTCGGGAGAAAAGCCGAGATAGCCGTAGCGAATTCCCAGCACTGCGGGAACTCCGTAGTGATAGTGCAGTTGCAGGTAGACGGAGCGGATCACGTTATTCAGGCCGGGACACAAACCGCCGCAAGTGACGATAGCAACCTTGGTTTTGGCGGGCTCGAAGAAAAGGTGCTCACGAGGACCAGCTCGCTCGAAGAGAGGAACCGCGTCGCCAAAGTCGAGCGGATTGCGAT
>JBARGS010000293.1:0-33252 GCA_049798495.1 Candidatus Korobacteraceae bacterium | reverse complement strand
ACTTCTTCTGGGCCGGGCTCAGAAGGGCAAACACTTCCCTTCCTGTAGCCGGGAGTTGCGTGCCCGTAAACGGGATCGTGATTGAGTACGAAGGTTGCTCCTTGCCGCCCGCTACATCCACTTCGCGCTTGTATTTTTCCTGCCCTCCCGAAGGATCAGAGAATTGTTCCCCAGCTTGTGGTCTTACTTTGACCATCAGATCGTTGCCGACCCCCTGCCGCAACCGCACGATCACGCCCTGCGATAGCAGATCGAGTTTGTCGGTGTCGAACAGATAAACCTGACCATGCCTTTCATCGCCGGCCGCCAAGGCGGCGACAGCTTGACGCGTCTGGGTTGGCGAAAGCAGCAGCTTCACCTCTACCGGGCAATCCTGCTGAGCCCAACACCGAAGACAAAGTAGAAGAACGTAACCAAGTGCGGAGCATCGTAATGTGTGCCGAAGCCTTGTCACAGAATCAAACCACCGGCGTAGCTGGAAACTCGAAACTGGAAACTCGAAACTGTCATTTCGCGCGCGCCTGGAATTTCGCCAGCACCTGTTGCCCATTCATGAACTCAAGGATGTCGCCGTTGATGCGGTAGGCTGTCGTCGCTTTGAGCGCTGCAAAGAACGCCTGCTCCTGTGCCGTCTGCGGAGGCGGGCACGCTATCATCGTCGTGGTCCCCGCCGTGACCTGCAGGCCGCCCGTGGCCGCAATGTAGTTTCCTGTGATGTTGTTGCAACCGGTCGAACCTGAGATTTGGCCCGTCTTGTACAGCTCCAGGTGAGCTTCCTTGCCATCCGGCGCCGGCACCGCTGGCTTGCCATTCAACTCGACAAGGTTCCAATGGGTATCGCGCAGCTTATCCCCCGCAGGTGAGGCTGCGGGCGCGTTCGCCGGCTGTAGCACGATCGCAACGTCCGTCGGCGCACCCAAGGTAATCACCGGATATGCCGTCGTAGTGGTGAATATCAGCTTTCCGTTGATGCGAATGTTGGCCTGCACCTGATAGGCATGGGCCAGGTTGATGTCGGCAGGATTGTAGAAGAGGCGAAACGAAAGCGGCACCTGCTTGCCGGCGGCAGCAAAAACCGTCGTGCCGGCGGTCTTCTCCGCTACCATTTGCGTGGTGACGTCGGAAAGCCTGACCTCGATGGCCGCGTCCGACGGCAGCGCCATCCGCTCGACATAGGTAACCGTGCCCGTGATCGAGGCCTGAGCCGGGGGACTGGGCGCCGTACTTTTCTGCGCTCCGCTCGATTGCGGTGCGCTACCCTGTGCCCAACAACAACCGCCAACGAAAAGCGCGGCAAAGACCCCTACAAACACCCTTCTGCGTCCGGACATGAATCGCTCTCCTTTGGGCAAGTCGTAGCGAACGCGCTCGGCGCAACATTGCCGACGAGCCCTGCCCACGCTTTCGCAAGATTCAGCCGGAATTGTAGTAGACAGCGCCGAAGCGGACAATGCCACGCCGGAACGCGTTGTCTTTCAGTTGAGAATGTTCTCGAAGAACGAAGAGCCAATTGCTAACTGCCAATTGCCAAATGCCAAGCGCCAACTGCCAAATGCTGCCTTCCCGTTGACCGTCCCGTCCCCCATCACGTAACCTTGAAAGTTATTGCCAACATGCCCATGAAGACTGCTGAAATGGCTTCTCTCCGCGTCGCCGAAGAAATTACCGAACTCGTCGGCGAAACTCCCATTCTTCATCTACGAAAGCTGGTTCCAACCGGTGCCGCCGACGTGTACGCCAAGCTCGAGTACCTGAATCCCGGCGGCAGCATCAAAGACCGCGCCGCGCTTGGCATGATCACCAAGGCCGAGCGCGCGGGTACGCTGCTCCCAGGAGCAACCATCTTCGAAGCCACCGCCGGCAATACCGGCGTGGGGCTCGCCCTGATCGGCAGCGGCCGTGGCTACAAGACGGTGCTCGCCGTCCCGGAGGGATTCTCGCAGGAAAAAGTTACGCTCATGGAGGCGCTCGGCGCCGAGGTGATTCGCACGCCTCGCGCCGGAGGTATGCAGGCTGCAATCGCTTACATCAAGGAACGCGCCGCCCACACTCCTAATTCCTTCATCGCCGGCCAATTCGAAAATCAGGACAATCCAGCCTTCCACTACGAGACCACCGGCCGTGAATTCTATGATCAGCTAGGCGGACAGGTCGACGCCATCGTGATCGGCTGCGGAACCGGCGGAACCTTCACCGGCGTGACGCGCTATCTCAAGGAGCGCAATCCAAAGACGCTGGCCATCGCGGTAGAGACGCAGGGCTCCGTACTGGGCGGTGGTCCCCATGGCGAGCATGAAGTGGAAGGCATCGGCACCAGCTTCATCCCCAAGACCTTCGACGGCTCGCTCGCTGACGAGATCATTGCCGTCACCGACCACGATGCCTTCGATATGGTGAAGAAGCTGGCGGCGAGTGAGGGCGTGCTGGCCGGATCGAGCGCCGGCGCAAACGTCTTCGCAGCCATCGGCATCGCGCGGCGCCTGGGACCGGGCAAGCGCGTAGCCACGATTATCCCCGATTCCGCCGAGCGCTATTTGTCGAAGGACATCTTCCACTTCAACGAAAACCATTGAGTCTTCTCGCCACAGAGGCACAGAGGAACAGAGTCCGGAATTGTTTCTTAAGTACCACATTGTCGGGCGGGGGCACGATAACTCTGACCGACGGTCCTGAGCCGACCAATTACATCCTTGGCCAGTCTGGATCCAACGTGCTGACCAATTCGAACAATACGATCCAGGGAGCGGGCAACATCGGCGACGGACAGATGGGACTCGTCAACAACGGAACCATCCTGTCGAATGGCTTCGCTTTCCCGATGGGCCACATGTCGAAGCCGCAGGCGGGTTTCCTAGTGGAGTAGGGAACTGAGCGAAGCGGTGAAGGAATGTGCGGAGTGTGCGGCCTGTTTGGCACCGTGAAAGTGGCCGCATTGGTCAGCGTCCCCTGAGTGCTGCCGTCCAGCTGCAACTGAGGCGAGGGATCCATTCCAAAGTCCTTGACATAAGCCGTATTTCTGCAATAATGGAAATATGACGAATGCCCTCTTCAAGAAGAATACGGAGCAGATCCCGAAGTATGCCGACATGTTCTCCGCTATGGGTACGGAGGCACGACTGCGAATCATGCAGCTGCTTCTGTCCGCCCATCCCGAAGGACTCGTCGTCGGCGAGATTCAGGAAGAACTGGATATCCCCAATTCCACCTTATCTCACCATTTGGACAAGCTCAGAAACGAAGATCTCGTAAAGGTGCAACGGGAGAGCACTTTCCTGCGCTACACCGCCAACACGGAAGCGCTTCAGGAACTGCTGCAATTCCTCTATGCCGAGTGCTGTACGCGAAACAAGGCGGTCAAACCACAAGCCATCGTTCAGCTCTGTAAATAGGAGACCGACATGAGTACGACGGACATCAAGCAGGTTGTGAAAGAGAGATACGGACAGGCCGCTCTGCGGGTAACGAGCGGTGGAAGCGGCTGCTGCGGAGCAACCGCGGCAAGCGCCGGTTGCTGCGACCCAATCACATCGAATCTCTACGATGTTTCCCAGATCAATCAAATTCCCGAAGAAGCGCTTCTCGCGTCGCTGGGCTGCGGAAACCCAACCGCGCTGGCAAAGCTCAATGCCGGAGAGGTAGTGCTGGATTTGGGATCGGGCGGCGGGATTGACGTGCTGCTGTCAGCAAAGCGGGTAGGGCCGACGGGCAAGGCCTACGGTCTCGACATGACAGATGAAATGCTAGCGCTGGCCAATGAAAACAAGCGCAAGTCGGGAATGGAGAATGTCGAGTTCCTGAAGGGCGAAATCGAGAACATTCCGTTGCCGGACAACTCGGTGGATGTAGTCATCTCCAACTGCGTCATCAACCTGTCGGCGGACAAGGACAAAGTGCTGCGGGAGACCTTTCGCGTGTTGAAGCCAGGCGGCCGGTTTGCGGTTTCCGACGTGGTAACCCATGGCGAGATCAGCCCAGCAATTCGCCAGAGCATTCTTCTTTGGGTAGGTTGCATAGCCGGGGCGCTGGAAGACACGGAATATCGCGACAAATTGGCGGCAGCGGGCTTCGAACAGATCGACATCGAGCCAACCCGGGTTTATCGAGCGGAGGAGGCACGGGACATTCTGTCGGCAGAAGGACTTGACGTGGATGCCATCGCCGCGGAGGTAGAGGGGAAGTTCATGAGCGCTTTTGTACGAGCCGTGAAACCCGCCAACGCAGCCAAAGCCTGTTGCGGGCCAACCTGCTGCAATTAGCGCCACAGGAGGAAGACATTGCAAGCACATTACAACGTTCTGTTCTTGTGCACAGGTAATTCGGCGCGCTCCATCATGGCGGAGGCAATCCTGAACTTAAAGGGCGCGCCGAACTTTACTGGCTGTAGCGCGGGAAGCCATCCCACCGGTGCCGTGCGTCCGGAGGCGCTCCGTCAGCTTGAGACGGCGCACGTTCCCACGCAAGGTCTTCGCAGCAAGTCGTGGAAGGAATTTTCTGTACCGGGCGCACCGAGACTCGACTTCGTCATCACCGTCTGCGACAACGCGGCGAAGGAAGTCTGCCCCCTTTGGCCGGGACAACCGATATCCGCTCATTGGGGTGTGCCTGATCCAGCGGCGGTTGAAGGCAGCGCGGCGGATCGGGAGCGCGCTTTTCGCGATGCCTTCTTCATGCTCGACCGGAGAATCAGCTTATTCCTGTGTCTCCCGCTGGCGAGCCTGGATAATCTCGCGCTCAAGAAAGAACTCGACAGCATAGGACAGGCGCCGGATCGAGTGACGCAGCACTAAATGTCTTGCTCACGGCGAACCTCGACACTTTTACCTGCATACCGCTTTCCCGTCCGACAAGGTTGACCAATGAACAACAAAGGCCGTCTTGGTTTTCTGGATCGTTATCTCACCGCCTGGATTTTCGCGGCGATGGTGTTCGGCGTGGCGCTCGGCTGGCTGGTGCCCACGGTTGTACCGTTGCTGAATCGGTTCAGCCTTGGCACCACCTCGATTCCAATTGCAGTTGGACTGATCGTCATGATGTATCCGCCCTTCACCAGAGTGCGATACGAGGAGTTGCCAGAGGTCTTCCGTAACACGAAGATTCTTGGCCTCTCGCTCCTGCAAAATTGGGTCGTCGGACCGATTCTGATGTTTGTGCTGGCGGTCGTCTTTCTGCGCCGCTATCCGGAGTATATGGCCGGCCTGATCATGATCGGACTGGCGCGATGCATCGCCATGGTGATCGTGTGGAATGAACTGGCGAAGGGCGACACCGACTACGCCGCTGGACTGGTCGCATTCAATTCGCTCTTCCAGGTGTTCTTTTATTCGCTGTACGCCTGGGTTTTCATCACAGTTTTGCCCGCTCACCTCGGACTGCGAGGTGCGGTGGTGAATGTCTCCATCGGCGAGATTGCCAGGAGCGTGTTTATCTATCTGGGCATTCCGTTCCTCGCCGGCTTTCTTACCCGCGCCGTGCTGGTGAGAGCAAAGGGGCGCCAGTGGTACGACCACAACTTCGTGCCGCGCGTCAGCCCGCTCACGCTCATCGCACTCTTGTTCACCATCGTCATCATGTTTTCGCTCAAGGGCCAGTACATCGTAAGGCTGCCGCTCGATGTGCTGCGCATTGCCGTGCCGCTGCTGATCTATTTCGTCGTGATGTTCCTGGTGTCGTTTTACATGGGACGTAAGCTGGGGGCCGACTACGCGAAGACCACGACCCTCGCCTTCACAGCTGCTTCCAATAATTTCGAACTCGCAATCGCGGTGGCAGTTTCGGTCTTCGGTATCAATTCCGGAGCAGCATTTGCGGCGGTCATTGGACCGTTGGTCGAAGTGCCGGTGATGATTGCGCTGGTCAACGTTGCCTTCTATTTCCAGCGAAAGTATTTTTGCTATCCGCAGGCCGCGCAGGTTAGGTTGTCAGCGGGAAGCTAGCACACCATTACAAGGAGTTGATACTGACGTTGTGCCGTCTCTATGGAATTCTTGTGTGATGTGCTGGATCTGTCATCTCGCTTGATGCTTATGACATCTGATTCTGCACGATGAAAAGCAGGACGGTGAAGTTGGTACCGTCCTGCTTAGTGAAAGCCATGGTCGTCAGTCAGGTTTGGCTGATGACCACGACATTAGTTTTCCGCACTGGCATCGACCCGCGTGTGCTCGGCGCTGGGGCCGGGTACAGCGGTGGGGCGGCGTGCCGT
This sequence comes from Candidatus Korobacteraceae bacterium, assembly GCA_049798495.1. Lineage (GTDB taxonomy): Bacteria > Acidobacteriota > Terriglobia > Terriglobales > Acidobacteriaceae > Bog-257. Next base: position 27,050 of record JBARGS010000293.1, on the reverse strand, counting down.
GGCAGAGTTGTCGCCTTCCGCACTAGCACCAGGGACCGCGTTCGCCGCTACCTTCTCAGCCTGTTTCCGGCCCCCTTCAGAACTGGGACCCGGAATGGCCGAGGGGCGAGTGGCGCTGGCGGAGCTGGCGGCATGGGCGGCCACAAGCTGCATGTCCAGGTCGTAGAAGACTACCGTACCCTGCTCGGTATCGATGACCAGCTGCGTGATCGCTCCCCAGTTGGGGAAGGTGATTTGCTGCAGCGAGGTCGTCAGCTTATAGGTTTGCGAGCCTACGGAGACTCCGTGATTGTAGGCTGCCACATTGATGATCTCAGTGTGATAGCCTGCCGCAACGATCGCACTCTTGACGACAAAGGCCGCTCCGATTGCATTCGCCATCGACGCGCCGGAACTGATAGAGGCCGAGCATGAGACCGCAGAGATCTCACACGTGCCTCCACCCATGAAGGCCACATCCAGGGCGTTGGGCCCACGTTTGAAGCCGGGTCCGGCGTTCGCCCAGGCCGGGTCTACATAGGAGAACCGCGACCAGTCCAAACTGCCGTAGCCATTCGGCACCGCACTGGGGCTCTTGGCCAGCGGAAGTCCGCCGAAAGTTAAGGTTTCTGCACTGGCGCTAAGCGCCAGAGCCAATAGACAAGCAATCAATACCATCTTCGTTTTCACTGTTTTTTCCTCATTTTTTTTGGTTAAAACGGTGTGTCCTCAAAATGCCCATTGTCGAAGTGGCACTAGAGAACTTCGAAGAACTGGTACAAAGACGACGCTCCTCGCAACCGGAATGCCCCAGCTTCCCAGATCCTTCTTTCCGCTCTTACTAGTCAAAGCGAGGGACTTCGCAAAAGTCCGCCAGCTCAAAGGAGTTTTTCTTTAGCGATCACTCAAGATTTCGTGAAGGTGCAAGCAGAAGGGATCGGAAGTACTGATAGTTAGGATGCCAGCAACGCTTCCAGCTGCATGCACGCCGCGCTGGCCTCGTCTTAGGCACGTAGTAGTTCACCGACCGCGGAGGAATTGTTTAGATAGGGAACGTCGTGCAGTGACTGATCAAGGTGTCATACGGCTAGCGTGCGTGCAGTTTAACTCTTGCGGGTGGAGGAATGACCCACTCCACTTGGCAGCTGGACCAGGGGCCCCATCTGCTGCCGCCGGTCTTGTATCTCTCTAACCAAGCGCGCCATGCATCCATGTAGAATGCAGCCTGCCAGCGCTTCGGGATTCATGGGGCGTGATGGAAATACTTCGCCACCCTCCATCCGCGGCGCAAGGTAGTTAAAGGCACGAAATATGGTTTGCGTTGCCTGGTAAAGGTCTGCTGTAGTCTTCATTATAATATCCTTCCTGCCGCACTTTTTCTTTTTCACCCAATGAGGGTCTTAACGCCAAGTCAACGGGTTTCATCTTATGGTCCTAAGAATCCGACTGGCAGACCCGGTAATAAAGCACACCAGATTTGTCGTCATTGTTGCCACGCTGCTGGAAGCCCGAGCTACTACGCATTGCGTGATTCGTGACCCCCATCGACTTATCATGGCTGTCCGTTCTCGAGCGCGTGACAGTCAATGTCAGAACCAGAGTCAATAAGGGACCCAACGTTAGGGATCGGCGCACTTGTATCGGTCGAAAGTGCGGTGCCGTATCATCTAGCACTTTGACCCGGCTAGCTTCAGGCGCACCTAAGTTGTCAACAGCAGGACATGCAACTTCGGCGATGGGCTCGGCTCGCTCTCCTGCGATGGTCAGAAGCAGGTTCCGGAACGGATGCGGCGCTCTTTCGTCGATATCCGCCATTGATCGTTTCATCGCAATCGCCTCTGGATCGTGACTCTGATGATCCTCGCCGCTGTCTCCAATCGGGAGGGATGCGATGCCGATCGTGACAGTGTGCGTATCGGAGAAGGCAAGGCCAAGCCTGGCAACCATGGCCGGCTGATCTTTGCAAGCGCTTGTTCTTGCCTTCTATCAAGGAAAGCGTTAGAGGGGGGAAATGCCGCCACCTGTTCCCAAAAAATAAGGGTCGTCCAGGCGAAAAGATCAAGCTATAATCTGCGCATTCCGGGGGTTTACTGTGGAAGGCAACCCTGGCGAAATCACCAAGCTGTTGCAGCGATGGCGCACCGGGGATCGAGAGGCAGAGTCAACGCTTTTCGCGTTGCTCATGCCCGATCTGCGAAAGATTGCGGGGCATTGTTTCCGTGGCGAACGCCCGGGACATATCCTGCAACCGACCGCGCTCGTCAATGAAGCCTTCCTTCGTCTCGCCAAGGTGAAGAAAATCGAATGGGCCGACCGCGGTCACTTTCTGGCCTTGGCTGCGCGAGTGATGCGGCGTTATCTCATCGATCACGCCAGGTCCCAACCTAGTGTCAAGTTCCTGCCAATGGAAGGTTTGCCCGAGCCGATCGCCCGCGGCCGCACGCCAATTGAACTGGCGATTGCCATCGACGGTTTGCTCGACCAGCTCGAATCCGAGTCCCATCAACGTTGCGCGATTGTGGAATTGAAGTTCTTCCTGGGACTGACCGACTCGGAAGCGGCCGACGCTCTCAACCTGAAATTGCACACTCTACAGCGCGAGTGGCATCGCGCCCGAGTTTGGTTGTTTGAGCGTTTGAGCACGGAGTCATGGAAAGCAGCCTCGATCGCGACGAACGCATAATCTCCCTTCTCGCTAAGGCGCGGCGTCTGCCACCCGAGCAGCGCCACGATTACTTGCGCGCAGAATGCGAGCATGACAGCGATCTTTATCGCGAGCTGGCGGAAGCCCTGGAATGGGAGGATCGAATGGGCCAGTTCCTGCTTGATCCACTTATCGATTTGACAGAGCTGGTGCGGCCATTCGAAGTCGGAGAAATCGTTAACGGCCGTTTTGAGATCGTGCGTGAGATCGGCGAGGGCGGCATGGGCGTTGTCTACGAAGCCTTCGACCGCAAGCGTAATCTGAAGATCGCCATCAAGGCGGCCAAGCCTGGATTTCAGCGGCTGTTGTCGCCCGAGCTTGAGGGCGCTCTCAGGGTACGCCATCGCAACATTTGTCTGGTGAACCATATCGATACGGCTGAGACCAAACACGGTCCGGTCGACTTTCTCACCATGGAGCTTCTCGATGGTGAGACTCTTACTGCCCGCCTCTCCAGGGAAAAGCGCTTACCACCCGAGGGAGCTCTCGATATTGCTCTGCAACTGTGTGCCGGAGTTGCCGAAGCTCATCGCAGCGGCATTATTCATCGCGACTTGAAAACCTCGAACATCCTGCTCTGCCCCAGTGAGGATGGCAGTTGCCGGGCGGTCATTACAGACTTCGGACTGGCCGGCGGGCTGAATTTGTCGTCCGAGTTTGGTGGGACTCCCGGTTATATGGCTCCCGAGCTGCATCTCGGCGGGAGGGCCTCCAAAGCATCCGACATCTACGCTCTCGGTGTCGTTTTCTACGAAATGATCACCGGGCAGAAGCCGTTCGACCCTGCTGCCTCGGACGAGGTGCTGGCGCATCGGCCAGCGGCGCCAACCACGGGGATCGAGGGTCTGGACCCGAAGTGGGACCAGGCAATTCTGCCGTGTCTGGAGCCATCTCCAGAAGCTCGACCCTCCGACGCAACGGTCGTAGCTTCCCTCTTGCGAAAGAAGCGGATTCGTAAAGCACCTCTCGTGGCTTCGCTGTTGGCGTTGTTTGTGTTCCTAGCTGGCTTGGCCATGGTGCCCAAGGTTCGCGCCTGGTTCATTAGAATCGTGCGACCGTCCCATTCTCCACATGAGGTAAGCACGGTTATTCTGAGCGACTTCGTTGGCGACAACAGGTTCGACGACGCGCTGAAGACTGCCCTCAGCATTCAACTGGAGCAATCGCCTTCTCTGAACGTTCTGTCCGACCAAAAGGTGGCCGAAACCCTGAAGCTGATGGATCGAAGTCCCACCCAGCCTTTGACATCGGAGGTGGCGCGCGAGGTCTGTTTGCGCACCGATGGCCGCGCCTTTCTGACCAGCTCTGTATCCGACGTGGGAGGTCACTTCTTAGTCGCGGTGAAGGCCGTTGACTGTCAGACTGGCGAGACTCTGGCTAGCGCGGAAACGGAAGCGGAGAGTCAGGAGAAGTTGCTGAAAGGCATAAACGAGATTGGCAATCAACTGCGCGCCCGGCTGGGCGGGTCATTGGTACCGCAAGGTAAGTTCGACAAGCCGCTGGAGGAGGCTACTACATCGTCGCTGGAAGCTCTGCAAGCTTTCACCCGCGCTCGCAAAGTGCAAATGACCGGCGAGGCGGATCCCATCCCTTTTTTTAAGCGCGCTGTGGAGTTGGATCCAAATTTCGCCGCCGCTTACACTGCGTTGGGAACGGCATACGGCAACATGGGTCAGTCGACCTTGGCGATGCAGAACTATGAAAAGGCTTACCAGCTGCGAGATCGCGTGAGCGAACGAGAGCGAGTGGCTATCGAAGGACATTACTATGACGCCGTCACCGGCGAATTGGAGAAGGCGAACGAAAGCTACCTCGAATGGATCCACACTTATCCCCAGGAATGGAAGCCGCATCAAAATCTGAGTGTGAACTACCTCGAACTGGGACAATACGAGAAGGCTAAAGACGAGGCGCTGGAGGCAATTCATCTAAGCGGAGAGAATGTTTTTCCTTTCGTCGTTCTCGCCAGCGAATACAACGCCCTGGACCGGCCCGGCGATGCGCAAGCTGCGGTTCAGAATGCACACTCTCGAAGCCTGGAGTTCCCCAATCTGCACCTGAATCAATATGTGGCGGCTTTTCTGCAGGGCGATGACGCGGCGATGCGTCAAGAATTGGACTGGGCGATGGGCAAACCTGGTTCGGAAGACATGCTTCTGTCCGCGCAGGCCGACACCGAGAGCTACTATGGCCGGTTCGGAAAAGCCCGGGGGCTCGCCGCGCGCGCTGTGCAATCGGCCCAACATGCCGGCATCCCGGAAACGGCGGCAGGATGGAAGGCCATCGAGGCTTTACGGGAAGCGGAGATCGGCAATACGCAGGCCGCGCGGAAAGCTGCGGACGAAGCGTTGGCACTTGCGCCAGGACGGGATGTGAGTGCAACCGCCGCCTTGGCCCTGGCTCGTGCGGGAGACACAGCCCGTGCGCAAAAGTTAGCGGATAATCTTGATCGCGAATTTCCGCGAGACACCATGGTCCAAAATTTTTCCTTGCCGACTATTCGGGCGTCGATCGAATTGAAGAAGAATAATCCGACGCGCGCTATCGACATTTTGACCGTGACCACTCCCTACGAATTTGGGGTTCAATCCTTCGGATACCTCTACCCGGCTTATGTGCGCGGAGAGGCTTACCTCCGGGCAGGCGAGCCGCAACAAGCAGCCGCGGAGTTTCAGAAAATACTTGACCATCCTGGCATCACGCTTAACTTCGTCACCGCGGCATTGACCCATCTGCAACTGGGACGAGCCCAAGCCATGATGGGCGATAAAGCGGCGGCACGGCGATCCTATGAAACTTTCTTGGCCGTGTGGAAAGGGGCGGATGCCGACATCCGAATCCTGCAGGCGGCCAAGGCCGAGTACGAGACCCTGAAGTAGAACTCATCTGCATCGTTAAATGTCTGGCGCCCTCAATCCTTGGAACAGAGAGAACTTTTCTAGCCAATTCACCGCAATTCGCTGCACACGGTTTTCAATAGATGTTTGAAGCGATGGAACTTATTGCGGCATGACAATTGCAACACAATTTTTGAATTCCCGGCCCAAATAGCGAAACCCCGTTCCCGCTCCCACGGGAAGTCGCTTACATTTACGGAGGGCTTCCCTTTGAAACCTCGTACATCTAAGCTGTTGCTTCTCGCACTCTGCCTGCCTCTGGCCGCGGTTTCCGCCATGGCCCAGATGGATCTCTACGACAACGGTCCCATTAACGGTCAAAGTAATGCATGGACCATCAACTTCGGATTCGCAGTGTCCGACAGCGTTTGTTGCAGGGTTCCTGGCGGTCCGCCTGTAATCCAGAACATCACCAACATGTCTTTTGGGGCTTGGCTGGTTCCAGGAGATGAACTTAGCACTCTGTCCGTCGAAGTGATGTTCAGCTCGGCACCGTTTGGCGGCGGCGATGCCTACTTTGACCAATTCGTGAACTTTACTGCCTCCGGATGCAATGGCAACACATTCGGATTTAACTACTGCACCGAGAACAGCGCCGCCTTCAGCGCCACAGTTCCCACCGGTCCGGATCCGTACTGGGTCACCCTGCAAAATGCGAGCGTTCCCAGTGGCAATCCGGTTTATTGGGACGAGAATTCTGGGGTCGGGTGTCAAGGATCTGGTGGCGGAATGAATTGCCCGTCCCAAGCCCAGGAGAACACCGTCGGCACGATACCGTCGGAGGCGTTTACGATTTTCGGAACGCAAAGCAGCAGCACCAGTACCAGCACAACCAGCACGGGAACCACTCCTGAGCCGAGCAGCGTGCTCCTGTTTGCGACCTCCATTCTCGCTCTGGTTGGTGGGATTCGTCGCAGACTGGGCTGATCTTTGATTGTCTGGCGATCGAATCGAATCGCCGGGATAGTCATCGAACAGCGGTGCTAAGGGTCAGATGCACTCTTGAAGGCGACATTTTCGCCGCCTTCAGGAGCTGCCATTAGGGAACGCTGCCCGCCTGCGATGGAATTGCCTCGGGAGACGAAGCGCCGGTCTCCCTTGATAAAGGCGCAGGCCTCAACAGCGAGGCCCCAGGACCTTCATTCGCCGCCGGTCACCTCAACCTGCAGCATGATTTGCGACCCGCTTTCCAACTTCACGACTTTCCCGTCGGAGGTGAGCACACCATCGTTTCCAAGCTCCAAGTTTTTGATTCCCAGAACTCCCACCGACTCCTCATTCAGCAGCGGTACATTACGGGGAGCATACGACTGGGCCTGGGGCCTTTCGATTGTTTCGTTCATTCCCACATAGCCAATGCCGGACAAAGCGGTGATATCTGTCTTCGGATTCGGAGCCACGGCACGGATTGTACCTACGATCGTCAACGTCTTGCCGTCCTGCAGGCTCAGCTTGTCAAACACGATCTTGAGAGACGATTCTCCATCGCCCTTGGACCGCGCCTTCGCCTCTGTGGCGTGGCCATTACCTTCGTCCCTGACGAGATAATGGTTCCGTCCTTGAGCTTCATGGTCGCCGCGGTCTTGGCATCCACCTCTTCGTTCGCCTTCAGCTTCTTGGAGTCGAGGGACGTAGCCAGGAATACCGGAACCAGCGTTTGCCTTGCCGAAGAGCCTGCGCCCACTCCACTTGGGGAGGTAGCGGCGATGGCTTGTTGAGTAAAAGCGTTCTTTCCAGCGCACAAGAAGATTGCCAGCAGCGCCAAGGCAATAACGAACTGTTTTCCAGATGAGAAGTGAGACCCACGAGCCGACACAGCGCTGCTGCTAGTCGGATGCAAAGATTGGATTGTGCCAACCGGTTGCTCGATAGTTTGGGTTTTCATGATGACCTCCTTTTGGTCATCGGTTGTGGTGGCGTTCCCATAAGTGCAGTAGAAGCGTCCGCCACAGCTCTCCTCGGCAACGTTTGGATCCTGGGTATCGTCTGCGGTTTGGCAAAGGGAATTCTCATGACACGTCTCCGCTCGGAGGCTGGCAATCGATGGTGTCCATCCCGCTCCTTGCCGCCTTCTGTATGTGAAAGCGGTGAGAAACGGATAACGCCGCCACTTCTTCGTGACTTTTCCCTAGGGTTTCAATGGCAGCGCATTGCAATAAGCTTTACTCGCAAAGGTGCCTGGGGGAGTTGAGCGCAACGTGCTGAACTGGCGAGACGATTGCACTATGGTGTCGTTTCTGAAACTACGGGCAGGCCACGTTTGATCGATTGGGAAAGCGGAAGGGATGACGATCCGATACCGGCGGCGAACCGCGTTTCCGGCTGGTGGCTTCCGCGCGCCGACTGCCGCTCCGTGATACGATTCCAACTATCTACAGCAACAGCAATGCTGATTGGCTCAAGATGTGTCCGCTTGGCCTTTGACGGCGCTCCTGCTGGACACTCAAAGATCGCTATATGCGTCCTTCACGTATCGGTGTTTTCATCCTCGTAGTGGTCTTGTTGGGATTTGCAGGCTGGGCGATCCCGACAGTCGCCAACTTCATAATCGAATACAACTGGTGGAAAGAGGTTGGGCAAGTCAACACTTGGGTCAGCATGCTGTGGTACAGCATTGCTCCCGCAGCGGTGGGTACCGTAGTTGCCTTCATCGCGCTGTATCTAGCTCATGCCTCCGGTTTGCACTTCGCCGGAATCCGTCGGCGAGAGTTCCCCTTATACTCCCACCTGCTGTCAGCTGGCTTGGCGCTGACCGCAATACTGTTTGCGTCTTCGTCGATTGATTTCTGGACGGTCATGCGATTCTTCGGGTCGCGTGGTCTAAGCGTACCTTCTGACGCGTGGCGGGACCCTGTTTTTTCCCATGGCTTGCCGTTTTACCTGTTCGATCTTCCCTTCTATTCGGACCTGCTCGGATTTCTCTTCGTATTGGCCATCCTTTCCGCCCTGCTGTTCTGGGTTACAGCCCGTGGATGGCAGCTGTTCGAAAGGGTCAAATATGGGCAGCTGATGGATAGCCGCTCCGGAACCATTAATCTTCGGGATTACCTGCGGTTGCCCGGTGCCACACGCGCTCCTTTCGTCCGCATCATCGCAGTGATCTTGCTGTTGGGTTTTGCCGCGTGGGTCTACTTGGGCAACTATGAGCTGTTGTTCAACAGTCATGCCTTCATGACAGGGGCTGACTATGTGGATGAAAAGGTTACTCTGCCTCTGCGCTGGCTTGTCATTATTTCCGCGCTGGTGGCGGTGCCCTTAATCTGGATCTCAACGCTTAAGCGGGCAGCACTCTTAGTGATTTCCTGCTTTGTCCTGCAACTGGCAGTACCCGCGATTGTCAGAAGTGTGTATGTGCGGCCCAACGAGATCTCCATCGAGCGGCCCTATATTGAGCGCCACATCCAGGCAACCACCTCGGCCTTTGGTCTCAACCGAAACGCCATAGAAAGACCATTCATACCTTCCGGGCAAGGCACAGTCGACCCGGTCCAGGATGCAACCCTGCTCTCGAATGTGCGGCTGTGGGATCTTCGAGCCTATGACGCAACTATCACTCAGATTCAAGCGCTACGTCCCTACTACACTTTTCCCGATACCGACGTAGACCGCTACTTTATCAATGGCCACATTAAGCAGATATTACTGTCCCCGCGAGAAATTGACGTAAGCCAATTGTCAGCCGAGGCTAGCGAAAGCTGGATCAACCCTCATTTCATCTATACACATGGCTTCGGAGTAGTGGTGGCAGAGGTCAATAAGATTACGCCTGATGGCCTGCCCGTCTTGCTGATCAAGAATGCTCCTCCGGAGATCAACTCGCCTGCTTTTAAACTCTCCCGGCCGGAGATCTACTACGGCGAGAAGACCCAGGACCCGGTCTTTGTTCACACCGCCCGCGAAGAGTTCGACTATCCTTCCGGCGACCAGAACAAGTATTCGACCTATCAGGGAACAGGTGGATTTCCAGTCAGATCGTTTCTCGTGAAGATGGCCGCCGCGATTTCTCAGGGCGAGCCGAATATTGCGTTCACCGGCTACCTGACCAGTCAGAGCCGCATGATGATCTATCGCAAGGTGCAAGCCAGATTGGCGCACCTGGCTGGTTTCCTGACCTGGGATCAGGATCCCTATCTTGTGATCACCGATGACGGCAGGCTGGTATGGATGGTCGATGCTTATACGACTTCGCTGTCGCATCCGTATTCCGCAGTATTGCCGGTGACTGGCGTTGAGGAAGGTGCAAACTATATTCGCAATGCGGTGAAAGCTACGGTGGATGCCTATACCGGAGAAGTATCTTTATATGTATTCGATCCCGGCGATCCCATAATTCAGGCTTATCAAAAGCTCTTCCCGAAATTGTTTCGCCCTGCTTCCGAGATGCCCGCCGATCTGCGCCGGCATGCCCGTTATCCAGAGGCCCTCTTTCGCACGCAGGCAGAGGCTTACCGGACCTTTCACATGCGCGATCCGCAAGTGTTTTATAACAAGGAAGACATCTGGGAGATCGCACGCGACCTCTTCGGCCAGTCTGGGCAACCGGAGCCTATATCGCCCACCTATGTCGTAGCGACGTTGCCTGGAGAAAAAGGATCTGAGTATCTGCTGATGCTTCCTTTTACACCACGGGGCAAGGACAATTTGATTGGATGGATGGCCGCTCGCTGCGATGGCGACCAGTTGGGAAAGCTGATCTTTTATCAACTGCCCAAGCAGCAATTGATGTACGGTCCTATGCAGATTGAATCGCGCATTGACCAGGACCAGAACATCTCCAAAGATCTGACACTGTGGAACCAGCAGGGCTCCCGCGTACTGCGCGGCAATATCATCGCTCTTCCGGTGACTGGAGGCTTTCTTTATCTTGAGTCCATTTACATTCAGGCTACCGAGGCGCGGATGCCACAGCTCAAGAAGGTAGTGCTGGCTATGGGGGACCGGCTCATCTACCGCGACAACTTCGACGAAGCCCTCGCAGAGCTAACGTCAGCGGCAGCGCCAGCCGCCGTTCCTTCTGTTGCCCCCGCACCTTCCGCGACGAACCAGAACAATCTCCCATCACTGGCCGAGCGCCTCCACCATCTTCGAGATCAAGCCGAACAACTCGCTCAAGAATTGGAGAAGCTGGAAAAGGAAACCGTCAAGAAGTGAATGTGCGATGGCGGTGGAGTGGACGCCGCAAGACGGCTTCTACGCAGCGCCGATTGTCTGCCGGCACTGCAACCGCGCCCGAAAGAAGCCGCTGCGTACGCGGCGCAAGAAACCGGGCCCCGTTTCAATTTAACTGTAAACGTCCTAAAGTCAAGACTTGGTGGAGGCGGCGGGAGTTGAACCCGCGTCCGAAAATGTTGACAGCAAAGAGCCTACATACTTAGTCACGTTCATGCGCCGGTGTTAGACGGCACTCTCGCCGGCCACGCTCAGAGCGGACAAGAAACGCAGCCGACCAACCTGATGATCTCGCCGCCAACTCACAGGTGGAGAGTTGGCCGCCAGCTCACTGTGCGACGCCCTTTCTCAGCCCATGAGCAAAGCCGAGGAGGACGGCAACTTAACTAATTAAGCTGCATATGCCAGGTTTTGGTTGGCAATTGTGTTTTTGCACGCGATTACGGATGCATGCGCTCCGGTATGCCTCTTTACCGCAATCACTCCCGTCGAAGCCGTGACGCCCCCGAAGTGAACCGCGATCAACTTAACTCTACCAGCCGCGACAGAGAAGTCAACCGCGCCTACACATTAATAGATGCGAAGGAACTGCATCGGGACTCTTGTACCAACAACGGAACCTGCGGCGAGCGCCCGGTAGAATGCTTTCAGGGCTGCGAATCGGAGGTCAGGATGTGGACGGTTGCAGCGAGCTTGCGATAGTCGTGAAACACGAGAACGTTGGTGCTGCACGGCATCTTGGAGCGCCACGGGCAAACGGCGACGGTTACGAAGTATTGCGGGTACGTAAAGTCTTCTTGTGGTTCTGCGCTGAGAATCGGCGTTTGACCGGCCTGCGCGGTTCGCTCGGACCGTTCGGATTCGTGCATCCCGGCTTCGGCAGAATCATCCAAACCTTTTACTTGCCTGTTAGTCTGATATCCGTGGGACGAATGGATAGAGCAGATCACCTCATGAAGGACGAATTCGAGTTCTGCATGGCATGCGGTCGTGATTGTTGTCGGGAGACGATCTCGTGATTCCCGACTGCATCTCTTTCAGCGCCATCCCTCATACGACACACATTTTCAGCGACTTCCTTTCTTACTCTCCTGCGATTCGCAAGTTTTATCCCACCCCGCCGGATGCCAAGCACGTTGCGGCATTCGCCAAGTCGGTTCCGCGCGATGCGGCGCGACAGGCCGCGGTCGCCGATGCGCTAGAGCGGCAGAACCGCGCCTGGGGTACCTCCGAAGCGACGCTGCGAAACATTCAGCGTTTGCGCGAGGGGGCCTTCGCAGTGGTTACAGGGCAGCAGGTGGGACTCTTCGGCGGTCCCCTGCTGTCGTTGCTTAAGGCGGCATCGGTGCTGGCGCTGGCGAAACAGGTGGAAGCGCTGGGAGTGGAGTGCGTGCCGGTGTTCTGGCTCGCCAGCGAAGATCACGACTTGGCGGAAGTGAACCAGGCGCTGCTGCTGACGCATGAGTTCCAGCCTGTTCCCTTTACTGCGAACACATCAGGCATCGAGGGCGCACCAGTTGCGACCGTTCGTTTTGCAAGTGGAACCAAGGAGTTGGTCACGCAAGCGGCCGAACTGCTGGGCGATTCACTCGCCACTGACTACCTCCGCGAGAGCTACGCGGAGGGCGAGACGTTCTCTAATGCTTACGCGAAGCTTTACACACGCATCTTTAGTCATGGCGAGCATGGGCTCATCCTCCTCGATCCCGCGGATCGGGAGCTGCACCACATTGCCGCCCCTCTGTTCGTGGATGCGATGCGCCGCGCGGCGGAGCTGGACGACGCGTTGCTGGCGCGCAATCGCGAATTGCAGGCCGGACATTATCACGAGCAGGTGAAGGTTACGGGGCAATCGACGCCGCTGTTCGCGCTGGTGGATGGAGTTCGAACGCCGATTCACCGCGCCAATGGCGAGTTCAGCGTTGCCAGCGAGCGCTTGCCGGTTGACGAGCTGCAGAGGCGACTTGAGGCGGCGCCGGAGAACTTCAGCGCCAACGTACTGCTGCGCCCGGTGCTGCAGGATTACTGGCTGCCCACGCTGGCCTATATCGGCGGACCGGCCGAGGTCGCTTACTTTGCCCAGGTTGGCGTCGTGTACGAAAAGCTATTGGGAAGGAGGACGCCCGTTCTGGCGCGCATGAGTGCGACGCTGATTGAGCCACGCATCGAACGCCTGTTGACGAAATACGACGTCGACTTGCCGGAGCTCTTCCACGGCGAGTGCCAGCTCCGCGACTGCCTGGCGACGCGCTCGCTGCCGGCTGAGCTAAAACAGAATCTCCAGAAGGCAAAACAAGCAGTTGAGGATGCGATGCAGGGCATCAACAGCTCGCTGAAGACACTCGATCCCACGCTGGTTGAGGCCGCCACGCGTGCCGCCAGCAAGATGCAATACCAGATCAATCGGCTGGAAAAGCGGGCCGCTCAGGCCGAGGTGCGAAGGAACGAGATCATTACCCGCCATGCCGCGCAGATCGAGAACGCGCTCTATCCCAACAAGGAGCTCCAGGAGCGAGAGATTGGTGGGCTATATTTTTATGCCAAGTACGGTCCGGGGTTGATCGAGCAGCTGGTGGAGTTGGCGCAGACGCGTTGTCCCGAGCACAAGGTGCTGAAGCTCGGAAACGAGTGACCGCGGCTGTATTTCATCCTTCGGCCAAGGCCTTTCGTTACAGCCTGTTTTGCGTTCAGAGACTGCTCGAGGTATAGAACAAATAAGCACACAGAATTGCGCCGAAAACAGCTGTCACGGTGCCCAGAACCGTAATGATTCCGCCAGCTGGCTCGAAATGCCCACTATCCAATCGCTGGCGGGTATTGCGATAACGCAGCAGCGCAGCAAGCGCCAGGAATATGCCGAAGAGCATGAATGCCAGGCCGATAGCCAGTGACAGTCCACTTTCCTGAGTGTCTTTATTTTGCACGCTCAGCAATTCACGCAGAGTGATCCCAAATTTGGCTACCACAAATCCGAAGACGACGACGCTTATGCTAGTTCGGATCCAGGCCAGAAAAGTCCGTTCGTTTGCGAGATGATCGCCGGTGTCGGAAGGCATATTCAGTTCCCCCGCGTCATCTTACAATGTCCCTCTACACGCCGGGAGAGGGACAACTCGCCTGGAAGTTTGCGGGAAGCGACGAGTAGCAGAACCCTCCTTCCGGTATTCTCTTGGCAGTGGTCGCGCCGGTTGAGTATGCTCTCTTGACCGGAACTCCGCGACAGCTACAACATTCCGCCGCCCTATGTCGAACCAAACTTCCGCCGGATTCGATTCGCCGCGCGCCTGGATGGTAGTCGTGGCTGCCTTCATTGGCGCCTTCGTCACGTTTGGAATCACCTACAGCTTCGGTGTCTTCCTGAAGCCCATGGCGATGGAGTTCCATGTCAACCACGCCGCCATGTCGGCGCTGTTTGCGACGATCACCGCGTTGTCTTTCTTTGCCGCGCCTCTCACCGGAGAGCTCGCCGATCGCTTCGGCGCCCGCCCCGTAGTCGCATGCGGAGCGGTGCTGATCGCCAGCGGGCTGGTGCTTACGTCACATATCTATCGCTTCCCTTTTATGTTCGTAAGCTATGGAGTGGGACTAGGCGGGGCGCTGGCCTGCACCTACATCCCGTCGATTGCTACGGTGGGAGAATGGTTCAAGAAGCGGCGCGACATCGCGCTGGGCATTGCCATCAGCGGTATCGGTTGTGGAACGTTGGTGGTCGCCCCACTGTCGGCCATGCTGATCGAACGCTACGGCTGGCGCACGGCCTTCGAGATCTTTGGCTGGTCCGGCGGCGCTCTGTTGCTGCTGTGCGCGGGACTGCTTATTTCGCCGCCGGCAGTGGAGAAGAAGAAGGTCGACATTGCTCCCAAGCTGTGTACACGCGCCTTCCTGCTACAGTTCACTTGTTTGCTGTTCGCCGGGATTGCCGTCTATGTGTCGTTTGTCTTCCTGCCCGTCTACGCCACGGAGATAGGCGTTAGCAGGGTTGCCGGCGCCGCCCTGGTCGGTTACATCGGAGCTTCCAGTGTGTTAGGTCGTCTGGGACTAAATGCGCTGGCTCCGCGATTCGGGCTGATCGGAATGTACCAGTTCGCCTACCTGATACTGCTGCTGAGTTTCGCCTCGTGGCTCACCGCGCATTCCTACGCATCGTTGGTGATCTTCGCACTGGTGATGGGAGTCGGCTACGGAGGCATTGCCGCGATGGCGCCGGCGGTGGCTGCGTCCGTTTTTGGAATCGAAGGATTGGGCGAGTTGCTGGGGATTCTGTTTATCGGGTTCGGAGTAGCTTGCCTCATCGGTCCGCCCGCGGCCGGAATTCTCGTGGACCATCTCCACGACTACCGGTGGCCGGTCTTCCTGGCAGCAGGTGGCGCCGTGCTGGGACTGCTATTCGCAATTCCCTTACGCCGCTATGGAGCCCGGCGCCGCAGTGCGCTTTCGGCCGCGGCGGATTGAGGCAAGGGCGCCGGCCGCCGGGTGTTCACGGTTGCCATCCACGCATGCGCCGACGGCCTACTCTGGTCGCTGCCTTTTGTCAGCAGGCTAATCTATTTCGTCAGCCTGCATGTCCGTTCCTTTCGGTCGCAGTTTCCGGTACTGTCGTAATTTCGCTGTCAAGCTGAGATAAAAGGCGCAGTTTGAATCGAGAATGTTCAAAATTGACCAGACTTTATGGCTACCGCATTTAACAATACCCGGCATGCATTCCGGTCCTCTGATTGAAATCCAAGCGTTGACGGTGCGCTGTCCCACCTGCGGCGCCGGCCCCAAAATCAGGTGCGAGCGTGCCATTGGTGGGGCGCGTAAGCAATCTCACTTGGATCGCAGACTGATCGTATCGGATAAAGTTGTCGCGAAGAGGCGCCAGCCCTAAATTTCTGAGTGTGTGCAATATTGAACAGACTTGCATATCGGCCTTGAGGCAGCATACCCAGCTATGGAAAAAGGCCAAAGCGCGGCATCCCAACCTGCCCGGTGTGCGGAAGTACCAATCTCCAGTCCTCTAATCGCCAGAGCGTCACCCTTCCCCAAGATGATCCCAAGAACATTGTCTCTGGCATCTTGGGTTACCGATGCGAGAATGGGCACATCTCGATAGCAGCGGCCTTGCATCTGCTCTAACGTCCCGCGCGGAACGAAATCCCTACCTCTAGACCAAACGGCAGCTTCCCAGTACGCAATTGTTCAAACCGATCCAACGGCCACCGCCTCAAGGCGCTTATCGTGCGGCCCTTCGCGCGCCCAATATTTTGCAGGCGTTCGCCAATGGTTTCAATTCTTTATAGAGAAAGTGGGGGAGTGGCATCCGGAGTGGCTCGCTTAATGACGGTGGAGTGGTTCCCTTCTGCGCTGCCGAGATCGACAGCGCAGAAGGAAGGTGACCGTAAAACATTAGATCGGCGAAAGCGGTACGACATCTGCCCGTTAGTTGACGGTGATGTTGATCACGTTCGAGGCGATCCCGTTGGCGACAACGACCAGCGTGCCCGGTCCAGTCTCCATCCCGGCAGGAATGTCCATGTGGGTGGAACTCGGTATCGAGCCGGTATTCACCCCCATCGTGCTGTGACCGTGGGTCTTGGCGTAAAACACGTGGCCCGTGGCATTGTTGGTAATTCTCACTAACGGATAGTTGGTTGCGGTCTGATATTCGTCGCCAAACGAGGCCGCCTGCGACAGACCGTTGAATTGCCGGCCCAGAATCACATAGCTCTGTCCGCGCGTGACTGACGTTGGACAGAAACTGATGACCGGCGCCCAGATCTGCAATCCGTTTCCAGTTGGGTTGTAGACCGCAGAACCACCCAGCAGTATCTGGCCCGTCGGCAACACCATCAAGCTGTCGCCATTGCCGCGCAGAGTGGGAGTGAAGTTGGTACCGTCGAACTCATACAGTCGTCCGGAGTTCCCCTGCACCAGAACTTTGCCGTTGGGGAGCAACGCGGCGAAATTGTCGCCGGCGTCGTCACCGGTCTGAAAATCCGGGCCTGCTGTCCAGGTGCCGGGATCGGTCGGGCTGCTGCCGGGATGATAGACGGCGGTGTGGCCTTTGTTAGCGCCCAAATGGGTTGCGCCGGTGTAGAAGACGGTTCTGTCAGGGCGCAGGATGGATGGGCCGATCTCTCCCGGAGGACAATACTGTCCGCCGCCATAGTTGAGACAGCCCTCTTCGGGCGGGCCCTGCAAAAGGGCGACGGTGCTGCCGTCGGAGACCCACTCCTGCAGCGATGGGATATAGCGCTCAGAGTTGGGATTGTCCAGAACATCGGCAGTGAGAACGGTGCCGTCCGGCATAAGCGTCCAACCCTCTTCAGCGTTGAAATCGGCCTTGCCCGATGATCCCATCGCGGTCCAGGTCATGGTGAGAGGGTCCAGTTCCGCCATCTGCATGTCCAACTTGCGCCCGATCAGGAAGTGACCGTTGGGCAGAATCAGGGCGGGAGAATCTCCGATGTAGCCCCAGCCGCTGGGAGGCGTAAGGGGCGTCCAAGTGTTGGCCGCAGGATCGTAAACCGCTCCCAGATTGGTGAGAACAAACTGGCCGAAGTTGTATTCGCCGCCTTCAATCAGCACCCGGCCGTCGGCGAGAACAGCGGAGGCAAAGGCATCCGGCGAGTAACCGGAGGGAAGACTGGCAACTTGGGTCCAGGTTCCATTGACATAGCTGCCGGTGATGTCGGGCGTCAAGATCCACCAATCGGAATCGTTGTAGCCTTGCGCCAGCACTCTGCCGTCGGTAAGTTGGAAAGTAAGCTGCCCTCCATCCGGAGCCTGATGATTAAGGTTGGTAATCGTCTGTGCCTGCATTAGGGAGCAGGCCGTCAGTAAGACCATAGCAACAGCAAGCGAGAATCTCTTCGTCAAGACAGTCCTCTTTTCTGAAATTCAATTCCATCGCACGTGAGAAGTATTGAGTAACCCGTTTCGGGCGGCCTACCCGGAGACAAGAATGTCGACGCTGGAACTCTTTTGGGGAGTGATTGCGATGCGACGCCACCCGACAAACAAGTGACAGAATTCTGCCTTTACGTAAGGGGTAGTGTCAATCAGTTTGAAGCAGTCTGGTGCAAAAAGTGAGGTTGGCTTTTGCCAAAAACGCAACAATGACCGCTGATAGTAGAACTCGCGGGGAGAGCAATCCCTGGCATACTTTGGTGGGCGCGTCGCATTTAAGAGGTGCGCAATTACGATTTCTTGCAGGCATGCGAGCAGGCTAATCCCCGAGACAGTGGATTAACACGGCAACGCCCTTCTCTTCCCCTCTTATTGATAAGCGGTGTAAGCTTCTTCCTCCGGAGCAAGAGCCCGTGTTGAGTAACCTCCTTATCGTCGTCGCCTGTGTGGGAGCTGCGGTCGCCTTTCTGCTCCTGATAACTCGCACCTCTCCGGCACATGCCCGTAAAGAGTCGAATGACTTTACCGGCGCTGTAGTCGCGGTAATCGGCACGACGTACGCGGTGCTGCTGGCCTTCATGCTTTCGGGCGTGTGGGAGATGTATCAGCAGGCGCAGATTAACGCTGAACAGGAGGCGAACGACTTAGTCAATGTTTTCCGAATCAGCTCTCAGCTGCAGGATCCGGCTCGCCAGGTTATCCAGGATCTGGCGCGCCGCTATGCTCAACAGACGATTAACACGGAATTCCCCTCCATGGAAACGGGGGATGTACCATCTGCCGGTGGACAGATGATCACCCAGATGTGGAGTGCCATCGCCCAGGTCAGAAACCCTTCCGACTACGAATCCCAAGCCGTGGCCGAGTTAATGAGCACGCTACGCGGACTGACCGAGCATCGCCGTATCCGCATCCTGCAGAGTCACGAGATGCTGCCCGCGATCCTGTGGGCCGTGTTAATTGCCGGCGGGATCATCACGGTTGCGGCCTCATGTTTCTTCGGAGTACCCAACTTCCGCTTTCACCTGTTGCAGGTAACCGTTCTCAGTTTTCTCATCGCTCTGGTACTCGTCGCCATCGCCGATATCGACCGTCCTTATCAAGGGAACGTCAAGGTCAGTCCGGCTGGTTTTGAATTCGCGCTCCACAGCTTCAACGACCCCGCGGAATAATAAGCTCCTCTGGCCGCTTAGGCCGCCAGAGGATCGTCCTTGCTTTTGTTCTGATTCTCTTTTTGCCGGAAGCCTGGGCTCTCGTCCTGCGTCGTTCCTTCGGGACTTACCTCAGTGTCTTTCTGCAGTTGATTCTGCGCGTGCAGTTCGCCGGTGTGTTCTTCGTTTTGTCCGGGCTCGGGAAAGTCGCTGTCGCTTGCTTTCAGCAGCGGATCCTGATCGCGGTGGCCGCTCTGCCCGGCGAGAGAGACCTGGGTCTTACTCTCTCCGGCAGTTCGTTCCACCACGCCTTTGCCTTCATCTTGATCGCGGTGCGTAGTGTTTGTCATGCATGGAACGATGGCGTGGGCGCGGACAACGTTGCCCAGGGCCAACTTAGATTATTTGTGTGTGTAAGAAAAAAAAATGAGCCGGCAATTTGTCTGCCGGCCCAATTCCTGACAAGTGAGGTATGCCTAGGTCTCCAGCGCCCCCACAGCCACTTGCGTTTCCTGCTTCACAATGATTTCGCTCAACTCCCTGGTCCCATACTCAAACCCACGTTCGAAGGCCTTCAGATTCAGCTCGCGGTAGGCTTCCGGCACCGATGCCGCTACCGCATTGCGCAGCGCGTCGCGATCCAGCACCTGTGAAACCGCCCCGAAGAAGCCGACCATCACGATGTTGAGCACCATCTTCTTGCCCAGTTCCTCAGCGATGCGGGTTGCAGGCACACTGTACACGCGCACGCCGGGCGGCAACTCGCCGATGCGCACCAGATCTTCTTCGATGATCAGAATGCCATCGTCCTTGATCTGCGGACTGAACAGCGTGTACGCCTCCTGCGACATTACGACCAGAATGTCGGGACGGGGCACATAGGGATAGAGCACGGGTGTGTCCGAAAGAATGAGTTGAGCGCTGCAAGCGCCGCCGCGCGCCTCCGGCCCGAAATTCTGCGTCATCGTGGAGTATCCCGGCTGGTAGATGCAGCCCGCCTTCCCGATGATGATGGCCGACAGGATAACGCCCTGGCCTCCAAAACCTGCGATACGGATCTCGCTTACTGGCATGAACAGGCCTCCGTTTCCACGTAATCTTCGCCCAGAGAATCGAATAGTTTGTCGTGCATCAGGTCGCGATAGTCGCCTCGTTCGCGATCGACGAACTTGCCAACCACAATCTCGCCGCTCTTGCTTAGCGCTACCTCGCTGGTGGGGGCGCCGTTGCGAACTTTGCTGACCGACTTGTAGAACTTCATGGTGTCGAGTCCGTCGCCCATCTTGTTGCGGCGCTGGTAGAGCGTCGGACACGGCGACAGCACTTCGATGAAGCAGAATCCCTTCTTGGCGAACATCTCCTGCATGGAGCGCGCCAGTTGCCGCACGTGGAAAGCTGTCCAACGCGCGACATAAACCGCGCCCGCGGCTTCGACAAGGTAAGGCAGATTGAAGGCGGGATCATACGTTCCATAAGGGTTAGTCGAGGTGATGACGTCGCCTGGCGTGGTCGGCGCCGTCTGTCCACCGGTCATCGCATAAATCAGGTTATTGATGCAGACAACCTTGAGATCGACATTGCGCCGCGCCGCATGAATCAGGTGATTGCCGCCGATAGCAAACAGGTCGCCGTCGCCGGAGTAAACCACCACATCCAGCTTGGGATTCGCCAGCTTAAGCCCGGTGGCGAAGGGAATCGCTCGGCCGTGCGTGGTGTGGAACGAGTCGAGGTTGGTATAGCCGGCCACTCGGCCCGTGCAGCCGATGCCGGAAACAATGGCGAGGTTCCGGGTGTCGATCTTGGCATCGATCAAGGCGTGGGCGAAGGAATTCACGCTGGTGCCGATGCCGCATCCTGGACACCAGATGTGCGGAATGCGGTCCATGCGCAGGAATTGTTCCACTGGGTTATGGACAGTCAGTTCGGTCAGCTCGCTCATCGCGCCACCTCCATGATGGCCTGCAAAATGTCTTCCGGACGGTGTACGCTGCCTCCGGCGTGCCCAACGAAGCGGACAATCGCTTTTCCGGCGGCGGCGCGTTCTACCTCGCGCACCATCTGTCCCAGGTTGAGCTCGACTACGACGATTGCCTTCACCTTGGCGGCGATTTCCGCAATCTGTTTTTCAGGAAACGGCCACGCCGTTATCAAGCGGAACTTGCCCACCTTCACGCCCTTCTTTCGGGCCAATTCGATGGCCCGCTGGGCCACGCGCGAAGTGATGCCATACGACACCACGACCACTTCAGCGCCCTCGATCTGTTCCGCCTCGTAGAGAGTGATCTTGTCGACATTCTTCTTAATCTTGTCTTGCAGGCGGCGCACCAGTTTGTCTTGCGTGGCGGGCGTCATATCGGGATAGCCGCGCTCGTCGTGAGTCAACCCGGTGACATGAACGTTGTAACCCTCGCCCACTCGCGGCATATCGGGAACCAGGTCCTCGCGGGGCTCGAACGCTTTGAACTCGCTGGGAGGAAGGTTTGTGTAGCGGCGCGGGGTAACTTCAATCTGTTCCGGCGGAGGAATCACGACCTTTTCCGTCATGTGGCCTACAACTTCGTCCATCATGACGAACACCGGGCAGCGGTATTGCTCGGCATAATTGAAGGCAGTTACGGTCAGGTCGAAGCACTCTTGTGGCGAGTTGGGGCAGAGCGCGATCACTTCGTAGTCGCCGTGCGATCCCCAGCGCACCTGCATCATGTCGGCCTGGGCAGGAAGCGTCGGCAATCCTGTAGACGGCCCGCCGCGCTGCACGTCCACAAAGACGCAGGGAGTTTCCGTCATCGCTGCCAGGCCAATGTGTTCCATCATCAAGGAGAATCCCGGACCGGAGGTCACGGTAAAGGCCTTGGCGCCGCCCCACACCGCACCTTGGATCGCGATCGAGGCTGCCAACTCGTCTTCCATTTGAATAAATGTTCCGCCCACCTTGGGGATACGCGAAGCGAAACGCTCCACCACCTCGGTCGAAGGCGTGATGGGGTAGCCCGCGGAAAAGCGTGCGCCTGCAGCCAGCGCACCCTCGCAGCAGGCATGATCGCCGTCGAGGAAATGCGTTCCGGTCATGACTCCAGCAGGGTCAGCGTGCATCTTGTTCCTCCTTTGGCTCCGCTTCAGGCGGAGGAGCCACGGTGGTCGTGGTGGCTTCTTTAGGAAGGGCCGCTTGCTTGAATCCGAAGATTGCGAAGTCGGGACAGTACATGCCGCACAGATCGCAGCCGCTGCACTTGTCGGGATGGACCATGTAGGGCGTGTGATATCCCTTGGCGTTGAAGGCGGAAGAGAGCGCTAAGACGCCGGTGGGACAAAACTCCACGCAGAAACCGCAGGCTTTACAGCGCTCCACGACGATCTGCACCGAACCTTTGGCCATTGCTTCCCTTTCTTTTTGCGGGACCATCCAAGGAACTTGCTTGTACCTTGCGGATCGCCATCGCACCTGGCATTACGTTGCGGTTGGGTGGCTCACCCCTGTACCGAACGATAGTTCGATTCTTGACCACGCACGGCCCAAGGCGAAGTGATGGCGGTCACATCACGGTGTGAGATCGGACACCGGGGTATTTAGCTGTCAGCTCTCAGCCATCGGCTAAAACTGGCGTCCAATACTTGGAGTTGTCATTCTGAGCGGCGGACCTTACGCGATGTAGGAGAATGTCACTCTCAGCGGAGGTTCGCCGCTTTTGCGAACCGGAGTCGAAGAATCGCTTTCTCCTGCCTCGCCCTTCTCTACCGGCCGATCCACTCCAGTTGTAGCGCTTTTTCCGCTGTTGCCACGGTTCGCATTTCCGGATCGCCGGTCACCAGCGGCGCTTCCTGCAAGAGGGCGGTGGCCGCTGCGAAACCATCGGCGTAGGAAATAGCGTGCCGCGCCTTGAGGCTGGCGGCCAGCATGACCAACTCATCATGGGCGGAGATGGTCATTACTCGGGGTCGGAGGGTTTCCAGTACTCGCCGTCCATAGTCCATGTTGCGAGCCTTAACGGAAAGGTAGAAGACTTCTCCCAGATTCACAATGCTCATCGAGAGCCTGCACTCGCGGCGGTCGGCTGCCTCGAGTAGCGTGCGCATCCGCTCCGCGGCCGGCTGTTGGCCTTTGAGCCATACCATCACAGCCCATGCATCCAGGACGAAGTCGCCCACTTACCGCCGCCCTCTGTCTTTCGCGAGTTCGGTCTTGCGCTCCTGCCGCATCAGCTTCTCGACGTCGAACCGGGCAAGAGAACCTTGTAACGCGTCTATCGGTAGTGCAACCGCCGGCTGAAGGCGGGAAGCCCAAACTTCAAGGGCCTGATGCACGGCCTCTTGCAAGGTCACGCCGCGGCTGGCGGCGAGGGTCTTGATACGGCGCAGCTCAGGCTCAGGGAGTCGCACGGAAAGAACGCCTATTTGCTTGCTTGCTGACATGCTTACATTCTAGCAGGGTGAGACATGACCAAGCCCGGATTGTATCGAAAGGTGTCAGATTGAAGGCTATTTCGGGCAGCAGAACGGGCGGATCAAGTCCTCGTGAGAATAACTCACTTCGCGGCGTGGGAATTCGAGGGAGCGGAATTCGCGATCAGGAGCCATCCGCTGCCGCCCCGGACCTCGACATCTTCCGTGGACTCCAGCGTGATCTGGCCTAAAGGATCGGTGTTTCCCGCGTGAGTAAGTTTCATGTGTTCGAAGCCGTAAAGACCGCAGGCCGTCGTGGAAAATATCCACAGCGCCTGCTCTTGACCGTTGGCGTCGGTGGCAGGACAATCTCCCGCCGGCGCCAGCTGTCCCCACACTCCAGTTCCCGACCACCGCCCAACTTTTCCTTGGCTGGATTCGAGGGTTCCTCGTCCGCGAAACACGAATTCGCCGCCCACCTGCTTCGTAACCCACTCGTCCGAGGACTCCGAAGCTCCGGCCGAGCCGGCGGGAACTCCCGCCTGAAAAACATTTTCCGACTCCGCCAAAGCACGCAGGCTCACGTTCAGCGAAATAAACTTGCCCTCGTCCTGCAACTGGTCGAAGGCCACCACGATGCGCGATCCGGAGCCGCGCGGCCGGCTCACCTCAACCACGTGGCCGGTCACGTGCGATCCGGACTTGATGATGGGACCGGATTGCAGTGTGACCTCCTGCATAAGTCTGCCCTCGATCTTCTGGCCGACTTTAGTGTTTTTCGCATTGAGTCCGGTACTCAGCATGACCGGAAGGGCAGTGCCGGGAGGCAGCGATTGCGCGGCCAGTGTGGCGGCAAAGCAAAGCAACGCGGCGGCAAGTCTAAGGCAAGGCATAAGAACAGTACGCGTGTTCCGACGGGGTTTGGAACCTCCAACTTTATCAGAGCCGGGTTCGAAAGTTGCCAGAAACGTCTAGAGCTACATGGGCATATGCGGCCTGCAGGTTATTTCGCAGATTCCAGTAGGCGGGTTGCCCCAAACAATGTAACTTCGGCGGCCTGAGAAAGCCACGAGGCGTATTCCTATCGGGAAGGCCGCCTGTTTCCCAGACTTATAGGTTACTCTGCAAGTTGTCATAGCAGGCCAAGCACCGTCATCCCGGAGCACCAAGAAGGGCTACCCATGTTGAACTATCCCCGAATTTTCTTCTTGTTCACGTTACTCATATTGTGGCTGGCAGCACAGGCCGGCGCCTATTTCCGCAAACGGCGGCCGCTGGAAGAAGCACAGCGTGAAGATTTCGGCATTGTGCAGACCGCTACTCTGACCTTGCTCGGACTCATTATCGGATTCAGCTTTTCGATGGCCGTCAGCCGTTACGACCTGCGCAAGACTTACGAGGAAGCGGAGGCTAATGCGATTGGCACGGAATACGTCCGGGCAGGGCTGCTGCCGGTTGCTGATGCAGCGGAGATACGCGCCCAGCTTCGCAAATATACCGACCTGCGAATTCTGTTCTATCGAACTCGCAATCAGCGCGAGCTTGAACAGATCGATGTTGATACCGCTGAACTGCAGACCAGGATGTGGTCGGCGGTGCAGACCCCAGCCATGGCACAACCGACGCCGGTGATCGCTCTTGCGGTTTCGGGTATGAACGATGTGTTGAACTCGCAGGGATACACCCAGGCGGCGTGGTGGAACCGCATCCCGGACTCGACATGGAGCTTAATGATTGCGATTGCCATCTGCTGCAACCTGCTGATCGGCTATGGTGCGCGCAGCACGAAAGGCAAAGGCAGTCTGCTTTTTGTCCTGCCGCTGGTGGTCTCCATCGCCTTCCTCCTGATCGCGGACATTGACAGCCCGCGTGGCGGATTCATTCACGTCGTCCCTCAAAACCTCGTAGCTCTAGCGCAGTCCTTACCTAAGTAGTATCACCTCGCGGCTACCAGGTCGGACTTGCTGTTTTCACCAGCTCTGGTCGAGTTTGATAAGTCCATCATCAAGTATCCCGACCTCCCGCGTTACCCGGGTGGCGACTCGAACGACTTGATTCCGGATCTGCAGCATCCTAAGAACCCGCCGCCGCTGCTGGATCCCAACAAGATGCCGCAGGCAGACGGCCCCAACGTCGCAACTAAGTCGTCGATAGCTGCCGCTGAAATCCGCAGATGAATGGATCGAGATGCGAACAGCAACTGAGGCAGAAAAGCTGGAAGGCCTTAAGGACAGCGAGGAACTCTGGCGCGCCCGGAGAGATTCGAACTCCCGACCTAATGCTCCGGAGGCATTCGCTCTATCCAGCTGAGCTACGGGCGCGCTGGAAAAATTATACACGGCTGTTGCCGGGCCATTCGCCGCTTCTTTAGTTGACACTAATTGCGATGGCCAATGTGTGGCCGAGACGCCCGCTGGTAGCCTGCACGGTCACGGTGCCGGTTGACAAAGACTGCGCACTGAGTTGCTGTGGGCTGCTGCTGCCGCCGCCTCCACATGACGCGGTAACTAGCAGTGTCAGAAGCGCGAAGCCAATTATGACTGGTCTGCGACCCCGCTTGCGCTCAGCAGCGTCGCGCCTCCGCACCAACATCAGACCTGCCGCGAAAAGAAAGCTGCTGTCCATCCACCATCCCAGGCTGGAAATCATCGTGTGACGATGCAATCCCGCTGCAAGAGAATTGGCGGTGATAGTCAAGGTTGCTGTTCCGCTGGGATCGACGCTGCTCGGGCTAATCGAACACGTGGTTGAAGTCAACGAGTCCGACACCGTGCACGAAAGGCTGACGGCGGCGGAGTATCCCGCCAAACCGGTGATCGTGACAACGTCTGTGGCTGCAGTCCCTCGTGAAATCGACAGGCTAAGACTCTTCGCCGTCAAGGCAAAGTCGGGATTGGTGGGGCCATCCCAGGCCGCGGCGAGCGCCCCGGCGTCCACCGACCCCAGTCCCGTCGCCAGGTCGTAGCCTGGACCGGCATCGTAACCAATTTCGCCGCTGGCGGGGCAATCCTTCGATCCTTGCGTGCAAGGCACCTTGTTATTGCCAGTCGTGATGTCGTGGAAGGCGTTCGCGGCGCTCGCTACCAATCCGTACAGAAAAGGATTGACGTTGCCCTGACGGTCATTGGTCTGCTGCACCAGCAACGTCACCAGGCCGGCGAAGGTTGGCGCGGCTGCGGACGTTCCGCCAATCACGGTCAGCAGGTTGTTTGACTTGCGATACCCGTTCACGCAGCTGGATTGCGAGCAGATCAGGTAGCCATCGTGATCGGCGGATGAAGTCAGCGAGATATCCGGCAGATCGCGATGCCCGTCGTTCGGTACGCCCGGGCCAGTCTGCCACGCAGGCTTCAAAAACAATGTGCTCACACCGCCGCCGCCCGCGGACAAGAAATGGTCGGTCGCCGTATCGTTCCACGCCGTCTCCGGAATGTAGGACAGCGCGGAACCTTGATCGCTGTTGTTGGTCCCACTCCAATATTGCGTGGCTCCCTGGTCGTTGCCCTCGCTGAATTCACTGCCGCCCATCGCAGTGACGTACGGAAGGCTGGCGGGCACGTCGACCGCGTAGCCATGCGTGGCGCTCTTTACCGGATGGTTGGGATCGCTGCTGTAGTCGCAATCGGCTGCGCCGCTATCGCCCGACGAAGCGACGAGGGTTTGACCCTGGGCATTACCCTGCTGCGCCAAGTGAGTCAACGTGCTGATATCGGAGCTGCTGAAGTTGGCCTCGCAATCTCCGTAGCTGATGCTGATGACCGGCGCGAGGTTCTGGTCTACAGCGTACTGCAACGAATCGAACAACGCGTTCTGTGAATTGACGTAGATGAGCTTGGCGTTCCGCGCTACCGCGCCCGACCATTCCAGGTCGAGATTGGC
>JBARGS010000292.1:0-1547 GCA_049798495.1 Candidatus Korobacteraceae bacterium | reverse complement strand
GAGGACCTCGTATGGTACTTATCAACACGAGTGCTCCCAGCCATAACGCTGGCGTGTTGAGGAACCATTCTCGAGGCAAGCGCGCCACTTCATCACCAATCGGCACAGGACCAAGATCAAGCCTGCGTCCCCTGCCGCCCTGACAGAGCTTTAATTTAGCCCATCTCAGGGCTTGGCCGCTGGATTATGAACTAGATGTTGGAAGGGGCGGGGTGATCCAAATACGGAGAAGACGCGGGTGCGACAGGCCGTGGCCGCCTTCAGTGAATGTTTATGTCGTGGGGCTGTACTTCGATCGTCAGAAGCGAAATCCCTTGTTTTTGCAATGCGTTACGCTTCCGAACGATAAACTCCTCGTCATAGGGGGTGGCCAGGCTGGCATTCAGCCTGGCCAGGCAAGCCTCCATCTTGCCGAGTTCGACACCCCAGTTTCCGGGGACATAACCTCCTTTCTCTGCCTTCATGTAACAGTTACTTGCATCATCCAGGTACAAGTACGTGCGTGTGATCCCATGCTTGTACTGGTTGATCCCGTTGACTCGGCCCATGAACATGAATCCCACGCAACTTGTCCTGCCCAGCCGGTTTTCGAGAGGAGCCCAGTTTGGTTCCACTTTGCGTTTCCTTTCACTGCTGCGGCTGCGGCTGAATCGCCGCCTGACTGCTGGCCTGGGTATAGAGCTCGTTGATTTCGCTTCTTAACTGCATCAATTGGCGAAGCTCTTCGAGAGTCGGCACCCCGCCAGTGAAGCTGGCTGTACTGGTACCGGTATTTCGCGGCCCGGATGTCGTGCCCATGTGGTCCGAAGATGGTTTCTGGACGACGATGTAAAAGCGCGTGTTGCCGGGCAGGGTCACCACGAGGTTCTGATTGAAGGCCAGGCCGTTTAGCTCTTCCTGTCCTGCGGTCGCGACGTTGTCAGCCAGGCGTTCTCGCATCAGTGTGTTGGGAGAAATCAGGCCGGCTGAAGTTGAACCCTGTGGGCCGACCAGATAAGACGCGATTGTCCCCATCCCTGTCAGGGTCCGTACAAGAAACTTCGTGCCAGTCTTTTTGCCAGAGACGTCGCCCTTGAGTAGCCCGAAATTCAGGCTCATGGCCGAGGCATCGATCTTTTCGGTCGTTCCATCGGACATCTCCACCCGGCTGAATTGAATGCCCACATAGCCGGACGGATTTACCTGCGTCAGGCGGCCAAGAACCTTCGAGCCTGCCGCCAGAACGATCTGTCCGTTGCGCTCGTAGTTGTATTCAATGACCGCCACAACTGGAGCGGCGACTGCCGAACTAACCGGCGTTTGCAGTCGCGCCACCAGTCGGGTGCCCGCCGCAAGCGCCAGGGTCTCGTCTATATCCTCAGGTGAGTTCGGCTTGAGCGTCGGTCTGATTTCCGTCGAACGCACAAACACCAGCGAGGGCTTTTTCAGATCGGCGGTTGAGTCCGATGCCGGTGGCGACGGCGGATTGGGGATGGTCGTGCCATGTCCCACGGAAGGGTCAGAGAAATCGACCTTGCTTAGCGCATAATCCTGTGCAGGCTTACTTG